>JAEZOA010000127.1 GCA_023441625.1 Bacillota bacterium
TGTTCAGTCAGTCTTAATCTTAAATAATTAGATTTTATAATATGTTTTTATTTGAAAGACTTAAAAAATTTCAATAAGTCTTCTTTTGACTCATTACTTAAATGATGCCATCTAATTCCTTGGACTGCACCCTCCAGGCCACAAAGAGAGGAAAAGCATGTATCACCTTCAGATAGTCGCAGTCTAATAAAGGCTTCTTTGCTCCCTATTTTCATTAGTGTTTCAATATCATAAATTCCAACAGCAGCAAGGCGTTTTTCCATGGTTTCGCCTATATTAATTAATTCACATAATTTTGACATATTTTCACCTCTCTTAGAACTGATAAAAGTTATCATATCTCATTTATTCATCTCCGATTAGTGTTTTTTATCTAATGCCTTAAACAACTTCTTTACCCTTGCCAGTTGTGCATTTGTAAGGGAAGGTTCCCTATCTTGCAGCACTATTACAAACTCATCTCTATTGTGTTTATTTACCGCAATAAAAGTGCTTTCCGCATGTTGCCCCACTTCCTTGGGTCTACATGTTTTTAGGTGATTAAGTAAATACGGAAAAATACTTTTATTATATGCTTGATTTTTAGAAGCAACTGCTGCTAAAACCTTAATCCCATTGTCGATAGTAATAACAGAACCTTGCTTAATAGCAGAATAAACTGTTTCCAGATTCTCGAAAATTACATCGGCCTCTATCACTGCAATTTCTGCTAAAGCAATCATAGCACCCCAGACTAATCTGTTGTTATTACTTCTTAAAAGTTTTAAGAAGTCTAAACAATATTGTGATATCAGTTCAGGGTTAATATAACCTATCTCATATAGAACCTTAACACAATCACCTTGGATATTTTTATCCTGATTGAAAATATTTTCTGCAATTTCTCTGATGCCAGCTATATTTTGTGTTGCTGCAAGCTCTCTTGCCAGCTCTTGATTAGATACATCGTCCCTTCTGTTTTGTAGGCTGGCAAGTCTTTTTAATATGGACATTAATCTCACCCTCCGGTTATTTATACCTTCCATGCAGGAAGCTTAGCTAACATTCCCTTCGCAGCATTGAGTGCTACCTTTTCATCTAGTCCCTGAGTTTTCATAATAAATCCAGCCATTGACTCCAGTTTTTCCTCATAGGACTGCATAGTGCCATCTGGTCTTGAACAGTAAGTACAGTAGTCCCTTTTTTCATCCTCCATAGCAAAATCCTTCTTCTCTTTCATTGGCATACCACAAGCTATACATGTTTTCATCTCAAACCTCTCCTTTTATATTTAATTTCTTACTATTTCTGAGCAACATTTTTCACTAGTCTTGTAATTCATTCATTTTTGATTTCTATCAAATTAATAAAATGCTCTATTAGTCTCTTGCCATGCACCTTTAAAACTGACTCGCCCGGTGCAAATAAATCTCCGTTAACTAGATAATAATTAATTAGCCCAAGCCAAGTATTAAATAACAAGTCAACAGGCATTTTCCGTATTTTATATGCCTCCATTTCCCGCTGAGCAACTTGGGCTAAATGAAAAGAAATAGCTGACTGAATCATAACCAAAGAATTTCGTGCATCATTAACTAACAAATGTCCTTCTGAGACCAACCTAGTATAAAACAGCTCATATTCACTAATTCCTTTTAAATGTGCCTCAAGAAGTTCTCTAATACTACAATTACTATCAACCAATTCATGTAGTCTCTTGGTAATACGCATACCAAACTCTTCAATTACTTCATCTAAAAGAATCTCACGAGTTGGAAAATGTGCAAATATAGTGCCGTGAGATACTTTTGCCGCACTAGCAATATCTGAAGTACGTGTTGAAGATAAACCATTCTTAGCGAATTGCTCTAATGCTACATTAATAAGATGCGTCCTTGTTTGAAGCTTTTGTTTTTGCCTTTGTGACTCAGCCATTATATTCTGCTCCTAGTCTCTGACCAGTTTTAATTTCTAGTACATATGCATATTTTTATGACTAACAACTCATTGAGTTGGTACTCATTATACAATACGTAATATCAAATGTCAATATTTTCATAAAACATATTTAGTTTTGCAATAGCAGAAGGATTGTCTATTCTGCGACTGACTATAGCTGCTTAATATATTTGGAACCGAGTCCATACTCATATTTCTGATTATTGTTCAAATTCAGACTGTGGACTTAAATATAATATAAAAAGAAAGGTTGTGGATTTTATATGAAAAAAATAGCGGTAGTATATTGGAGTGGTACAGGAAATACTGAAGAAATGGCTCAAATTGTTGTTGATGGTGCAAAAGAGAAGGGAGCAGATGTAAAACTGATAAGGCAGCAGATTTCAACCCTGATATGGTAGATGAATATGATAGCATTGACTTTGGCTGCCCGTCTATGGGTGATGAGGTGCTTGAGGAAACAGAATTTGAGCCTATGTTTAATGCTTGTGAAAGTAAATTAAAAGGTAAGAAAATAGCTTTGTTTGGTTCTTATGGCTGGAGTGACGGAGAGTGGATGAAAAATTGGGATGGGACTTGCAATGCTGCTGGAGCAATTCTTGTATGCGATAGTGTAATTTGCAATGAAAGTCCCGATGCTGAAACCGAGGAAGCTTGCAAGAATCTCGGATCAGCCCTTGCTAATGCATAATCATTCATTACATATGCATAAGCATTATTTAGTGATTATATAGAATTATATATTGTTGTATTTGCAGAAAATAACAAAATAATATTAAGACAATAAAAAAGCTGCTTACAGAATTTCCAAAGAAATTAAATTCTGCAAGCAGCTTTTTACTCTTATTTTAGAGTTACTTTGGGTAAACTGGCACACATATTTCACATTTATGAATTTTAACCATTTTGTATTTATATCTTTCTATAATAGGCTTTGTAAAATCTACCTGAAAACCATGTTCGTATAATTCTTGAAATATTTCACTCCATGCCTTTTGGATTGCTTCAGCTGTATGCTCAATTTCAAACACAGCATAGTTACCTCCAATAATCTCTGTTCTGCTAACATAATCATCATAAATAGAGTAATCCTCCAATATAACTAAACAAGTATCATATCGGCAGTCTTCTGGTTTTGTGGTTTCTGGATTATCCCACGCTATCCCTAGTATTATAGTTTCATCATTTAACAGCTGATTAACTTCTGCCCAAGCTTTTAATTTCTCCATGGCTTGTATATTATTAGAACCATACGGACCTGTCTGCCTTATAAAAGCAATATTATATTTGGAAATCATTTCAATATTAATATTCATAATACATTTTCCTTTCAAAAAAATATTCTGACCGGTCAGAAAGAGATTATCATGATTTAAAATGAAAAACAAACTATTTTTTAAAAATTTCATTTTACTTATTATTTAAGTTTGGATAAGTTGATGCGGATAATAGGGATGAAGAATTAATTGTATAGCAGTAGTTATAAGTGAGAAAACAGGAAAATAGTGTGATATAATATAAATTATAGTTAAGAAGTATGAGGAGGAAAGTCCAACAATCAACATAGGATTTATTGGATGCGGTCAGATGGGAAAAATGCTTTTGGATAATATCCTAAAAGCAGGAGATTCACATTCTATATTAATAACAACAAAGTCAGAATCAAGTTCAGAGGCATTAAAAGAAAAATATCCTATAACAATATGTGAATCAAATGAAAAATTAGTTTTTAGTAGTGAAATAATTTTTCTGTGTATGCAGCCAGACGACTTTAGTGATGTATTTATTGAAATAGAGAAACTAAATACCATAGATAAGTTATTTATAACAATTACTTCAGATATTGCTATTGAAGATAGACTTATGGAAAAGACAAAAATTATTAAAACTTTACCTAATACTTCAATAGAAACAGGTGACGGGATAATTTTATTTAGCCAAGGAAATTATACAAAGGATAATGAAGTTGAATTGTTCAAACACATTTTAAGATATTCTGGGAGTTTTGTACCAGTAACACCTCAAATGCTTAAAAAAGCTGGAAAGATTAGTGGTTGTGGTCCTGCAATTATCTATACTATTATAGATGCAATTATTGATAGCGGTATTATGCTTGGATTGAATCAGAAATTAGCAAGAGAGCTTGCAGTAAAAATGGTTATTGGTTCTGCTAAAAAAGCAATGAAAACAGGCAGAGCAATGGAAGAACTTAAAAGGGAAGTGACGACTCCAGGCGGTAGAAGTATAGAAGCTATAAGTTCACTTGAGAAGAATGGTATAAGGGGAATAATAATGGAATCATTTGCGACCTCTTACAATAAAAATTTACCTAACGGTAAAAAATTTACCTAAGGGTAAATTGATACTCTTAAATATATTTTAAGGATTATATTGATATTTGGAGATGAAATGAGAATGATTGAAAAAATTAATTTAAAACAAAAAGTCAATTCAATATCGGAGTTATTTACATATTTAAGAGTAGGAACACTTACTACAAGCAGAAAATAGAGTTTTAGATTTCCATACGCACGAGCAATCAGATGAGATGTTTTACTGTATTGAGGGGGAATTTGATATTGAATTTGATGAGGGGCTTACACATTTAGTCGAGGAGGACTTTATTATTGTTCCTAGGGGGAAACGTCATCGTCCTGTATGCAAAAATTTAGTAAAATGTCTTCTGATAGAAGTAGAGGGTACATTGAACAAAAGTAATACTGGCGGGACGTATAATGCTTAGTATAAAATACAGACATATTATCTACGGGCAGCTTTTCAGATTACGAGAGGTTGCTTTTTATTTCAAGGTTGAAAAATACAAAAGTAGGAGGTGGTAATTTATTGTGCGAATATTAATTGCCGAGGATGAAAAAGACCTCTTGGAGTTATTGCAGGATAATCTCTCAAGGGAAGGACACGATGTTTTTATAGCTGAGAATGGCAGGATGGCATGGGATATTTTTGAACGTGAAAAAATTGAGCTGTGTATTTTGGACGTAATGATGCCAGAAATGGATGGATTGCAATTGGTACAGAAAATCCGTGAAAGAAGCGAAACTCCAGTTATATTTTTAACAGCAAGAGGTGATGAAACAGATAGGGTGCTGGGTCTTTCTTTAGGCGGAGACGATTATCTGGTGAAACCCTTTAGCATGGCAGAACTCAAAGCAAGAGTACAGGTGCAGGTAAGGCATATGCAAAAGCGTAGTTCTGGAATTAATGCCATACATTCTGAGGTTAATGTACTTTCCTGTGGTGGGCTTAGTCTGCATTTAGATGAAGCTGTTTGTTACAAAAATGGTAGGGCCATCCTCCTTTTGGCAAAGGAGTTTTCACTGCTTAAACTATTTATGGAAAATGTGGGACGTGTGTTCACTAAAAAGCAGCTCTACAATGCGGTATGGCAGGAGGAATATCTCTACGATGATAATACTGTAATGGCGCATTTGAGCCGTCTACGCACCAAAATAGAAGATGACCAGAAAAATCCCAGTTACATAATTACCATAAGAGGAATTGGATATAAGCTCTGTACTCCTTCACCAACAAAGGAAGGTGAAGTGGGTGTATAAAATTAAACACAAGGAGCAGGCCAGTATTTCTAATCACTTAACTAAAAGTTACCTTATGATATTTCCGCTTTTCATAGTGTCATTCTATGTGGTGCTTATAATCAGCACTTATGTAAGCGATAGCTGGCTGCAAGGCTCATTCATTGAGAAACGGTACTTAGCAGAGACACTTATTCGTGAAGATATCAGCGAAATAGATATCTCCTCTGTGGCAAGTTCAGATGGTGGGGCAGCGGTGGTTTTTGAAGATGGTAGAGTTCAGGAACTTGGTGGACGCAAGTTATTTGAGGAAAGCAGACTTTCCAGATCTGAATGGACAGATTTTTTAACAAGAGTTGCAGACCCTGGGGGAAAGTATGTTTACAGTGTTTCCTACAACGAGCAGGAGGACTTTTGGTTGGTGATAGGCTTCCCTGTTTCAGTTCGAATACGTCTTTGTGTGGCTACTAATACAGAGTCTACGGAATACACAGGAGCACTGATTTTGTATATTACTGCATTATTAGTTTTGCTGACTTTGTTGTTTTCAGGTATATGGGTTTATGCAAAGTATTCAGCAAGAATATTTATTTCTCCTTTGCGAAAGCTATGTGGTATGCTAAAGCGAATTACTCGTGGGGAGTATGAGATGGAAGATAACGAGGGGTTGGGCGGGGAATTTTTATGGCTGAAAAATGATATTTATAAGCTGTCATCGGAACTGAAGCGTGAAAAAATTCTACGTGAAAACTTAGAAAATGATAAAAAGCAAATGTTATTGGACATTTCTCACGATTTAAGAAATCCACTTGCTACCATTATGGGTTATTCTGAAGCACTTAGTACATCTGAGGCACTAGATGATGAAAAACGAACTCGGTATGCAAATGTGATTCTTAGAAACAGCCTCCGTGCAAATGATCTGATGAATGATTTATTTACCTACACAAAGCTAGACCATGCAGGCTTTACACCAACACTTGTAAAAAGTGATATTTGCGAATTTATGCGAGAGCAGGCCTCTCATTTTTTGCCGCAATTTGAGGCTGCAGGCATGGATACAGAGTTTGATATTTCAGAGAAAGAAATATTAATACTATTTGACAATAGACTCCTCCAAAGAGCCTTTGCCAACCTGTTTGCAAATTGCATGGAGCATAATTCAGCAGGAACGAAATTCACTCTTAGTCTTATTGAGGAAAAGGATTTAGTACAAATTATGGTAGAAGATGACGGTATTGGTATTGAGGAAGATGTTGCTAAGAATATATTTGAGCCATTTGTTCGTTCAGATAAATCCAGAAATTCTAAAACCGGCGGCAGTGGACTTGGGCTTGCCATTAGTTCAAAAATTATAAAGGCCCATAATGGCAGCATAGAACTTAAAACTGCTCCTGGAAAGGGTTGTCAGTTTATTGTAAAGTTAAAAATAAGATAAATACGAAAATGAAAACGGTACTTCCTTTTTTAGTGGTACCTTTTTTATTTAAGGTTAATTTAAGGTTTAGGTAAGCCTCATGTCAGGGTGGGGCGATATAATTAGAGACATAAGAACAAATTTTCTATAAGAATAATTGGTTATAGGAAAGTATGTAGGACTCACTTTTATATTTGTTATCCGTAAAACAATAATTATCCTGTTAGTAAATAAAACCTATGAAAGGAAATATGATATGAAAAAGTTACTATTAATAGCTGTAACCATGCTGTCAGCCATAATGCTCTTTAGTGGCTGTGGAAACGGAGGGACATTTTCTGATGTGAGTCTCGATGTCCCAACAATAACAGTCACATCACCATCAATAGTAGGAGGCAAGCTATTGACTGCAGTTGCCGCTGATAAAAAGCCAAATTCTCCTCTTGGTGAAAACCAAAGCCCTGCCTTAAGTTGGGAATCGGTGGAAGATGCAAATTATTACGCTATTATTATGTTTGACGAGAGTGCAAATTGGCTGCATTTTTTTAAAACAGACATTACAACTACGTCGATTGAGCAAGGTAAATATACAGATTCAGAAGTCTATGTTGGTCCATATCCCCCAAAATCATCCGGCTTGCACAACTATCGCATTGAGGTGTTCGCTATTAAGGAGTAGCCAAACTATCCTATAGGTAAACTTGATTCAAGGGAAGCTTACAGTAGTATTGTAAATCACTTAAATCAAGTGGGAGGTAAATTTGATAATATCCTTGCTCGTGGATGTATAAAAGGCACTTATCAAAATGGAGATAACACAGTGGAGGATACAAAATGATCCAGTTTATTATTTTTATTGCTTTACTGCTTGCTGCCATAGTCACTGTGCTCACTGGTTTAATACGTTGTATTTTACTTCTGATAAAAAAAAGAAAGGGAAAAGCTGTCTCTAAAACAGTATCACGACTCAAAGGTACTGGCATCGTTTTGTGTGGCTTGGTGGTAGTTATGTTCGGATTTTCATTTTTCAGCCAATTTACAGCGAAAACTCCGTCTATTCTCAATGATCAGGGCGAAGTTTTAGAGGGCAGCATTACTGAACTCACAAGTCTTGAATTAAACGGAAGAAAAGAATGGATCACCATCCGAGGACAAAATACACAGAACCCTGTCCTGCTATTTTTGGCTGGTGGCCCCGGTGGCACACAGATGGCGGCAGTTCGCCATGACCTTGCAGAGCTTGAAAAACATTTTGTGGTAGTGAATTGGGAACAGCCTGGTTCAGGAAAATCCTATTCTGCTGCTGCTAAAAACAGCTTAACAGTAGATGATTATATTAAGGATGGGCATGCACTTACTGAATATATATGTGAGCGTTTTGGAAAAGAGAAAATTTATATCGTTGGAGAATCTTGGGGCAGTGCTCTTGGTATATTTTTAGCAGCAAAGCATCCTGAAAACTATCATGCAGTGATTGGTACAGGACAAATGGTCGACTTTCTAAAAACAGAAATTATGGACTATGATAAGGCAATGGAGATTGCAAAGGAAAGGGGCGATACTGATAAAATAGCAAAGCTTACAGCAAACGGTCGTCCTCCTTATTATGGCTCGGATGTCACATGGAAAAGTGCTGAATACTTAAATTATTTGTCAAGTTACATGGGCAAAAATCCTGAAATTCAAAACAGAGGCTACAATACGTTCCGCGATATTTTTTCTTCTGAGTATGGAATCCTTGATAAAATCAATTATTTCAGAGGCATTGTTATGACCTTTAACCATGTTTACCCCCAGCTTTATGATGTTGACCTACGGGTAGACTATCCGAAGATTGATGTGCCTGTTTACTTTTTCCTTGGCAGACATGACATTAATGCACCAACCTCACTGGCAGAGGATTATTATAATATTTTAGAAGCGCCACAAAAGGAAATTGTGTGGTTTGAACATTCGGGACACAATCCTTGGATTAATGAAAGTGACAAATTTGTGGAGCGGCTGCTTGCCATTATTCCTATAGTGTAAGCTCTGTTTTGTTTAATCAAAAAAAGGCTGTACAGTACATCAGTACTCAATTGCTAACGATAATCAGTAACCATCTGTAAAATAAGAAAGAAGCTTTATCATCAAGCTGCAATGGTCTGGAGTTGTTAAAAAAGGTTCTCTCTGAGAATGTAGGTATTAAAACTCAGGCGTTAGAGATAGCCCTTGATGAACCAATCGAGAGAATTGGAATAGATTCCGTGGCATTTGTAAGGCTTATAGTGGCTGTTGAAGCTAAGTTTGGAGTTGAGTTTGAGGATCAATATCTCGATTTCAGAAATCTAACCTCCCTTTCAAAAATTCTTATCTGTATAGATGAAATGATATAATGATAATGTAAATAATTTAAAAGGAGAGAGTTCAATGGACTGTAAAATAGTTAAAACCAATAGTAAGAACGATGATTTTATCAACCTGATTAAACTGCTAGATGACGATCTGGCAAGGAGGTATGGGGAATTACAAAAGCAATATGATAAGCATAACAAGGTTGATTACATAAATGATGTTGTGGTTGTTTATAAATGTGAAGTTCCTTTAGCCTGTGGAGCATTCAAAGAACACGATAAATATTCTGTGGAATTAAAACGGATATTTGTTACGATGGAAAACAGAGGACAAGGCTTGGCAAAGTTTATTCTTGATGAATTAGAAGGTTTAGCAAGAAGTAAAGGATATAAATATGCTATACTTGAAACTGGAATAAAACAATATGAGGCAATAAGCCTATACAAAAATAGAGGATATGATGTAATTGAAAACTATGGGCCTTATATTGGAAATACAAATAGTGTATGTATGAGAAAAGTTCTATAGGAGAAAGTGGGGCTGTCGCAATAGTTGTTGAAAAATTTCTTAGTGCGACAGCCCCACAGTATATGCCTGTATATTTTTAGGCATAGTGAAAAAATATAAACAAAGTCAACGTATCAGCTTTCACAGCCTATAATAAGCTCATCTTTAACTTTATTCAGGAGTCTTTCTATATTCTCGCTGCTAACAGTACTATTATAATATCCAACAGCTAGTGTTAAAATAGAGTTATAGCTATTTGCCATCATTAAAAGTCCAGGAGCTCGAATAACTGGAGGTAAAATATAAGCATCAATAACAGTGCTATTGCCAAACTTTATTAGTGATTTTGACATATAACCTATATTGGATAAAGTCGGAACACACCTATCACCGCAGTACAAGGGACAAAAAGCTTGTGTATTCTTAGCCTCCAATGATGCTTGATAATATGCAAGTGTTTCCTGAAAACTTATCTTTTCAATACGTTCAAGGCCAAGAGCACTTTGTAACCCAGGATACCCATCCTTTATTTCCTTCATCATATCTGAAACCCTTCGCAAGGTTTCACTAAAGGGTTCATTTACTGACATGATAAGGCTTGTGCTAACCGAGCCTGAAAAATTTCTTATAGCTTGGGTTCTATGATCTGGAAGATAACGTCTTAAATCTATTGTAATTGGAATTTCCATCGGCAGACCATATACTGGCTCTCTCATTTCGAGCATAGCCCTATAATAAGCAGTAAGTATAAAATCATTTACTGTAAATCCTTTGGTTTTAACATGCGTAATCATTGTATCTAGAAAGCCATAAGGGAGTCTGCAAACAGACATACAGGCAGTATTAGAACTACTTTGCTCCCATGGGAAGGACCACATAGGTAATAAAATATCTGATCCAGGTATGAATATAGAATCTGGATTTGTTATGCCTAATTCTTCGAATAATCTATCCTGATCCTTTCTCCCTCCTATTCTAGGAATGGGTAAATACGTACCATTCTCTTGATCAATACTGGTATATATCTCTGCCAAGAGATTTACAAATTCCTGTGCTCCTGCTCCATCGCAGCAGGAGTGATTTATTTTGAAGACTAAAACATCATATTGCTCTGAACGTATCAGTGTCACCTTCACCATTGGGCCATTATCTATGTCTATAGGGGTTTGTATAAGCTTCTTAATTGTCTGATCGATATCATCAGTTTCTTCTAATGTGCAGAAGTTGATTATACCGGGATTTTCCAATGGCTCCCAGTATGGTGGTTCTGCCTCAACGAACCGACATTTGAAAACAGGCTCAGCCTCAACTGATAAACTTATCGCCCGCTTTAATTTATCGAAGTCCAATCTTCCATCAAGCTTCATTAAAGCTTGAATCTGGAGATTTGACGTAGTGTAGCGTGCAACATAATTATAGATATCATGCCCATTAGCCGGGAAGCAACCATTTTTAATTGTCGTATTTTGTTTATACGTATTCATAAAATTTTCAAACATTTTATTATAATTTTTATAGTAGCTGGTCACGTTTTGAATCATTTTATTATAAAGTTCCAGATTTATCATAACTTTTCACTCCAAACAAATTAGAATTTCTAATATCAGTACTTTCGGAAGATGTCCTCAGTTGCTTATATATGTGAGGTGCTGCTATTGCAATATTGAGTGGTTTAATAGCTCTATCTGTCCATGCATGAATAGTATTACCGAGTACTAAAAGCTTTCCACTTTTCTTATTTAAAACTTTATAGTTAAATTTTACTTTTACGCAGGAGATAAAGCTTATAGATGTAATGACTAAAATTTCATCACCAAATTTTGCAGGACTTTTATATTTACATTCAATTTGAGAAAGAGGAAGATAGAAGCCCTGATTATTAATAAAAGAATGAGGAATACCTACTTTTTGCAAATAATCTATTCTTCCAACTTCAAACCATTTTGGGTAATAAGTATGATGTACTATTCCCATTTGGTCTATTTCAGAGTATTTAACAAAAAAAGAAGTTCTGGTTATCATTTTTTACATTCGCATCCCCTCATTAGTTCGTTTTTTATTATATTAAGAAAACTTTTCATATCCCTTTGACGCATAGAGTCTATACAATAGCCGATTGACATTGTTAATGTACCATTGTAGGAGCTTGCAAACAGCAATAATCCTGGTGACCGTACAACAGGAGGCAGGAGGTTTGCATCTGTAACAATTAGCTTTCCGAAGTTTATTAGGGAAGGTGAGATATATCCTAAATTAGATAGTCCCGGGAAACATACATTGTCAATACGGGTGGAAGATTTCACTGAAAAATTAGAGTTCTGTGGCATATGCTCAAAATAATCGTGGAAATGTGTAAAATATATGTTTTCACCATTTTCATTGCTAATAGCATTATTAAATTCAGCATTTCTATTTTTAAATTTTTTTGTAGTACTCATAACTCTTGTTAAAGTGCCTTCAAAGGATTCATTCTTAGTCCTCGCTATTGTACTTACACTTCCTCCGGATAAGTTTCTTATTGCCTGTGTCTTATAATTGGGAAGATATCGACGTAAATTAACAGCTGAAGATATATCCATAGAAGCACCATATGGAGGTTTTGATATTTTAAAAAGGGCTCTATAATATGCTGTAAGAATTAGATCATTTACTGTAGCTCCTTTCGACTTCCCATATTGGTATATTAATTCTAAAGTTGGCTGTGAAAAGCTACAGAATTCAAAGCATACAGAGGAAGATGCACCTCCTTCTCTTTGTTTCCAAGGAAATGCCCACATAGTATTTGATTTGTCTTGCAGTGAATTCACTATTAAACTGTTACTAATTACATCTAATTCATTAGTTAACCAATATTGATCGTTGCTCTCATGCTTTCGGGGTTCTGGTTCAAAGGTAATACCTTGCTCAAGGCAAGAGTATATATAGGATAGTAGCTGTATATACTCTTTTGTACCTACTCCGTCATAGCATGTATTACTGATTTTAACAGCTAATATGTCATATTTCTCAGCTCGTATTATTTTAACCTTTATCATTGGATCATTTGACATGTCCAAGTGACTCTGCAAGAAATTAAAAATAGCAGAATCAGAATTATTGGTCACTTCTAGTGAGCAAAAAGAGATTTTATCAAGGTTTTCTAAACGTTTCCAATATGGCCGAACACCTTCAACAAAACGACTTCCTAATACAGGTTCTGCATCAAAAGACAGTCGTACTGCTCTTTTCAATCTGTAAAAGTCCAATCTTCCATCAAGCTTCATTATGGCATGAAACTGAGGATTTAACATGCTTTGACGTGTAGAATAGTTGTAAATATCATGCTTGCTAGCCGGAATAATGTTTTTGCTAGCCTGATTATTTATACAAGGAACTCCATCTTTTTCAGCGAATTTTTTATCTAATGACTTATTATATTCTTTCCAATAATTCATCATATCTTGAGATACAGCTTCATAATATTTATTAAAAATCTCAGTATTATATTTACATAACATCGCATCATGAATACTAATTTCTTTATACATTTCCAACATATTTTCATAAAAGCGTTTAAGTTCTGTGTCCATTTGTTTGCTCCTCATATACAATTCTTTACCATTATTTATGTTTATAAGTAGACATAAGATTAACAGAGCCCCAGGTATCAGATGGGGACTCTCTGATACTTAGAAGACTTTATCTATAGTCGAAGCCTTAATAGCTACCACTTAAAAATGGGAGTAATAGCGGCGATAAACACTAGATAATAGCAGTATATGAACGCAATACATAAATGTTACAGAGAGGTATTATGTTAATGAGTAATAAAAAATTATTAGATACTTATAGTTCAAATATAGCATTTTATGATTTTGTTACATATTATAAAGCATAAGTATTAATATTTAATTAAGGAAGTATTTATATGTCTATATATTTAAAAAAAATTGGGATGTTAGATAAAATAAGGGTTAATGAAGGTATTGATAAAATGAAAGCAAAATTCTCAGATTTAGTTGTTAATAATTTGCAAATAGCAGCTAAATTAATCAATGATAAAAATGTGCGTTTTGGAACTTTGTTTTTACTTCAACCTGAAATTAAAAGAACTAATTTTTCTAATAGTTTAAGTCTACGAAATAAGAATTCATTAGATATTGCAAATGGTATATTACTAAAAGAAATTTCAAATTCTCAGCGCTTTTTATTCAGAAATAAGAAAGATGACTACCCAACACTAAAGTGGATTCTGGAGACAGGTTACATGGATGATGGATTAAATGAGCAATTTGATGAGGTCTTAGATGCTGCAGCAATACTACTGGCAAAGGTATATAAAGACAGAAGCTCTTTAAATCTAATAGAAGAGATGATTTTCAATCGCTATAGGAGAGGAGCCTTTATATATGACTTGGTTTGGATATACTTTGAGGTTTCAGATTTTCAAAGTTTAATTAAAATAGCACAACGTTTACGTTCTTTAAACCCAAAGGATGTTGAACTGGCGAGTAAGTTACTAAACTTTATACCTTGCATAGATATACACAGAAAGGAAACTCCAAAAAATAAATTTAAGTGTGCAATGCAATGGATTAAAGTAAACAAGGACTTCCTTTATTATACAGGAGAAACCTGCCTCCAAAGCAGTAATCCACATCGGTATGCTTTATCAGAAAAGCAAATTTAATTAGTAAATTGATCTAAATTCAATTATTTAAGAACAGATATCGCTAAGGGGATAATGGAGGAATCACAATGATAAGAATAGCAGGCAATTTGATAGATTCCAATACTATTATTAATAAATATACGCAAAATAGTATTGAAGCTGATATAGTAAGAATTTTAGCAGAAAGCAGGGAGGTGTATAATTATGATTCTCTTAAGCAACTAGAATTTGAAGTAAAACTTCGAAAAAGTATAATAAATGCATCAAAGGACCTTTACAGAAGCAAATTTTCATTTAGGGTTTTCCGTAAATCCAAATGCAATGAGAAATTCTGGACTAGAACAAATGAGGGTGGATTTGCTTTGAATAGTGGAATTAAACCATCAGAAGCAATAAGGGATATTTATATTAACAGTTCAAAATATGGAACTGAGTGTTCTACAGCGATGGTTATTGTTTATTATAAAGCTTTAGTAGATATATTACCAGAAAATCTCTTTAATAAATTATTTCCTGATATATATCTTATGAACTGGCAGCATCTTGATAGTGACCTTGGTATTAGGGAGTATTGGAATGCGGCGGATTATATACCTGGTGATTGTAGGTACTTTAAAAATCCAGAAGTAGACCCACTAAGCCCAGAATGGCAGGGTGAAAATGTTTTTGATATCGGAAATAAGCTTTATTATGGACATGGAATTGGTATTGCAAGTGCTGAAAAAATTATTGAATTATTGAATAAGAAAAGAATTGCAGGGGCAAAAATATCCGCGTATTTAATAGAATCAGCCAAACGTCCAAATTTTAAATATCTAAGTAATATTTATCATAGCTTTGTAGCATAAATGGAAAATCAAAAGGTTGGGGGAGATACAGTTAATTATACCTTTATTCAATTAAATAAACGTGATATTATATTATGTGGTAGTTAAATTTAGTAAATATGCTGCTATCATAAAAATAGAAGAAATTTGGAAATAAAAGTATACTATATACTCATCAGAAAAGAAAGACTTTAAACACAAGGAGGATGAATATGAAAAAGATTGAATTACAACAAGCAGCCAATGAAATAAGAAAAGGGGTTATAACTGCAGTACATAGTGCTAAAAGTGGACATCCTGGAGGATCTTTGTCTGCAACAGAGATTTTTACTTATCTTTATTTTAAAGAAATGAATATTAACCCTAAGGAGCCAGACAAACAGGATAGGGATCGTTTTGTTTTATCAAAAGGGCACGTAGCACCTGGATTATATTCTACACTGGCAAATAGAGGATATTTTCCAGTAGAAGATTTAAAAACATTGCGTCATGTTGGATCTTATCTCCAGGGACACCCAGATATGAAGCATATTCCAGGAGTAGATATGTCCAGCGGATCTTTGGGACAAGGTGTTTCCACAGCAGTTGGAATGGCACTTTCAGCCAAAATGGATAACAAGGACTTCCGTGTCTATACGCTTATGGGGGATGGTGAATCTCAGGAAGGGCAGATTTGGGAAGCTGCAATGTTTGCCGGTCACAGAAAATTAGATAATCTGGTTTTGATTTTGGATAATAACGATCTTCAGATTGATGGTTGTATTGATGACGTATGTTCACCAAAACCTTTAGATAAGAAATTTGAAGCCTTCAATTTTCATGTGATTAATGCAGATGCACATGATTTTGATTCACTAGAGGCAGCTTTTAATGAAGCAAGAGCAACGAAAGGAAAACCAACAGCAATTATTGCCAAGAGTGTTAAGGGCAAAGGAGTTTCCTTCATGGAAAACAAGGCATCCTGGCATGGTAAGGCACCAAATGACGAAGAATTTGAAATTGCAATGAAAGAATTAGAGAAAGCAGGTGAAGCATTATGTCAGAAATAAAGAAAATTGCTACAAGAGATAGCTATGGTAATGCACTAGCAGAATTAGGGGCCAAATATGATAACTTAGTGGTATTGGATGCCGATCTTGCAGGAGCTACAAAAACAAGTGTCTTCCAAAAGGCATTTCCAGACCGTCATATTGACTGTGGTATTGCAGAATGTAACATGACTGGTATCGGTGCTGGATTAGCTACTACAGGAAAGATTCCATTTGTAAGCACTTTTGCAATGTTTGCTGCAGGACGCGCATTTGAACAGGTACGTAACGCTATTGGATATCCTCATCTTAATGTAAAAATAGGTGCAACACATGCCGGAATATCAGTTGGAGAAGATGGCGCCTCTCACCAATGTAATGAAGACATTGCTTTGATGAGAACAATTCCTGGAATGACAATATTAAATCCAGCAGATGATGTTGAAGCTAAGGCTGCAGTTTATGCTGCTTACCAGCATACTGGACCTGTATATTTAAGGTTTGGAAGACTGGCAGTACCAGTGATAAACGATAATAAAGATTATAAATTTGAGCTTGGGAAGGGTATCGTTTTAAGAGAGGGTACAGACCTAACTATAATTGCAACAGGACTTGAGGTTTCTGAAAGCTTAGCTGCGGCTGAAAAATTAGCGGCTGACGGTATTAGTGCAAAGGTAATTAATATCCATACCATTAAGCCATTAGATGAGGACTTAATTATTAAAGCTGCAAAAGAAACTGGTAAAGTTGTAACTGTGGAAGAACACTCTGTTATTGGAGGACTAGGCAGTGCCGTATGTGATTGCTTATCTGAAAAATTACCAACTAAGGTATTGAAGATTGGTATGAATGATGTGTTCGGTGAATCAGGTCCAGCTAAGGAGCTTTTGGCAAAGTATGGCTTGGATGCTGAAGGAATCTATAAGAAAATTAAAGAGTTCATGGTATAAAGGACTTAGCTTAAATAGTTAACATAACAGTTGCACATTGACAAAAACTCCCAGAAAATAATCTGGGAGTTTTTGTCATATAAAAGTACTTATTTCAAAAAATTCCTTGATATAGTATAATCATATATGAAACTTTAGCAATGTTTACAAAAATATCAAATAAATACTATGGAGGAAAGAATAAGATGGTGGGGACTATTTACAAAAACAATTATAACAGCGATACAGTTGCATTAAAATTTAAGGGTAGTAATGTTACATATGGACAACTTGATAAAATTGTGTTGAGTTATGCAAGCTACTTTAAAGAATTAGGAATAAAAAAAGGCGATCGGGTTATATTGAGCTGTCCAAATTCTTTAGAATTTGTCTATTCGTATTTAGCCACTGTAAGAAATGGCGGGATAATAGTTCCAATTAATTTACTGCTTACAATGGAAGAGGTTTCTTATCTAGTTAAGGATTCAGAAGCCAATTATATAATCATACATCCTATACTCTTACAAAAAGCAAAGCTTACTAAAGAATCTATTCAAAATGCACTAGGCATAAATGTTATCGTATTAGATGAGGAGCTTCAAAAAAGTATTTTAGAGATTTCAACTGACAACTTTGAAGACTTTACTAATGAAAATGCAATATCCACATTTCTTTATACCTCTGGTACCACTGGAAAGCAGAAAGCCGCTATGCTTACTCATAAAAATCTTTTGATAAATTCCGAGCAGTGCTTCCTTGGACTTACTGCAAGGCACGATGATACATACATGTGTGTACTTCCGATGTTTCATGTATTTGCCTTCACAGCCTGCATTTTGATGCCACTGTGGTCTGGTGCAACCATTACAATTCTAGAGACATTTACACCCAAAGATGTTATTGAATCTCTGTTAAAAGACGAAATTACAGTTTTTATGGGCGTTCCTGCAATGTATATAGTTTTACTGGAGGCGGGTAAGAATAATATTACTTTTCCTAAGCTTCGTTTGGCTGTTTCTGGTGGAGCAGCACTGCCAGTTGAAATATATAGGCAGGCAAAAGAAATCATGCAGCTTCCTGTAGTAGAAGGCTATGGACTCACTGAAGCTTCTCCAGCAGTTTCCTTTAATCCACCCTTTGGAGTTCAAAAAGAAGGCTCCATTGGATTGCCGATTCCGTATGTTGAGTGCAAAATTGTTGATGAAAATGATATCGAGCTACCTGCAGGCGAAGTGGGAGAGCTTGCTGTCAAGGGAGAAAATGTAATGTTGGGATACTTCAAACAGGAGGAAGAGACAAAAAAGGCCCTACTAAATGGATGGCTTCATACTGGGGACCTGGCAAAAAAGGATGAAGACGGATACATTTTTATAGTAGACAGAAAAAAGGATATGGTTATTGTTGGAGGCATGAATGTTTACCCAAGAGAAGTTGAGGAAGTAATATACCAATTCTCAAAGGTCAAAGAGGCTGCAGTTGTAGGAATAAATGATGACCTTAGGGGAGAATACGTTAAAGCTTTTGTTGTTTTAAAAGATGGTGAGGAATGTACTTCAAAAGAACTTCACAACTATTTAAAAGAAAGGCTTGCAGTATACAAGCTGCCAAGAAGAATAGAATTTGTTGAGAGCCTTCCAAAAAACAGTACAGGAAAGATAATGAAACGAATGCTTAAAGCATAGCTACAGCCTGAGTAACTATTTAATATTTTTTGTAGAATTCTTAGGTTGTTAACATATGTTACAATATGGTAAAATTACATAACATAATCTCAAATGTAATTTATTAAAATAAAGGAGAATGACAATGATTAATTCTGAAACACCTTTTTTACCTAGTGATGTGGGCTATAATGGAGAAAGACTAAATATATTAAATAATCATTTGTTGAAAATGATTGATGCAAATGAACTCCAAGGGGCAAATTATTGTCTTGCGAGAGACGGAAAGGTTTTTGCCAATGCCGCAATGGGTAAGTTTTCATATTTAGAAAACGAAGACCGTCTTATGCAGCCAGACACCATTCAAGCTATAGCCTCAATTACAAAATTATTCTGTGCCGCAGCAATCTTTAAACTTGTAGAGGATGGTAAAATGCGTCTTGATCAAACAGTTGGTGAGTTTATTGATGAGTTTAAAGCTCCCCCGTTTGATAAGATTAACGTTGCACATCTTCTTACGCACACATCAGGAATGGTTCCTGACGAAGGCAGCTTTGAGAATAAATACTTTAAATCTCCCTGGGCATTTATAGAAAACATGAAAACTATTAACGCTAATACTTGGATTGAAGCTGCTTTATCTACTGGAATGAGGACAAAACCGGGTGAAGAGTGGGCATATTGTTCTTTTGGATATGTAATTTTAGGTGAAATTATATCTCGTGTTAGTGGCGTTTTTGTAAATGATTATATTATAGAAAATATAACTAAGCCCTGCGAGATGAATGACACTTGTTTTAATTTGTCACTAGAACAAGCAAAAAGGCATAATATACGTGATGGACGCATGGAAAAACAAATAAATGCAATTCTAGCTGGTGAAAAAATAGATAATGGTATTCGGGACAAGATTCCTTCTACAGGAGGTGGACTACATTCAACAGCACTTGACTTATGCAAATTTGGCACTATGCTGCTTCATAAAGGTACATACAATGGCAAAAGAATATTAGGAAGAAAAACTGTTGAGAAGATGACTACCTTATATACAACCCCAGAAATTAAGGATTATTGTTGGGGTGCAGGAGGAGTTACTCGTGAATATGGACTGGGACCTGATATGAGAAATAACTTAGCTAATATTTATAGCAAGGGTACATATTTTCATGAGGGCTATGGGGCTTGCTGTTTAATTATTGATCCAGTTGAAAAGCTTGTAGCTGCATGGTTTGTACCTGTTGTGGGTGAAAAATGGTATGCCCATGGACTATATAATGTTTCTACAATAATGTGGTCAGGACTAATATAATGAATTACATAAAACATAAGTTAGAAGTAATAAAAGCTGTCTCATTTGTGACCTACAAGGAATGGAGTGCCTACCGCACTCATTCTATGGTTTCCATTTTTGTTGGACCAGTCTATTTTATAGTACAGTATTTTATTTGGACTGCGGTGTATTCGGGACGCTCAGATATAAATGGGATGCAACTTTCTCAAATGATAACCTATTTTGGAGTTACAGCATTAATAGGCTATTTGACGATGGATTTTGCTGATTGGAATCTTCAAATGCTGGTTAGAACAGGAAAGTTCTTAACTTTCGCACTGAGGCCTATTCACCATAGGTTTTTTGCTCTGTCCCAAAAAATAGGGCACCGCATTTTAGGGTTTTTCTTTGAGTTTATACCTTGCTTACTAATTTTTATTTTTATTTTTAAAGTTAATATGATACCAGCAAGCTTTGGCTGGTCAGTCCTTTCAATTGTGTTAGCCTTTTTAATGAACTTTTATTTGAATTATATTATAGGAATGACAGCTTTTTGGCTAGTACAATCCAGTGGAATTCGCAGCGTTTTTCAACTGCTTTTAAGTATTTTTTCTGGAGGGCTGCTGCCACTTGTGTTTTTCCCTTTGCCCATACAAAAGCTGATGTTCTTTTTACCTTTTCAGTATGTTGCATATGTTCCAACAATGGTTTACACAGGTCAATATAAGCTGGCAGATATAACAATGAGTATTCCACAGATTGTAGGAGTACAAGCTCTTGCGGTAGCTGTAACTGTCATGCTTAGCGAAGTTATATACAGAGCATCAATGAAAAGATTTACGGGGGTGGGAGCTTAGTATGATGGAAAAATACCTGCGTATTTACAAGGAGTGTATTAAAGTTTCCTTTGCAACAGCGTCTACATACAGATTAAACTTCTTTCTCAATAACTTTATCATGCTTGTAAGCAATATACTCTTTCCTTTAGTAACAGTTATGATTTATGGTTCAGGAGCTAGTTTTCCAAATTGGTCCTTTTATGAGGTGTTGTTAATTCAGGCCATTTTCACCATATCATCTGGAATAGCCAGAATACTTTTCAACGGAATCATGTGGACAACAATGCGTCATATTATTGATGGCAGCTTAGAAATTGTATTAATAAAGCCAGTAGATAGTCTTTTTTATTTAATTGCTTCTACACTTTCGCTTGATAGTCTTGGTTTACTCCTTGGTGGAGGAATAATGTTTGTATTTTCAATAGTTCATGTGGGTGCAATCACATTGCTTATGTGGCTGCAGTTTATAGTATTGTTTGTAGCAGGACTTTTAGTTATGATGGGGATTTCACTTATCATGGCAGCCACCTCCTTTAAATGGGTTGGCAATTCGAGAATACCTGAAATTTTTGATAGTATCAACGCCTTTGGAAAGTATCCACAAAGTATATTCAATAAAGCTATTACTAATTTTACAGCATTTATAATTCCAGTTGCAATGGTGGGATATTTCCCGGCAACGGCCCTTTTGGGGAAGGTAAATATAGCAATGTTTGTTAGCTTAATACCTTGTATTATATTTACTATGATAGGGATTCTATTATACAAGCACATGATACATTTATATGAAGGAGTGGGGGGCTAAGCAAACTTTATGGACATAATTACAGTTAAAAATCTAACAAAAACCTATGAGACTTATAAGCGTGGGAGCGGCTTTTCTGAAACGGTTAAGAGTTTTTTTAATAGGGAAAAAGTTCTGGTTGATGCGGTAAAAAATATTTCCTTTGAGGTTGGTGAGGGTGAGATAGTAGGTATTCTAGGACCTAATGGTGCGGGAAAATCTACTACAATAAAAATGTTAACTGGCACCTTGTATCCCACAAGTGGTGATATATCAGTATTAGGCTATACTCCAAACAAGGATAGAACTACCTACGTAAGAAATATTGGAGCTGTTTTTGGACAAAAATCGCAGCTTGTTTGGGATATTCCACCAATAGATAGCTTTAATATGAATAAGGCTATTTACTCTATTTCAGATCAGGATTATAAAAAAACCCTTTCCAATCTAACGGAGTTGTTTGATTTAAAGGACATAGTTGGAAAACCTACAAGGGTTCTTTCCTTAGGAGAAAGAATGAAGTGCGAATTTATAATGGCAATGTTACATAAACCTAAAATTGTTTTTTTAGATGAGCCAACAATTGGTCTTGACGTAATTGCAAAGCAGCGCATCAGAGAATTTATTAAGGAAATGAATACACTTGGGACGACATTTATACTTACTACTCATGACCTTGAGGATGTTGAGCAACTGGCTCAAAAGGTAATAATAATAAATCATGGTCAAAAGGTTTTTGATGATACATTGCAGAATCTACAGCTTAATTTAGGTGCTAAAAAAATTGTTCATTTAGTTCTGACAAAGCCTATTTTGGATAATAAAATTGATGGGGTAAAAGTTATTGAAAAGAAATCTGACCTTGAGTATACTCTTGAAGTTGATTTAGAAAATAAGTCAATTAGTACTTTTATACAAGGTTTGTCAGATATGTGTGAGTTTTCTGATATATCAATAAAGGAACTGCCTATGGAAAAAATTATTACTCAAATTTATGAAAGCAGGGTGTAAATAGCACACATTTAAGTGCATGAAATGTGGAGAAGATTTTTTTTATATAGACTATACTTTTTATTGAAAGAAGGTGGTGTATATGGATTGGCTGGAAAGAATGAATGGTGCCATAAGCTATATTGAGGATAATTTAGACAATGAAATTGATTTTGAGGAGATAGCAAAAATTGCTTGCTGCTCAACTTATCACTTTCAAAGGATGTTTTCCTTTATAGTTGATGTACCGCTCTCTGAATATATTAGGCGCAGAAGATTAACCCTTGCCGCTTTTGAACTTCAGAATAGCAGTATAAAAATAATTGATCTTGCTCTAAAATGTGGTTATGATTCACCAAATTCTTTCACACGTGCATTTCAAAATTTGCATGGTATTACGCCCTCGTTGGCGCGCGATAAGGGTGTTTCACTAAAAGCATATCCACGTATATCCTTTCAGATTTCAATTAAAGGAGAGGTAGTTATGAATTATAAAATCGAAGAAAAATCTAGTTTTAGAGTGTTTGGTGTTGAAACAACAATTGATTCAACAAACTATAATAACTTTATACAGGTTCCGCAGTTTTGGTCTCGATGTGTAAAAACCGGTATAATTGATAGACTTAGTGCTATTGATGTTCCTTCGCAAATAAAAGGTTTATGTAAGATAAATTCTATTATGTGCTACGGAAATAAAACTGATAATGCCTTTCAATATATGATAGGAATTATTGATTTCGATGGGAAGGCAGAGATTCCAGACGACTTAGTAACTGTTGATGTGGGGCCTTATACATGGGCGATATTTAAGACAGAAGAACATGGCATGGAAAATGCACCAGAGAAAATACAGGCTATTTGGAAACGTATATTTCCAGAATGGTTCCCTACTTCAGGATATGAACATGCTGATGGACCAGAGCTTGAATTGACTTATGAAATCTCTGATGATAAATTTTATACAGAGGTTTGGATACCTGTTGTAAAAAAATAGCGCTTAATTCATAAGAATTTAGGAGGCACGTTGATGAGTTCAGTTTTGAATTGAGCTGTCAGCGTGCCTTTTATGTTAAGTTATTCCATATGATGTTCTTTATTAAAAAATTTGGTGATTTTTTTTAATAATATCTAAACATTTTTCGGGCATAATAGCAAAAGAACAATTAAATAATTACTGAAAATAAATTAAAATTAGCTGCACTATAAAAACTAAAAATATCAGTGCAACTAAGCTTTGTCTGCGCTTTAAGCTTCCACAAGCCTAGCTTTTTTGCAGGTTAAGTAAGGAGGGATTACTAATTAAAATAATAGGTAGATTTCTTGATCCAAGTCAAGTAGGTGGTGTGGTTGATACACTAAAAAATAGTGGGATTCAAAGAAGAGATATGATTATCAGTAGTTATGATGAGGAAAAATTTCAAAACATGATTAATGATGTAAATGATAATCATACTAATGCAACCTTTAAAACTGACCAAGATGATCCTGGTCAGCTTCAATCCTTTGTTAATGGTATAACAGCGCTAACTGAGGATAGCGGAATAGTAGTATTTGTTAAATGTGCAAGACATAAAGCTCAAGAGGTTAAGTCAGTAATGGAACAGTCTGGAGCAGAGGAAATTAAGATGGACGATGATTAATAAAGTGTAAGAAGATTAGTTATTTGGATTATTTATCAAACAACAAAAATACAGATAAACGAGGAGAAAACTATGAATAAACCAAAACCAGATGATAGAAGCGACAACGTTGATAAAATTCAATTTAATATTAACCATACTATACGAAACATGGAAGCAGCAGATGAGTTAATTGAAAAAACAGATGATAGAAAGATGAAAAGTGACTTAGAAGAAAAGAATGATAGAAGAAGAGATGCTCTACAGGGTATGAGAGAAGAAATCCGAGATGAAGCACGAAACGAAAAAAGATAGAAACTGTTTGGAGCAAGCATTTTTGCCGACTGCAAAAGTCACCATTCATGACTAGGTTGCCGCTGGTAATCTAGTCCCGTGTCGGCAAAATTACCATTAGAATTAATCTCGCTTACATAAACATCAGGTAGAATTTTAACAATATAAACAATACATCCAAAATTATACTATTTAGACTAAATAAAACTAAATCGGTTAAAATCTAAAAAGAGAGTAAATTGTCGTAAAAACACTTTTCGTGCTGTCGAAATTATGGTACATTTATAATTGAATAACAGTAAAATGTAAAAATTAAAAATATACCATAAATTTCTTTTTTATATCTGGCTTACAGGAGAATGTTATACATGGAAACACGTAAAAATTGGTTTACTTATATTTACTTAACAATATTTAGCATATGTATAAGTTATGCTTTGTTTAGTGGAATTTTAAATATAGGAAGCTCTCAGGAGTACCCATTTCTTTGGTATGGAGGAGTTATTATAGCAATGGGCACATTAGGCCTTGTAGTATATGCTTTGGCACTTATAGCAAATAGACTTAAGTTGAATCGACTTCAATTGCAGAATAAGAGTATTAGTAAAATTATCGAAAGCATAATTGTTATAAGTGTTTTGGCAGTAGGAGCATTTTTACGTGTATGGGTAATTAAAAATATACCTATAGAGCCTTCATCAGACTACGATATATATTATCAGATTGCAAACTTACTCTCACAGGGGAATTTACTGACGGATGGAGTGGGATATTGTGATTATATCTCTCAGTTTCCACATGTAATAGGTTACTCATATATTTTATCCGCTGTTTTTGGAATTTTTGGGGTTTCAGTGCCTGTAGGTCTTTATTTCAATTTAGTCGTAAGCTTGGTAAGTATATTTTTAGCATATAGAATTGCTCGGTTGATTTCAGGAAAAGCAGGTGGATACATTGCTCTAGTATTGGCAGCATTCTGGCCATCACAGATTTTATATATTAATCATATGGCATCTGAACCTGTATTTACCTGTATGGCTCTTTTTTCAATATGGCTTGCTGTATACCTGTTTAAGAATCCCTTTGGAAATGGCAGACTATATTTTTGTTTGGTATTATATATAGCTTTAGGTGTATCTTTGGCGATGGGAGCAGCTATTAGGCCGATGTCAATAATTTTGCTTATAGCAATTGTTATTTGTTTTCTTCCATCTAAAATAAAGCTAAAAGAGGATAAAGAGAATGTTGGAGTGATAAAAAAAGGAATATCCAAGGGATGGGTTTGTGTTTTAGTTATTTTAATTGGCTATTTTTTATGCTCTCAAATTATATCAGGAGCAATTACTAGAACTATTGACCGTGAACTTCCGGGTACTACCGAGTCCTTTGGCTATAATCTTTTGGTTGGTGTGAATATAGATACCAAGGGAACTTGGAATGAGGAGGATTCTAATCTAAGAAATGATAAATTCTTAGAGACAGATTCGGCAGCAGAGGCACATAAAGCAGCAAGAGATGAGGCTTTTAAACGTATTAAGGAAAATCCAATTGGTATAGCAAATCTTGCTTTTGAAAAATATGCTTTGCTTTGGAATAATGATGATTATGGGGCATCCTGGAATTTGTTGTTTTTAGAACAGCAGGATAATTTAACAGCAGATCGCAAAACATTGTTAAGTAATTCAATTATGTGGAATAATTTATATTATCTGTTATGCTTATTTCTATCACTTGTTGCAGGAATATCACTTTGGTTTAGAAAAAGGTTTGGACCAGAACATATATTGATTTTATTTTTTATTGGAACTGCTATTCTCCATATGGTATTGGAAAGTCAGAACAGATATCACTACAATATATTACCAATTTTTTCAATACTTGCAGCATATGGGTGTGTTGAGTTATTTCGGTATTATTTAGGCAAAACTAATACTTACAACGAAAATAATAGCATTTCTGAACAAAATATTGTATTTTCCACAGAGAATGAGGTTACAGCTACATTAGAGCAGCAACAATTCTCAGCACAGGAGCGGTCACAAGAAAAAAACAATATGTTTGATATGCTTGCAGCAATTAAGGAAGGTCACGTAATTGTAACAGTATCTGAGGCGTATACAAAGAATACTGAAGATAAAGATATTAATATGAACACATAAATAAAACACAATAAACAAAAAAATGGGGACCTAGTTCATGCCAGTACACTAATGCCAAATGCTGGGCATGGACATAATATGAAGGGAAATAAGAATGAAATTTTCTTCTCTAAAAAAAATTGAAAAATGCTGTACCGTAGCTTTAGTATGCATGCTTGTGGTTTCTATAGCATTGATTTCTGTTTGGTGGTTATCCTATAAAGATGGAGATAGTGAACCAAATAAGGAAGTGACAATCCAAAGTACAAAGACTGAGAATACTACCTTAGCAAGTAAACTAGATTTTATGCCTGATAAATATTCTATTAACGAAAGTCTGCCAAATCTTAGCTTTGTCAAACAAAATGGTGATAAATTAACTCTTGAAAGTATGCGTGGAAAAATTGTAGTGCTTAGCTTCTGGGCAAGCTGGTGTCCTTACTGTAAAAAGGAGTTGGGGCTGGCATCTGAAACAGCTACTATGCTTGCAGAATATCCAGAGGTTGAGTACTTGTTAGTAGATAAACTGGATAACTCAAAGGAAACAAAGGAACAAGCATTATTATACTTACAGGATAATAATATCCCATTTACAACTGTTTTTGATGAGAATCTGGAAGTATATAATCAGCTCGGACTCAAGGTAGTTCCGACAACTCTGATAATTGACAAGCAGGGTGTGCTTAAAGCTTGGGATGCGGGAGGGGAGTTAAATCCTGATATTTTAAAAGCCAAGATTGACTATGTAATTGATGGTGGCTCCTATGGGGTACGTAATTTTATAACCCAGGAACTCACGAATGAGCATGGTGGGGTTAGGACAAACTATATGCAGGAAAAGGATACTTCATTAAAAAGTACTGATGTACTAAGTGAATCTCAGGGGCTTATAATGGAGTACGCAGTAGGTATAAATGATAAGGCGCTATTCGAAAGCAGCTATAAATATGTTACAAATGTAATGAGAAAGGACCCTTTAACTGCTTGGGTAGTGACAGAAAATGGAGCGTCGAGAGTTAATTCAGCTCTGGATGATTTGAGAATGTACCGTACAATGGCAGCTGCTGATGCACTTTGGGGAGGTTATTACGATAAGCTGGATAATTACGAAAAGGCACTTCGCCGCTATAATACAGATAATCAGTGTTTGGTAAATGAATATGATTTTAAATATAAAAAAAAGTCAGAACAACTAAAGTTATGTTTTGCTGATTTTGAGGCATTAGAATTACTTTCAGAAAAGAGTAATCAGTGGGCAGTGGTGTATCAAAATAGCATCAACACTGTTGAAAATGGTTACATCAGTGACAATTTTCCGCTTTATTATTCACAATATGACTACTCAGAAAAAACATATAAAAATTATGACATTAATATGGCAGAAGGAATGGTCACACTTCTTAATTTAGCTAAGATAGGGCGTTTAAAACAAACTACCATTGATTGGTTAAAAAAAGCTGTTGAGGGAGAGGGGATTTATGCAAAATATAAAACAGATGGAACGATAGCACCTGGCTACAGCTTTGAATCAACTGCAATTTATGGCTTGGTAAGTATAATAGCACAGACTGTAGGTGATAAGACTTTAGCTAATAAAGCATTAGCAAGAATGGAGAAAATGAGAATTTTTGATTCTAATAATAAATTAAATGGTGCCTTCGGTAATAGAGATGGAACGGGTATATATTCCTTTGACCAATGCATTGCACTATTGGCTTATAATACCACACGAGAGAACGATATACAGAAGTAATATAGCAAATGACCGCTACAGATACAATAATACTCACAAAATTAAAGCACTAAAATACAGCAAATTCTGAGAAAGCGATACAATATGGATAATACGAAATATCGGAATAATAAAAATAACGATTTGAAACTAATTCGTCTTATTTTAATTACACTCAAAAAAGTAGCAGAAACACTTAAAATGTGGATTGCTAAGGTTAATAAGAATAGAGAGGGTAAGTATTCATCTACCTTTATAAGTCTATGCTCAGCAATTTTATCGGCTATGCTTTTGATTATAATGCTCTTTGTACCGCCATATCTTGGAATGTCAGATGATGGTTCATTTGCACGCGTTTCAAATCCAGCAGGAATTTACCATTTGGATAGTGCAGACGAAGATTTATACTTTAATTACTACGTAAAAGAATATTTATCTTTATCACCTAAGGCACCTTCTGATGTAAGTTTTTCTGCACAAAGATTATTAATACATATAGCTAAATTTATTGATAACTTATTTACTCAGGACAACCTATTCGATTTAAGGTTTTTAGCATTAATTTATGGGCTTTTATTTATACCTGCAATAGCATTACTAATAAAACAGGCCACGCAAAGGGCTAAAACCTTTGCACAAAGCATAGTAATTGCACTTTTTGGTATTATAATTTTTGTAGATGTATCCTATATAACCTATTTCAGCTCTTTTTATAATAAGCCAATAATGTATATAGGTATATTGTTTTGTGTTGGAGCTGCATTCAGTTTACAGGAGGATAGGCATAACCCGATATATCTGATTGTTTTCACTTCTTTTGGTATGTTGGTGACAACAGCGGAAAATCAATGTGCAGTAGTGGGTATATTTCTGGGAATATTGTGCGTAAAGTTTATTTTTATCAGTAAAGATGTATTTTGGCGTCTGGGCTGCATTTGTTGTGTGCTTTTGCTTTTTGCAAGTGTAATGTTTTCAGTTTACTATGTTCCGACAACATATACCCAAACAAGTAAATATCATGCTATGACTAGAGGGGTACTGCTGCAAGCAACAGATCCAGAGCAAACACTTCAGGAATTTGGAATAGACAGCTCATATGCTGTTTTGACAGATACAAGCAGCTATGATAATTATCCTTTTGTTAAACCAGATAATAAGCTTTTAGAAAAAGGCTTTTATGATAGGTATAGTGAAAATGAAATTTTTTACTACTATTTGAAAAAGCCAAAAGCAATGATTGCAATGCTGGATATCTCTGTAAAGTCAGCTTTAGACTTCCGTGCAGGGTATAGTGGGAATTATGAGAAAAGTGTTGGGATGCCAAAGATGGCAAAAAGCTTGTTTTGGTCGATTTGGAGCAATTTTAAAACAAATTCGGCACCTAGGACAATAGGCTTTATAATTGTGCTACTCATAGCAATTTTATTTCTTTTTAGGAACAAATCAATAAAAAGCTCTATCCCTCTTGAAACTATGTTGATTGTATTCTGTATTGGTATTTCGCAGGCCATAATTACAATTGTTAACAGTGGTGATGCTGAAATGTCACAGCACTTATTTTTGCTAAGTGTTTCAATAGATATATTGATTTATTTTTGTTTTTCCCAAGTGCTGAACAGACTAAATATTATCTAAAAAACTCAAAGCTGTTGGGAGAATATAATTAATAGTTTTACTAATAAGTTGTAACTTTTAGGAGTTGAAATGGATGCAGAAAAAAAGACAGTATGAACTATTGATACAGGACATAGGCTTACTAATATTTTTAGTATCAGTATTTTGCAGTGCATTAGTTATATATGTGAGTGGCTCGCAGCTATTAATTGAAAATGCTACTATGCTGTTTTTTACAGTTATGGCAATTATACTTGTAACCTTTTCTTCTGATATTGCCGCCTTCATCGTAGTAGGTTCTCAGTTGATTTGCTACAGCACATTTAAGCTTTTTAACCTGTTTGAAAATGGTATTGCCATTAACATAACCTCTTTTGCATGGCTTGTTTTACCTTTTGCAACTGTAGGTTCAATGAAGCTTTTCTGCTATGGTTATAATCGTTTAATAGTAGAAAATGGTATATTGAAGAAGCAGGTTGAGGAACTTGTAATGATAGATCCATTAACTGGATTATACAATTTGCGTAGCTTTTATTATGATATGGAGAGGCAAATAAGATATACAAGACGCAACAACCTACCTCTTACCTTAATGATAATTCAACTCCGTTATGCACAGGAACTAAACAAGATACTTTCTAAAAAAAATTATGATAAATTAAAACAGCGTATAGCAGAAATTATAGGGGATGCTATAAGAGTTGAGGATAATCAATACAGCATTGATAGCGACGGAAGCTTAGCATTGATATTAACATGTGATGATAAAGGTGGCGAGCTTGTTCGTAATAGAATTAGAGCTATGATAGCAGAAGAAGGTGCTTTTGATAATATAACAAATTCATCAATAAGGGTGGAAGTACAAATTGCATTTATGCAGTATAAAGAGGATATGGAAAATGATGCAGTTTACTTTAAAAAGTGTGTAGAGAAAGAGCTTCAATATGATGTTTAAGAAAATATGTGTATTTATACTTATTACTTGTATTCTATTTGTATTCAATATAGATGTTTACTCTAAAGAAGTTGGGCTGGGGGTGGAGCCCCGAGATGTGCTTATATTATATGATAACAATTTATTGGAATCAGCTCATGAAAACATAGCAGCTATTGTAGATACATTAACATATATTGGATACAGTGCTTGCTACAGCACAATTGAGGAGAGTAAAGGTGAACTTTATAAATTTACTCATATTGTGTATTACCATGAAGGAAATAGAATAGAGCAGAGCTTTTTATATGAGCTTAGCAAACTTAACAATAAAATAATGGTAGTAGGTGGTGGTGATGTTACAGATTTAATTGAAATGCTTAAATTACCAGTTACCTGTAATATTATTGAAGATACTAGTGTGCAATTTTCATATTCCTATGATGGAGAAAAGGAAAGGTCTATGTTCTCAAAGTCACAACGAGCGGTGTTCTTGCAGGGGGATTTCCCGTATAGCAAGGGAAGGCTAATAACTGGGACACAAAGTGCAGCATTGTCAGTAAGAATGGGCAGATTTAGTAACATAGCAGCATTTGATAGCAATAGTGCTATGCTAATGGCAATGTTTGCCGAGGAAATAGCTTTGTGGATGTGGCCTTATAATAATGCACCAAATAAATTTGCTCAATATATAGTTTTTGATGAGGTTTATCCATTCTTTGATACTCAAAAGATGATGGAGGTCATTGAGAGTATGAAGGAAAAAGGGGTTCCATATGCTATTACGGTAATGCCAATTTATCAAAATGGTGAATATCCTGCAATGAAGCATTTCTGCGAGGTGCTTCGCTATGCACAAGCAAACGGTGCCGCTATTTTTTTAAAAGCACCAATTATTAATACTAATAAACCAACAATGGAGGATATTAATAAGCAAATAAGCATAGCCTTTTCTGCTTATTGCAGTTATGGAGTATATCCTGT
>JAEZOA010000056.1 GCA_023441625.1 Bacillota bacterium
CCATATAACCTGTCAACCATATCCTGCGTCTGTTCTGCAATATAATCCTCTTCTTTTATGTTAGGCGTATAACTGGAGGGATCTCCTTTTACAACAGTGATTATCCCTTTATCAGCCAATCTTCTTAACAAGGTCAGTACAGTTGATTTTTCCCAGTTCATTGTTTCCTTTAATTCTCGGCGAAGCTCAGTAGAGGATATAGGTACTCCCTCTCTCCATAGTATTTTCATAATTTCTAATTCTGCGTCAGTTATCGTTTTTGATAGATTCATTTTTTTAATGATGTGCCTTACCGTACACCATAAACTCCTTTCTGCTTTAAACTAATATAATATATTTTTAATATTAAGTTACAAAAATAGCTTTAGAAAATTGATATATAATAAGTATAAAACACGGTCTACAGATGTAACATAGTTAGAGTTTACATCAGTAGACCGTGTTTGTCAATCATTTTTTCCATGTTTTACATATTTGTTTTAATTATAATTAGTATTTTTTCATTTTTCTTAAATTATATAAGTATTTATATAAGTATTTATTGGAATACTTTAATCCTCCCATCCCAGATCTTTTTTTATAAAGTCCGGGATTTTGTTTGCTTTAAAATAAAAACTATATTCCACAGCATTATCTGTAGCGTTAATCTTATATTTTACTGTGGCTGAAATTCGTTTATCAACCTCAATAACCATATTATTATTGTTATAAAATTCAATGTCAATTAGCTCAGGTAGTATTGCTTTAAGCTCATTTTCACTAGTGTAATTCATAGTCGGCTGAGGAATTCCTGCTGCTGCAGTTTGGGATTTATAAGTTTGTTCCGCTACGTAGTTTACAATGGAAACTCCTTGGATGTTTTTAATATCTATTGCTTTATCTATATCAAAACCCTTTTCATTAAGAAATGCTATTGTTTTCTTGAAGGAGGGGTAAACATAATAACCATCACTTCCACCTCGATCACCTATTTTGAATACGAATTCAGCAACTGGGTTACTTAAGGAGGCTTCCTCCCAGGAGAGCTTTGATAATTCCTCTTTATACACGCTGACAAGCTGCTTTAGCTCACTACCATTTATTTCTGCATTAAAATTAGCCTTGTCGTTCCATTTATAATCGTACGCTGCTGTATAATCTAGTAAATTTGAAGCATATCTCACATATATTTCATTGATATCCTCCTCATTCCATTGAAGTAGCTGATAATGGGCTTTCTTATAGTCCAGATTCTCAAAAATGTTTTTAACAAGATTAAGACTTTCCTTTCTCTCAATTCGATATCTTCGATAAACTTTTCTTCCGCTTTTTAAGACATAGTTGACTGTATAGGTAAATACACCTTCATTATCCCGTTCATAATCTTCACCACAATAATTATATGTACTTTGTATACCATCCTCCGCCAGCTCATAAGCCGAACTGATATCATGAAGTCTCATATTTTTCAGCTGATAATCAATTGAATTAAATATGGAGCGATCAGCAGAAACTTCTGTAAAATTAAGTTTCTGATCTATTCCTGATATCGATACCCCCATACTTTCTATTTTATCTTTTTTAGGAATATAGTTATCGTACTGAAATAAATCAAAGCGAAAAATACAAGCTATAGCACCTGTAAGAATTGCACACAAAAGAAGATGCTTTTTATGATGAAACGCACTTCTAATATCAAATTCATATATGGTTTGAATAATCATATAGGACAATACAAGCAAAAGAGTGAGGCCAAATATAAACCATTCATCCTTATGGCCTGATGCGATTTCCCTAATTATAATACCTCCGCCTAAAGCAGTCGGTATAACCAGTAATAATTTTAAGACAGGCTTTGTAACCTTAAATACCAATGCACTATTAGCAGCTTCTAATGGCCGTTTTCTGTATAGCAATACAGATATTACGATTAAAATAATTACCATAAAAAATGCAACAATAATATCTCTTAAATACTCGCCTCCATACTCATATGCATTTCTTACATTGATATAGCTTAAAAAAGGTGACAGGTGTGCTGACCGGTCCATCAGGTTACTATTTGAATAATACGTTTGAAAAAACATAGTATAATACGTATTCTTGATTTCTGCTACTACCGGCAAGTAAAAAAGAAAAATTACTGTAATAAAGCAGCTTACAAGGATGTTTCCGGTTAATAGCACAGCTATTATAGTAATAGTATAAATTAAGCTAAAATAAATCAAATTGATTGCCAAAGCTGTGAGAGCTGCTGTAATTACTTCCAAGCCTAAAGCATTTTGTAGGCCTAGTATCAAAAAGCACAAAATTAAACTTAGTAAATATGATATTAGATAAATTATCAAACCGTTTAAATAAGCTACTGCAAAAATAGTGTCTCTCTTCACTGGTATGCTATGATAAAAATCAACCTTTTTCCTTGACTGAAGATAGAAAAATCCGGCCAACCCAATTATAATTGCACTTATCATTGTTACAAAGACAATTAATATATTATATGGCCCCAACATATTAATCATTTTTGACTGCAGTAAAGGGTATGAAGTTTTATCGCTATAGTCTTCCAGCCTTAAGGCACAGCTCACCGGTAGTGCTAATAGAAATGTCAGTATCAAAAGTACCGGTATCCATATTCTTCTTTTCATATCCTCTATTGATAATCTAACAAATAAGTCTTTTGACATCATAGCCAATCACCTCCGTTTCACTAATGAAAATCTCCTCTAGTGATAGTGGTATAACTTCTTTGAAAATCGGCTTTACACTATCCAGTCTGTTCTCTATTTCTTCAATACTACCTCTTACTGTAATTGTAAATAGTGAACCTCTCTGCTCTACTT
>JAEZOA010000066.1 GCA_023441625.1 Bacillota bacterium
CATCAATACCAAATACAGAAATTGCTGAATATAAACTTATCTACAAAGATAAATGGATTTTAGATCAAGTTTATACTGCATACAGTATCGGTAGCAATCTAAAAACAGTATAATATTAAAACTTAAATACTAGTCAATATGGCCGTTATGTAGTAAAGTATAGATATTACTAAATATACTTTGAGGTACATAATGGCTATATTAACGTTAAAACAAATTCAAGAGCAAGTACAAGAAAAGTCAATTTCAGATGCAATAGAATATCTCTTATCCTTGCAGTCATGTGGCTCATCAGTAGGCAAGCTTCTTGAGAAGTATTATAAGCTTCAGGACAAATATAATAAGGAATTAGAACGTTTAGAAAATATGCTATCCTATGAAAAAAAGGCTATGCAGAAGGGATATAGCTTTATTGCAGGTGTTGATGAAGCAGGCAGAGGACCATTAGCAGGGCCTGTTGTTGCAGCAGCTGTTATACTTCCAAAGGGTGTTTTAATTGAGGGTATAAATGACTCCAAAAAACTCAGTGAAGCTAAAAGAGAAAGCTTATTTGATACTATTAAAGAAAAAGCTCTTGCATATGGAGTTGGAATAGTTGATGAAAAATGTATTGATGAAATAAATATTTTAAATGCAACAAAAAAGGCTATGGCTGATGCCATAAATCAGTTAAATCCCACCCCTGACTGTATTCTTCTTGATGCAGTTCAATTAGATAATATAACAGTTAAACAAGTTCCTATTATTAAAGGCGATAGCTTGAGTTTAAATATTGCGGCAGCATCAATACTGGCAAAGGTTACAAGAGATAGGCTTTTAAAAGAATATGATTCTCAATATCCAGAGTATGGTTTTTCCATACACAAGGGTTATGGTACACCATCACATATTTTAGCTATAAAAAAATTCGGACTTTGTCCGATACATAGATTAAGCTTTATAAATTCAAACTGGCTTACAACCGATAAGCAGCAAATAGATTAAAAACTCTATATTTACTATACTAGAAGGAAATCGAGAATACACTTGGCTTAAGACAAGCATACTAAAAAACAAAGCTTGTTTTATTTATACTTAACGCATAAAAAATACCGCAGAAAAAGGAGATTAATACTATGGATCTAAAATCATTCCACAAAATAAGCTATGGTTTATACCTTATTTCAAGTAACACTGAAGAAAAGCAGAATGGCTGTATATCAAATACTGTGATTCAGGTTTCATCGAAACCCGCAAAACTATCAGTAGCTTTGTCAAAAGATAATTTAACTACTGATATTATTAGAAAATCAAGACATTTTACCGCTACCATTTTAAGTCAGGCTGTAAGTATGGACGTAATAGGGGAGTTTGGTTTTAAATCAGGTAAGGATATTAATAAGTTTGATAAGTTTAATGCTAATACTGATAATTTTGGAACAAAATATATATCTGATAATATGAATGCAGTATTTAGCTGTAAGGTTGTAGAATGTGTAGATGTAGGAACCCATATAATGTTCATTGGAGAGGTTGAAGAAGCAGAAGTATTATCCGATCAACCTGTTATGACCTATGAATACTACCATCAAGTGAAAAATGGAACAACTCCTAAGAATTCACCATTGTATCAGTCAGAAACTAAGAAAACAGGATATAGATGTACAATTTGTGGCTACATTAATGAAACTGATGTACTTCCAGAAGGCTATATTTGCCCTATTTGTGGAAATCCAGAGGAATACTTTGAACAAATTTAAATTATAAAAGTTTAATTCTTTTTATCAAAAATAATTAATTGGAGGTGGCAAAGGTTGAGAATTGATGGATTTGTTCCTGCTTCAGGTATGACACCTAATACTGGTTTAGATATATTAAGCAATCTAAAATCTGGTGACATGGTGAGAGCGCAGGTTTTGGAAAACTCAGGTAATGAACTTACCTTGAGGCTCTCAGACGGTTCAAAAGTAACAGCTAATGCCACAACTCCTGTTGATGCTGCGGATGGTGAATATGTAAACTTCGTATATAAGGGTACAATCAATGGAAAACCTGCACTAGAGGTAGCTAATTCAAATATTCAGCCTCAGGTTGATACAGCTATAGAGAATATAAAAAACACATTAGCTTCTCTCAATTTACCTGTAACAGATCAAAATATTGTACTGGCACAGGCTCTAAAGGGGCAAAACCAGCCAGTTAATATAGAAACAATGACGAAAATGATTGATTTGGTAAACAGCAATACTGATTTGAAACCAGATTCTGCTGCTTTTTTGACTGCTGCTAACATGTCTAATGATAAAAATGGTATAGAAAAGCTGCAAAGTCTTTTAGCAGGAAGACTTAATATAAGCAATGATATCATTGATTTATTAAAGCTTATAAATACCGATAATAAAAGTCCTACAGCTGCTTTAAAGTCTGATATGGTTAATAGTATTCTTGAAAAACTAGCAGCTCAAATACCCTCTAAAATGACTGAACAGTTAAATAGCTCTACAGCTGTAAATAAGGCTGGAGTTGCCACATACCCTAGCTCAGTGGGCACTGCTGCTAATGCAACCGTAACAACAACTACTACTACAACTACTACTACAACTAATATAGCTAACGCAAACGGTATCTCAACTACAAATATTCCTCTTAATAGTAGTTCTATTACTAGTGGTAATGTCAATACAAGTAATCTATCAATTGACACGACAGCAAATAAAACTGTTTCTAACACTGCAAACAATAGTGTTGTAAATAACAGTTCAAACAATGCGGATGCAATAAATAAAAACAATTTATCAAGCAGTATAATCGAAGGTGCAAGCAACAATACAGCTGGGAGTTCTACGGCATCATTAGCAAATACCAAATCAAATATAAATCCCTCCTATACTGCTGAGCACATCCGTACTCTGCTAAGTGATGGAGTCCCCCTTGGCAAGGCAGATTTACCCCTCCTAAGCTCACTAAACTCACAGCTTGAAGCTATGATCAACAGGGGAGATATGTCTTTACAAGAGCTGTCAGCAGCAAAGCTAATTGCCAAGGAAATAGGTTTCGCTATATTTAGAATCCAATCAAGTGAAGCAGCTTCCGCTCCAGTAAGTTCAAGTGCAAATAGCATAAAGAGTTTTGAGGATGCTGTAAACAATTTAAGAAGTCTCTTTGTTAAAATAGATCAGAACAACGATGAAATAAATCCTGTTAAGCTATACAAGAACTTGGATAATGCCATCGCCCAATTAAGGAGCAGCATCCAACAACTCCCAGCAGCGATGCAGGAAGCCGCAATTAATATAGCAAGTAATCTAGAAAGTAATGTAAACTTCATTAATCAACTAAATAGCTATAGCTCATATGTACAAATGCCATTGAGTATTTTTAATCACAATACTACCGGTGAGTTGTATATGCTCAAAAAAGGGTCTAAAGCTAAGAAGCTTGATCCCTCTAAAATGACTATACTAATCTCATTAGATAGCAACAATATTGGAAGAATTGATACATTGCTTAGTGTTGACAAGAAGAATATAAGCACAAACTTCAGACTTGAAAATAGTGAAATTTTTAAAGTTTTAAAGGAAAATCATATGATGCTTTACACAAGCTTGCTTAACAAGGGCTATAGACTTGTTGATTTCACTTATAGACTTATGGAGGAGCCAATAAATATAGTTAATTTTGAGGCAGAAGCAAAAAAAGAGTTTATTAAAAGCCCAAATAATATTGATGTTTTGATTTAGAGGAGACAAGGTGTGATGAGTAACAATGACTGATTATAAAAAAATAAAAAAAGAAATTAAACATGCTACAGCGCTGCAATATTCACCAGAAACCGATGTTGCTCCTAAGGTAATTGCCACAGGTAAGGGCATAATAGCAGAGAAAATAATTGAAAAGGCAAAGGAAAACGAAGTTCCCATATACCAAGATAATAATTTAGCAAAAACCCTGTCCGCACTTGGCATTGGAGAAGAAATACCACCTGAGATATATTCGGTGGTTGCAGAAATCTTAATATTCATTGGCAGTGTTGACAAAAGCTATGGAGAGAGAAATGTTAAGTAGAAATAAAAAAAATTTAGGTAATGAAGGCGAAAAAAGAGCAGTTGAGTTTTTAATTGCAAATAACTATTCCATTCTAAAAACAAATTTCAGGGTTGGCCGAATAGGTGAAATAGATATAATAGCAAAGGATGCTGAATATATTTGTTTTATAGAGGTTAAAACTAGAAAATCCTACAGCTACGGCATTCCATGTGAAGCTGTCACAATCCACAAACAAGAGAAAATAAAGCTAATAGCTGCTATTTACATATCTAATACTGGTAGTATAAATAAGTGCGTACGCTTTGATGTAGTAGAGATACTTATGGAAAGCAATAATAATATCAATAAAATCAAAAACATAAATCTTATAAAAAACGCATTTTAATTTATATCAATACAATTCAGATAACTAGTCTTTTTAATTCTATTTGAGGAGGAATTTAAATGATAATAGTTGATGCCCATTGTGACACTATTACAACAATTATGGAAACAAATGAGCAGCTTCGTGATAATAAAGGTCACATTGATTTAAATAGACTAAAACAATATGATGGCTTTGTTCAGTTTTTCGCTGCATTCATATCTCCAAAGCATGCAAAAATGGGGGCCCTGTGTCGTGCAGTTGATATAATAGACTGCTTATACAGAGAAATAGACTCTAATAAAAACGATATCCTGTTATGTCGTAATTACAACGATATAATGAAGTCTATACAAAGCAATAAGATAGCTGCTGTCCTAACAATAGAAGGTGGTGACGCATTAGAAGGAAGCATAAGTGCTTTACGAATACTATATGAACTGGGTGTAAGGGCAATAACATTAACCTGGAACCACAGAAATCAAATAGCAGATGGAGTTGCAGATGGAATAACAGGTGGTGGACTCACATCTTTTGGTAAAGAGGTAGTCGCCGAAATGAATAGGCTTGGAATGATGGTTGATGTATCCCATTTATCTCAAGCAGGTTTTTGGGATGTGTTAAACACAACATCAGCACCCATAATTGCTTCTCACTCAAATGCTCAGAAAATCTGTAACCATAGAAGAAATCTCACTGATGAACAGCTTCTGGCATTGAAAAAAAATGGGGGAGTAACGGGTATTAATTTATGTCCTGATTTTATCTATAGTGAAGGTAAGGCTACAATGAAGCATGTTATAAAACATATTGAACACATTATTGCACTTACTGGAGAAGACACCTTAGGACTTGGGGCTGACTTTGATGGAATTGACGAAACTCCCAAAGGTCTCGAAGGTGTACAAAATATTGGAGATTTATTAAATGAGCTATTAAAGCTAAACTATACTGAAACCTTAGTAAATAAAATTGCTGGTGAAAACTTTTTAAGAGTAATAAAGAGAATAATATAAAGTCATGCATTTTTTTTGAAACAAAACATTTATAAGTATCCCGAATCCATAGACTTTTTATGTGGGAAAGTTGAGTTAGTTATCGAATTATGATATTGGGTGCGACGTTAGAGCAGGTAATTTTTAACATTAATCTTGAATTACTGCAGTTTGGACGCATGATTCCTGCATATATTAAGTCAATAATATTTGTAATTCATTCATAAAATATTATTTTGAATAAATGGAACATAAAACTTGCAAATACTAATAGAATGTATTAAAATGAATCTATTGAAAATGGTATTTGGAGGAGAAAAGAATGATATACAGCAATTTATCTAAGGATGAGTTAAAAAATGAAATAGAAATTTTGGAAAGTCGATATAATGCATTTAAAGAACAAAAATTAAAATTAGATATGACCAGAGGTAAGCCATGTTCCGAGCAGCTTGATTTAAGTGAGGAGATACTTGACATACCAGCTAAAGAGCTTCGAAAAGCTGCTGATGGAACAGATAACTTTAATTATGGTGTACTTGATGGTTTGCCTGAAGCGAAAGGGCTTTTTGCAGAAATGCTAGGTGTAAATAATAATGAGATAATCATTGGTGGAAATTCAAGCTTGAATCTCATGTATGACACTATTGGGAGAGCCATGTCTTTAGGTGTTTTGGGTTCTACACCATGGTCAAAGCAAGAAAAGGTTAAATTCTTATGTCCTAGCCCTGGATATGATAGGCATTTCGCTATATGTGAGCTATTTGGCATAGAGATGATTGTTGTTGACATGAAGCAGGATGGTCCTGACATGGATACTATTGAAAAGCTTGTTGAACAGGATGAAAGTATCAAGGGTATTTGGTGTGTGCCAAAGTACAGCAACCCAGATGGAATTACATATTCCGATGAGATTGTTGATAGGTTTGCTGCTCTTAAACCAAAGGCAAAGGATTTCAGAATTTTCTGGGATAATGCTTATTGTGTACACCACCTTACAAATCAACCTGATGAACTCAAAAATATAATGACTGCCTGCAAGCAAGCGGGAAATGAGAACCTAGTATATGTATTTAGTTCAACTTCAAAGATAAGCTTCCCAGGAGCTGGTGTTGCTATGATGGCTTCAAGTGTTGAAAATATTAACAGCATCAAGAAGAGCCTAACAATACAGACAATCGGACATGACAAGATCAATCAGCTTAGACATGTAAAGTACTTTAAGAATGTTGAAGGAATAAATCTTCATATGAAAAAGCATGCTAACATATTGAAGCCAAAATTTGATATAGTTTTAGAAATTCTTGAGGAAGAGTTAGGGGGTAAGGAAATAGCATCATGGAATAAGCCAAATGGAGGCTACTTCATTAGCCTAAACACTTTGAACAATTGCGCTAAGGAAATCGCAGAATTAGCTCAAGATGCTGGCGTTGCTCTAACTAAGGCTGGCGCAACTTACCCATATGGCAAGGATCCACTTGATAGAAATATCAGAATAGCTCCAACAATGCCACCAGTTGAAGAATTGAAGAAGGCTATTGAGATATTTGCTATATGTATACAGTTGGTTAGTGCAAAAAAGGCTTTAGAAACAGTTTAATTGATTATACTATATCTATAATATATATTTTGACTTAAAACCTGACATATTGTCGGGTTTTTTACTATATGGGAATTGAATGAAACGTTTTAAGAGAAAAATGATAAAGTTAGTAGTTTTCAATTGCTTAGATATATAGGTACTAATGGCTTTATATGATTTATTAGCAACAAGTTAAATAAACATAAGACAAAGTAAGACAAAATAATCCGAACATTTTTAATATTTTTGATGCAAATATTCGGATAATATAGTATAATATTTCATGTAGTTTTTTATTTTAACACAGTCCAATTAGTTGGCTAAAATATTTAATAAATATTATTGATTTTTTGGAGGAAATTTTATATGAAAAATGTTTATGAAAGTCCTTTGAACGCAAGATACGCAAGTAGTGAAATGCAGTATATATTCTCACCTGATATGAAGTTTACTACCTGGAGAAAGCTCTGGATTGCATTAGCTGAGTCAGAGAAAGAACTGGGCTTAAATATATCTGATGCTGCAATTGAGCAATTAAAGAATAATAAAGACAATATAGACTATGAAGTTGCTGAAAAGTATGAAAAACAATTCAGACATGATGTTATGTCACATGTTCATGCATATGGAGAACAATGCCCTGATGCAAAGGCTATAATTCACTTGGGTGCAACCTCCTGCTATGTTGGAGACAATACTGATATCATTATAATGACTGAAGGCTTAAAACTTCTAAGAAGTAAATTGTTAGTACTTATAAAGAAGCTATCTGCCTTTGCCATGGAATATAAAGCTATGCCTACCTTGGGTTTTACACATTATCAGCCAGCTCAGCTAGTAACTGTAGGTAAGAGAGCATGTCTCTGGATTCAAGAGCTACTTATGGATTTGGAAGATCTGGACCATGCGATAGCTAATATGAAGCTATTAGGCTCAAAGGGAACAACAGGAACCCAAGCTAGCTTCTTAGATTTATTTGATGGAGACCATGAAAAGGTTAAAAAACTTGAACAGCTTATTGCTGAAAAAATCGGATTTAAAAACGTATTTGCTGTATCTGGACAAACTTATCCAAGAAAGCTTGACAGCAGAGTTTTAGGAGTGCTTAGTGGTATCGCACAGAGTGCATATAAGTTTAGCAATGACATGAGATTACTTCAAAGCATGAAAGAGATGGAAGAACCTTTTGAGGAGAAGCAGATTGGATCTTCTGCAATGGCTTATAAGAGAAATCCTATGAGATGTGAGAGAATTGGTTCTCTTGCTAGATATGTAATTGTAGATGCAATGAATCCAGCTATAACAGCTTCTACTCAGTGGTTTGAAAGAACTCTTGACGATTCTGCCAATAAGAGAATATCTGTACCAGAAGCATTCTTGGCTACTGACGCAATTTTAAACATATACATCAATGTTGCAAGTGGATTTGTGGTATACCCAAAGATAATTACAAAGCATGTTATGGATGAGCTTCCTTTCATGGCAACTGAAAACATCATGATGGAGGCAGTAAAGCGTGGAGGAGATAGACAGGAGCTTCATGAGAGAATCCGAGAGCATTCAATGGATGCAGGCAAGAAGGTAAAGGTTGATGGTGAAGCTAATGACTTAATTGAAAGAATAGCAAAGGACCCGCTGTTTGGAATGTCTCTCGAAGAGCTGAATTCTGTACTTGAACCTAAAAATTATATTGGTAGATGTCCTGAGCAGGTTGTTGAGTTTATTGAAAATGATGTTAAGCCTGTGCTAGCTAACGCTAATGTAAATGATATTCAGGTAGAATTAAAGGTATAAAACAACGCAAGTTGGCAAGCCAACATTGCTTATGTTAATTAAATAGGGATAGTCGAAAAATATAAATTCCTGTTTAAAATAATATTTTTATTGCTGATTATAATGTTATTTTATATAATAAAGATAGGATGTCAGTACATCATCCTATCTTTATTTTTAGGAGTGACACATATGATAAATAAATTTAGCAGCATCCCGTTATATTTACAATTGAAGGATTTAATAATCAAAAAGATTGAGAACAATGAATTTCTACCCGATTCCCAGATACCCTCTGAGCAGGATTTATGCAAGCTTTATGATATAAGCCGACCTACAGTAAGACAGGCTGTTAGTGAACTTACAAACAGTGGCTACTTGTATAAAGAAAAGGGGAAAGGAACCTTTGTTTTTGGGAAGAAAAATATTATTGATATAAAGAACTTTAGTGGTTTCACTGATTCCATTCTTGATTGCAAATCACCTGCAGAAAAGAATATTATTGATATTTCTGTTATCGAGAGTAGTTCAGTAGATAATTTAAACAATATTTTTAATTATAATGCAAGCATGCAAATAGCAATGATTACTTATTTATCCTATATAAATAATCAACCTAATGAGATATACTCCTTAAATAAATCATATATACCAATGAATTTGTTTCCGGACATTGTACTCCAATTAAAGGAAGGAAAATCTTCAATAGATATATTAAGAGGAAAATATCCTCTTATTCCTGATAAGAGTAAAAGTATACTTGAGATTGTTTATGCAGACCAAAATGATTCACCTATACTTAGGGTACAACCAGGTCATGCCCTGATTCAACTAAAAAATATACTGTTTTCAAAGAGTGGTCAAGCAGTAGAATATGTATACTCTAAGTATAGAGCTGATAATTGCAGGCTGTTATTTGAAGGAAGTAAAGGATAATTCAACATTTTGGAGGTTTAGATTATGAGTTCGTACCGTTTTAGGAATGACAGAAAGTACAAGAGAAGAAGAAAACTTGTTATTACTATTTTTATCTTATGCGTTATAGCTTCAGTAATGGCAGGATATCTAATATTAAATAAAGATGAAGTAATTAACGTTGATAATCCAAGTAATTATACAGAGTCAGAGGTTTCCCAGTCAAGTTCTTCTTTGGCAAATGGTACTGCTGCAAAAACTACAGATATTTCTCAGCCAGCTGACAGCACTGCGGCGGTTACAACGCCAAGCAAAGCTTCTAATATAGTTAATACAAAGGACCATGGCAATTTGCCAAAAGTCGGGACAGTTCCTAAGAGCGGAAAGATGGAGGAATTAACTAAGCTTATTAGTGACTATACAAAGAAATTGCCTGGAAAATATGGTGTAACATATATTGATTTGGCAACAGGAGAAATGGTAAATGTTAACGATAAAATAGAATACATTGCCGCAAGCACCTCAAAACTTCCTATTAATGTATTGCTTTACAAAAATATTGAAGCAGGGAATGTTAAATTAGACGATATGCTAGTTTATAAGAAGGAGGATTTTGAAGGGGGTACAGGTATTATCCAGAGCTCTGCATATGGTACTGAATACACCGTTCGTGAAACATCAAAGCTATCAATAACAAAGAGTGATAACTGCGGCGTAAATATGCTTATCAGACTTCTTGGAATAGAAAATGTCCGCAATTATATTGACGAAGTTGGCGGTCAGGTTCATTATGATAAAAGACATCGTTCATGTCCATATGACATGGCTCAGATTGCTAAGGACTTATATGAGCTTTATTTAAATAATGAGGATGTATATGGTGAATTAATCAATTATTTAGAAAATACAGATTGGCGTGATAGAATTGATGCAAACTTACCAAAGGAAGTAAAGGTTGCACATAAAATTGGAAATCAACTTACAACTAGAAATGATGTTGGCATTGTTTTTGCTACTCATCCATATGTCTTGTCTATAATGACAGAAAACGTTGATAATGATGCAGCAACTAAGTCTATTGCAGACTTGTCAGAGAGAATATATGAGTTTGAAGAGGCGTATGCAAAATAAATCTATTCCGTAAGATTTAAAAACCTGTAAAAATTATTAGTTCATAAAAAAGCTCATCATACTTGATTATGACTGGGTTATTTTATGAACTTATATAATATTTTCTCTAATAAACAGACATATCATCTTGTTTTGGGTATAATAATTTGTAAACAATAGTAAATAATTAGGAAGGAAACACCTTATAATGGAGGAAAGCATACTTAATTTTTTTCAAACGATAATACATGGGAATCCTGTTTTTACATATATATTTTTCTTTTTAAATGGTGTTCTACAGCTTACATTCCCTCCATTTCCATCAGACGTTTTAATAATAATTGAAGGCTATTTAACAACTGTTGGAGAGAATTACAGCTTTGTTTCAGTTTTACTAGTATCAGTTTTGGGAAGTATAGTTGGTTCTGGACTTGTATATTGGTTTGGCTATAAAAAGGGAAATGAGGTTCTTCGGTACAAGGTAGTATTAAAGTATATAGATGAGAAGCATATTAAAAGATCAGAAAAGGTATTCCATAAATATGGAAAATACGGATTGATTATAAGCAAGTTTATTCCAGGTATTAGTTCGATTATGGTATTATTTTCTGGTGTTTTTAAGGTTAAGAAAAGAGTTTACTTTACATATATTATTTTTTCAATATTCCTTCAGCAGGTTATATATCTGATTATTGGAAGGGTAATTGGTCATAATATTAATCAGGTTAAAAGATTTTTATCTATTTTTAACTATGCTTCAGTTATTATAATTGTAATTTTAGTTGTATTTTTCTTTGTTATTTATAAAAATCGAAAAAAGAAAATGAAAAATAAATGCGAATAATATCAAAACATCTATTCAATATGTCTAAATAGATGTTTTGATGAAGAATTATCTTTTATAGTGGCTTTGTAAACATTTGAGTCCAGTAGCATACACCACTACTAGTTTTTGCTAGACCGCAACCAATATTGGTATAGGATGGACTTAATATATTGGCTCTGTGCCCTGGGGAATTCATCCAACCCTTCATTACTTCAGCAGGCGTATTTTGACCATAGGCAATATTTTCACCAGCTGATGAGAACCTAATCCCAAAAGACTCCATCATTTTAAACGGTGAGCCGAATGTAGGAGAAGTATGGGAGAAGTATTTCTTATTTATCATGTCTTGAGATTTGTACCTTGCTACTCTTGCAATTTCCCAATTTTGTTTTAAAGACTGTAAACCTTTTTTTGATCTTTCAATATTGACTAACCTTACTACCTCAGTCTCAAAAGCTTTTACACTGCTTGGACTTGGTATTGTAAGCTTTTGTCCAGGATATATCAAGCTCGGATTCTTAACTTGAGGATTCTTAGACAAAATTTCACTTATCCCAGTTTCATGCTTTACTGCAATTTTCCAGATGCTATCACCGGATTTCACTGTATACGTGGTTTGGGCACCAACCGAAACAGTACATAAAATAATAATCAATGAGAATATAAATAATGTTTTTTTCATAAATATATCACCTCTGCTATATTATTTGAGTGAGGAGAGAATATTATGTTAAGTAAATATTTTATATTTATGAAAATATAAACTTTATTGTCTTCTACATTTATTTAAAAAGAAAATATTAATAATCCGTAGCTTCTGTGATATGATTGATAATTGAGTATGATAACTAGCAATTTTAAGAATATAAATAAAAACTTGTTCTGTATTATTTAATTTTGAAAATTAAAGGATATTTAAACAAGCCATATCAGGGAGATACTATTGGGTAAAAGATTATTTGTAACTGAAAAGCCATCTGTAGCAGCCAGTTTTGCCAACATTTTAGGACTTGAGATTTCAAAGGGAGATAGAGCCAGGGGATTTGCTGAGAATAGTGACATAATTGTATCCTGGTGCTTTGGACATCTTGTAACCATGGCATATCCAGATGCTTACCATTCTAAATATAAGCAATGGAAGATTGAGCATCTTCCTATAATACCTGAAGAATATAAATATATTGTTATTGATCAAAGAGGCGTAGGAAAACAATTTGATGTAATCCAAAGCCTGATGTGCAGGGAGGATGTTGAAATCATTTATTCCTGTACCGATAGTGGTCGCGAAGGTGAATACATATTTAGGCTTGTATATGCTCAAAGTGGAAGTGATAAACCTGCTAGAAGGGTTTGGATTTCTTCTCAAACTGAGGAAGCTGTAAAAAAAGGGATTAAGGAAGCTAAGGATATTACAGAATATGATTTACTTGCCAAAGCTGCCTACAGCAGAGCAAAAGAGGATTGGCTCTTTGGTATGAACTTGAGCAGAATGTATACCTGTCAATATGGGAGAGAGCTTTCAAATTTTCTAAAAGAGAGTAAATCCTCTGTGATTCCTATTGGCAGGGTTATGACTTGCGTTCTGGGACTTATTGTTGAGAGAGAATTAGATATTCGAAATTTTGTACCACAAAAGCATTATGGAGTACTGGCAAGTTTTATGTCACAAAATAGTAGTATTGAATATAAAGGCAGATGGCAACCTAAGAAAAATTCCAAAAAATCAGAAGAAACAGATGAGCAGGACAAATATATTAGCAAGGAAGAAGCGGAGACAACTATTGAAAAGCTTTTAGGCCAAGAAGCCATTATTAAAAAAGTTGAAGTAAAGGTAAAAAACGAGCAACCACCTTTGCTTTTTAATCTTGCTGAATTACAGTCTGAAGCAAACAAAAAGTTTAAACTCCCAGTTGATAAGACACTTGAACTTGCTCAAAGTTTATATGAAAAAAAGATGATATCCTACCCAAGGACTGATAGCAGAGTCCTGTCTACTGATGTTGTAGCTGAACTACCAAAAATACTTAATGGATTATATAAAAATGAAGCTTATAAAGAGCAGGTTTTGCGTATAAAGGAGCAAGGTGAACTTAAAATTAATAAAACAACAAGAAGATACGTAGATAATAGTAAGGTTACCGATCACTATGCTATCATACCAACCTATGTAACAGCTGATTTATCAAGTCTTGATACTGATACGAAAAATATATACAACCTTATTGTCAAGAGATTTCTTGCTATTTTTTACCCAGCAGCTCAGTATAATACTGTAAAGGTGGAAACTAATATAGCCGGTGAAGTATTTATTTCAAATGCTAAGACTCTGCTAAGCTTAGGCTGGAAGGAAGTTTACGAGGTTTCTGCTAAAAAAGATGAGGAGGAGATAACAGATTCGCCGATTCATAAACTTGTAAAGAATGAGAAAAGTGATGTACTTGACTTAGCTTTAGAAGAAAAGGAAACAAAGCCACCCTCAAGGTATACGGATGGTTCCTTGATTATTACTATGGAAAAAGCAGGTAAGTTCATTGAAAACGAAGAACTCCGTGAACAGATAAAAACCTGTGGTATAGGTACTTCTGCAACACGTTCAGGTATTATTAAAAAGCTAAGTGAAATAGGTCACATAAACATACATAAAAAAACACAAATTGTTACTCCGACCTTGAAGGGCGAGGCTATAGTGAAATTAGTTCGTCAAACAGCAAAAGAACTGTTAAACCCCTCCTTGTCAGCTAGTTGGGAAAAAGGACTTGCAATGATTGAAAGCGGGGAAACTACTGAAACGGTTTTTATGGAAAAACTACATTCGTATATTATAAAGTCGATTGAAAAGGTTAAGAGAACTTCTAACAATAATATTCTAAATTGAGAATAATCCGCTTGATAATGGACTATTGTTCTGTTTAGCATGTAATAGTATACTTATGTAAGAAATAAGCAATTGATGATTACATACAGTTATTTTAGTATAAGTTAGAAAAGGGTGGTACAAATAGATTTATTTAGCATAATCCCTGGAGATTTTTTTAAGCCTCTAACAAGTAAATATAAATCTACATACATGGACTGTCTAAGGCTTGTTTATAATACTTACAAAACCGAGCTTTCTTTTGGTGTTGATAAAGAAATTATTATTTTAGTACTTGAAAACTATTTTGATAATGAATCTAATACTGATATGGTTTTTGAGGAGGATCAGGAAGTTGCAAATGATTCTAGGTCTAAGGCAAATGCTATATTGCGTAGGCTAAAGGACAGTGGATGGATTGAGTATGAACTGGCAAATGATTATAAAGTTAAAGTAAACTTATTTGATTACGCTGCAACTATGATTGAGTCCTTTAATAAAATAATAAAAAATGATGAAATGGAATATCAGAGCGTAATTTCTCAAATTTATGCTACTCTTTTAAACCAGGAAGCCTATGTTAAGCCATATGAATACATTATAAAACGTGTATCAGAGAATACAGAAGAATTAATGGTTGGACTTAAAAAGTTAAATACAGATATCAAAAAACGTATAGATGCTATAACCAATGAGAAGACAGCAACTGAGATAATTCAGGATTTTTTTGTATACCATAAAGAAATTGGTTCAAAGGCTTATCATCGTATTAAGACTAGTGATAACATTTCCCATTTTAGATCTACAATAATAGAAAATCTATATAACATTCTAAATGATAAAAATATTTTTGGACGAGCAGTCCAAGGTTACATGGAAATAGAGCAAGTTGAAGATCAGGCACAAGCTGAGGATTCTCTGAGAGGTCAAATATTAAGCATTATATCAGCTTTTAGAAACTATGATGAAATTATATCTGAAATCGACAATAAAAATTCTAAATATATTGGAAGTGCAGTTGCTCGTGCAAAGTTTTTACTTACAAATACCAATAATGCTGAAGGTAAAATTTCAAAGATTTTAGCATATCTCTCAGACCATTTTAATAACGACGAAGAACTAAATCTCTATGATGAAATTGATGATTCACTATTTGAAGTGTTTAATATATTTCCCCAAGGTTTTATTGATAGTGACTCCTTATATGTAGTGCCTATATCAAAGAAAATGTCTTTGCCTCAAGAACTTGATACTACAATGGGGATTTCAGCAGAAGATAGGGAATTGCATAAACTGGCATTGCAAGAAAGAAACAGAAATAGATTCTCCCGAAAGAATATTAGCGCCTACGTTCAAGAACTTTTGCAAGACAAGAATGTTATACTTGCTTCATCTCTTCCACTAAGTTCTAAGCGTGATTTAATCAGAATTATTTTTATAAATCTATATGGCAAGGATAAAAAAACAATATATAAGACAACCCAAACTAATGAAATTATTTCAGTTAATGATTTTAGGTTTTGTGACTTTGAAATTGAGAGGTGTAAATAATATATGGAGATTTTCAAGGAAAGTGTAGTTCAGAAAGAGAAGTTTAGAATAGCCTCTAACAAGCTTCTTAATAGCTGCTTTATTATAAAGAAAAAAGAAGATACAAGAAATGACTATATTTTTATTATTCAAAATAAAGACCTTTTTATAGAATATTTTGACTTGCTAGGTTATAAGCTCGAAATCAATGAGATGCAAGGAGTTATAGCACTTACAAGCATAAATGGAACAGGACGAATACGGCTAAAGAAAATTGAAAGCATTATTCTCTTGATTTTAAGATTACTTTATATTGAAAAGCGCAAGGAAATAAGCTTAATTGAAGATGTAGTAGTTTTAACAGATGAAATACAGTCAAAATATAATATGCTTAAAATTGAAGCTAAGCAAAGCATTGATAAAACAATGCTCAGAGACAATATACGCATGTTTAAAAAGTATAATATAGTTACTAATCTCGACAGTGATGTTACATTGTCTGATGCTAGAATCAAGATATATCCCTCAGTATTGTTTGCTGTACCAAATGATAACTTGAATGTAATGTATGATGCAGTTAACGAGAAGCTAAATAAATATGTAAATGGGGGCGAGTCAAATGATGATGAAGAAACTATGCAGGATTAGATTGATTAATTGGCATTATTTTGTTAACGAAACCATCAATGTAAACGGCTCTTTCTTGATAAGCGGTGAAAACACCTCTGGAAAATCAACTGTACTTGATGCTATACAATTGGTGCTGACAACTAATCACAGAAAATTTAATACTGCCGCAAATGAGAAGAGCAACCGTGATTTGAAAGGGTATGTACGCTGCAAAACAGGTAATGAAGATAATACATATATCAGAACTGGAAGTGTAATTACGTATGTTGCTTTAGAATTTTTCGAAGAAAAAACCTCTAAATATTTCACACTTGGCGTTAAAATTGATTCACCCGACGAGGAAAGTAAGCTAACTACAAAATGGTTTCGTGAGGAATGTAAGCTAGAGGAACTAACCTTCTTGACAGGTGGAAGACCGTCTACAACAGAGGAATTTCGTAAAAATGATAAAAAAATTCAGCTCATTTCTCAGCTTTCAGAAGCTAAAGCAAGATTTGGACAGCGTCTAGGAAATTTAGAGGATAGATTTTTTGATATGATACCTAAATCCTTGGCATTTAAACCTATGGACAATGTAAAAGATTTTATAAACAAGTTTATTCTTTCTGAAAAAGCTATTGAGGTTGAAACCTTAAGAAATAACATTGCAGCTTTAAAAGAGCTTGAAGACTTAATGGAAATAACAAAGGATAAGATATCTGAGCTTAAGACAATACTTTTAAAAAATGAAGATATTATAGCAAAAGAGCGAGAAATAAAAACTAATGAAATTTTAATTAATAAAGCTGAAATTGAAGCAAAAAAGTTGGAATGGGAGGAAATTGAGAAAAGTAATCACATCTGTGAACTAAATCTGTCTAATATGCAGAGCAAAGAGGCTTCTTTAAAGGCAAGTCTTGAAAATGAAAGAGAGCGACTGACAAATCTACAAATTGCACTTGGACAAAATGAAACTACAAAGCTTATTAGTGATACAAAGTATAGAATAAGAGATCTAGAAAAAGACAAAAAAAGCGCTGATGTTTCCTTGGAAAAGCTACAGAAAATGTTGAGCAAAGTGTCTGCTACTTTGAGCTTGCTAAATAAATTTGAAATTTTTATACTTTCAAAGGAAGAGCTTTTAAAGATAAGTAAAGCCGATGTAGACACTGAAGAAAAAACTCAGATAATATTTACCTTAAATAAAGAATTTAATAAGCTATTTGAAGATTATAGTACAGATATAGTTCGAACTAAAGATTTATTAGATAAATATAAAGCTCAAAAGCTGAATTTAGAAAATGAGATAAAGAACCTAAAAAACAAAAAGCTAACTTATCCTGACAATACAATTAAGCTTAAAATGGCTATCGAAAAAGAATTTTTGAGGCTTGGAATAAATAATGAGGTTCGAATATTTTCAGATTTATTAGAGATTACTGATACCAAATGGCAAAATGCAGTTGAAGGATATTTAAACAGCCAAAGATTTTATATTCTTGTAGAGCCGCAGCATTACAGTGTGGCTTTAGAGGTTTACAACAAAATAAAAAAGGAAGTTCATACAGTTGGCCTTGTAAACACAAATAAACTCGATATAAATGCTGTAGCAGACGTAGGTTCTCTTGCCTATATTATTAGGAGTGACAATCGCTATGCAAAAGCATATGCAATATATTTACTTAACCGTGTTGTTCGCTGTGAAAGTATTGAAGGCCTAAAGGAGCACAAGGTTGCAATTACTCCTGATTGCATGCTTTATCAAAACTATGCAGTTAGGAAAATTGATGAAAAAGTATATCATACCCCCTATATTGGGGCTTTTGCATATGAAATTCAACTTAAAAACAAACAAACTGAGCTAGAAGAACTTAACAAAAATATTAAATTTTCAAATGATAAGCTTGTGTCTTCTATGCAAGTAGTTGAGAAGCTAAACACTTGTAAAATTGAGGTTTTAGAGGAAAATATAAATGCTCCTATGATGTCAGTACGTTATGACGAGCTAATTGCTAAAGAAAAAATAGAGCTTAAAAAAGCGGAAGCAGACCCTAGCTATATCCAGATACAAATTCAAATCGAAGAGTGTAGGGGCGTTGTTGAGAAAAGACAAGCTGAGCATTCAGCTTCTATTGAATTAATTGGCAAACTCAAAAATAGATTAGAAGCAAATATAATTAATATAGATAGCATACAAAAACTAGTTTCTTGTTTAGAAAATGCTTTCAATTTACTCTGTGATAAGGATACTGAAACGGCTGTATTAGGTATTAATAAATTTAATGAGCAAATCAAGCTCAAGTCACCAGCAACCATTGCTGCAAACTTTTCACCACTAAAGGTGGGACTGCAAAACAAGAAAAATGAGTACTGTGGAGAGCTAATTAAGCTACAAAGCAATTATTGCAGTAAATATGACTGTGATTTAGGCTCTGGCTTTGAGGAAATTGATGAATATATTAAAGAACATCATAAGCTAGTACTAGCTGACATTATCAAATACGAAGAAGATTTGAAAAAAGCAAAGGAAAACTGTCATTTAGAATTTAGAGAATCCTTTTTGGCAAGGCTTAAGGAAAATATAGAAAATGCAAGAATAGAATTCAAGAATCTTAATTCAGCACTAAAAGATATTTATTACGGGGAGGATAGTTACAAATTTGAATTAACACATAACAAGAAAAAGGAAAGTATTTACCAAATGATTACCTCAAAAAATAATGAAGCTGGCTTTAATTTATGGTCAAATTCCTTTGATGATGAATACAAGGAAGAAATGGAAGATTTATTTGCAAAGCTGACTGCATACGACGACAAGGGGGAAAAAGTACTTGCCGAGTATACTGATTATCGTAGCTATCTAGATTACGATATAATTGTTGAAAAAAAGGACGGTACTGTTCAGCGCTTCTCAAAGATTTACGGAGAGAAAAGTGGAGGTGAGACTCAAACCCCTTACTATGTAGCCATCGCAGCATCATTTGTACAACTATATAAGCTTGGCGATACAATTAGAATAATTATGCTCGATGAAGCTTTTGATAAGATGGATGACAATAGAATAAGCTCCATGATGGATTTCTTTAACAGTCAAAACTTCCAAATAATATTGGCCACTCCACCAGCTAAAATTGAGATAATAGGGGAGAAGGTTGATACTATTTTAATGGCAATGAGAGATGGAACTACAAGCATAATAGAGGAATATGACCTATGATAAGCAAATATGAAGGGATAATTATAAACAAACTATTAGACAAATATGAAAAAAGTAAGAGCTTTACTGGTCAAAATAAGGTAAATCAGAAGTTCCTTGTTAAGATTTCTTCACTCTTTCCTAAATATGCTGATCACTCAAATTTCGAGGTGTTTCATGGTGTAAATGAGAGTGTTGACATTTTAGTAAGAAAGCAGTTTGTAAAAGCAAAAGCAAGCTCTGCCAATGTGTACAAGGATGCTATGTTGAACTTAGATAATTTAGAACAGGTGTACGAATATGTTGGCAGAATACCGAAAAAGGATGTTAATTCAACCTTGCTAATGCTACTGGAAAAGTATAAGGGCAAAAATGTAATACTAAAGCGATATTGTGAAACACAGTGTGATAGAATTTTGTCAAACAAGCCTATACAATTCTTTAATGATGATTTAGTTGAACTTGAAAATATTATGATAGCTGTCGATGAATTGTTAAAGGTTGATACTGAAACCTTTTTCAGAGATTTTTCGGTCAGAATATTTAAGGACTCAAAGACTTTTGATTCAATAAGCTCAAAGGTTATCAATCTACTAAACGAATATGGTGATTTCGCTGAGAAAGAACATATTTTAGGTAATTTAAATATTATTAAAAACCCTACCTATGTTAATTTTAAAGGTGCGGGCAGTCTATCTCTAAATAGGCAAAACCTGGATTTGTCAAAGCTTAGTGGCGATATCGCAATCTCATCCGCCATGTTGTCAGATATTGATAAAATTAAGGTTACTGGTAAGGCTGTTATAACGATTGAGAATTTAACTAGCTTTCACACCTTCAAGGATAAGGATATGTTTGTAATTTACCTTGGTGGCTATCATAACACTGTTAGACGAGAGTTTATTAAAAAAATATATCAGCAAAATCCGGATATACTCTTTTATCATTTTGGTGATATTGATGCTGGCGGATTTTATATATTAGAACACTTAAGATATCAAACAGGTGTAGACTTTCAACCTTACAAAATGGATTTGAAGACATTAAAAGAATATATGAAATACGCTAAAAAGCTTACTGAAAACGACCGTGACAGACTTTTGAAATTGAAAGATAACGAGCTTAAAGGCAGTCAATTTGATGAGGTAATATGTTATATGTTAGAGAATAACTGCAAACTGGAGCAAGAAGCTGTTAATACGAAATAAAAAGTGTTAGCGAATTATGACCCAAAGCTAATGCAGTATCAGAAGTCAGTGAATATTATTTTTTTGTTGATAGCCATAATACAAATATGCTAATATTGTGTATGTGTGTAAAATAATAGTAATCACGAGGGGTATTATGAGAAAACTGATTTCTTTGATTTTAATTGTGTTTATAATTTTATTTTGTTCTTGTTCTCAAATGGAAACGAAAACTGAAACTAACATTAAAAATAATACTGAAAACAATATAGAAATGACGCCACAAATTTTTGCCTGTGAAGGACGTTCTATTATGCTCAAATCAGATGGTACTGTATGGACATGGGGTACTAATGTTTCATCAAAAAGCAACAAAAATAATGAAAATTATAATTGTATGCTTGGTTACGAGACATCTTCTGAATTTGAGTCTAAACCTAATAAAATACAAGAATTATCAGATATAAATAAAGTAGTACCAACTTATTACGCTACATATGCTTTAAAAAGTGACGGTTCTGTTTGGGCATGGGGTCTAAATGACAATGGACAGCTTGGTGATGGAACAACTGACTTTAGAAGTTCACCTGTAAAAGTGAAAGCCTTAAGTGATATTAAGGATATTTCTGCAGGTAATGTCAGTGCACTTGCACTTAAAAATAATGGTGAAGTATGGACTTGGGGTCAAAATAATACGATTCCCACAATAGTTGAAGGTATTCCAAAAGCAAAAGCAATATTTAAAGGTGGTTTTTATTATTTAGTCCTTGATGAAAGTGGAACAATCTGGATTTGGGGTAGTATGTTTGATACATATGTTTTTAATATAAAAAAAATACCAAAACCTATTAAGATACAGGGATTAACTAATATTCAAAAGGTTTGGGCTAGTTTTGGTGTAGTATATGTGCAAAAAGAAGATGGCACTATTTGGGGGTTCGGCAACAACTTTAATGAACTAATGAACGAAAAATCCATCGATGAAGCTTCGGATATTTCAGCAGTTAAGATAGAGAATTTAAAAAACATTAGTGATATTCAAACAGCTGATTCCGAGTTATTAAATGATTTTAGTTTATATTCCTCAATAGTTACAGATGATGGTATTCCAATGCTCCTTGGAAGCTGGGATTTTGGTTTGGGTCAAAAAAAGACTGATACAACTCCAAAATGGATACCTTATCAAATCAAGAATTTGGGTAAAGTTAAGTCAACTTCTATAAGCTTGAGCACATGTTCTTTTATTAACCAAGAAAATAAACTATTCATTCTTGGTAATACATTTAATACATCAGTTGGCAGGGTAGGTCCAGAACAACCATATGAGGTTAAGGGAATAGATAAAGCTAAATTAGTTTCTAGTTCACTAAGTCATATTCTTGTTCTTAAGGAAGACGGTACATTGTGGAGTTGGGGTAACAATGAATTCGGACAATTAGGAGATGGAACAACAAAACAAAATTCCAACCCTGTTCAGGTCATATTTCCATAGGTTGAGAAAATCTATATAAACCACATTTATAGTGATGCCACTGAGAAACTTAGTATAGCTGTAAAAATTAACATTTAGGTGTTAAGTATACAAAGGTGGGCTTGGCTCGAGTTTCAATTACCAAGGATACGAAAATACTATATTAAAAAGGAAAACTATTCTTGCTGATAGCCAATATAGCATTGATCAAGCTTTAAATTTTACATAATTGGCAATGAAATTGTTTTTGTTAGTTAGCCAGCAGGTCCTTAAAGAAACATCATACTTCTAACTGTGTTTTAACTTCATATGATTTGAGTTATGATTTAGCTTCATATGATTTTGTCAGCTAAAATTAAATGCAATTGTCTTAATTGCTAAATTATGGTATAATAATTGAATTGTGTACTATATAAAGCTATCAATAAAGGAAAATATTTCTTATAGAATAGACATATATAATCATTCTGTTTTAAACTAAAAGGATGTGTTCATTAAATGCTTAAAAAGCTTTGTTTTATTTTAATAGGATTTTTAATATTAACGAGTTGTAGTAGCAATGACTTGAATTCTCAAGTTTCTACCTCATACCAAAGTTCTTATTCATCCTCTGAAGAAAGAATAATTGAATTAAATAATGCTATAATAAATAAAAACGAAGAAATTAAGAAGCTAAATGATGAAAATAATCAATATAAAGAGCAACTGAATAATTCTAATAAACCAATAGGTTTGAGCTATATTGGTTACCAACAGAAGTATGTGTTTGTAGGAGAAAATAAATCTATTTTATGGATGCCTGATGAGAATAGCCCTATTGCATCAAGCATTTTACAAAATTCATTAGTTGAAGTCATACTCGCAGGTTATACTACACCAGATAATATTTGGTTGTTTGTAAATATACCGGTATATGATACACCTTCAAATTGTTATGGTTGGATTAAAGAGTCGGATACACAGAAATACACCAAGGAAAATCAAAAGCTAATAACAGGGAATATAATAATTCATAAAGGAACAAAAGGACAATTTCCAGATGGATATGGTGAATATATTGAAGATATGGACCAACAAGGAATGATTGAAAAGAGAGAACAGGGAAAAGTTTTAGTTATATTTGCTGGTGGAAAACAAGTATGGTATGAAGAAAAAGACATAAATTTTCTACCAATTGAATAAGTCAGTTTAAATAACTATTAAACTGATAATGGCTCATTATTTTATGAAAGTAGGCTTTGTTATGACAAGCTTTTTAATTAAAATGCTGATAAAAGATTATAAAAATACATCAGACTTTAAAGTGAGGGGTAATTACGGTAATTTAGCTAGTATTGTTGGTATTGCATCTAACCTACTGCTTTTCCTTATAAAGATTACGGTAGGAGTGATATTTAATAGTATTTCTATTATGGCAGACGCTGTAAATAACCTTTCTGACTCCTTTTCATCGCTTATTACGCTAGTGGGCTTTAAAATTTCTGGAAAGCCAGCAGATGCTAAGCATCCATACGGACATGCGCGTATGGAATATGTCTCTGGACTAATTGTATCCTTTATTATATTGTTCTTAGGCTTACAACTGATTAAAAGCTCTTTTAATAAAATAATCCAGCCTGAAACTGCTCAGTTTAGTATTATTACAATTATAATATTGATAATTGCAATTCTGATTAAACTTTGGCAGTGTTATTTTTATCGTAAGATTGGTAAAATAATTGACTCAATGACACTTATTGCAACTTCTGTTGACAGCAGAAATGACATTCTTGCTACCTCGGGTGTATTGTTGTCCACAGTTGCCACTCGCTTGACTGGTTTTAATTTAGATGGATATATGGGTTTTATTGTTGCCATACTCATATTGGTAAGTGGAGTTAAGTTAATCATGGAAACAATAAGCCCTTTGCTTGGAACTGCACCAACTAAGGATATGGTGGAAGGCATCTATAATAAAATACTAAGTTATGACAACATTATTGGTCTCCACGACTTAACAGTACATAGTTATGGTGCAGCTAAATGCTTTGCTTCAGTGCATTGTGAGGTGCCTGCAGAGCAGGATATTATGGTAAGTCATGATATTATAGACAATATTGAACGGGACTTTTTAAAAGAACAAGGTATCCACTTGGTGATTCATCTTGACCCTGTTGTAACTAGTGATACTAAAACGAACGAGCTTAAAGCTGAGGTAGGAAGAATAATTAGGCAAATTTCACCTCAAATCAGCATGCATGATTTTCGAGTGGTATGGGGAGTAAGCCATTCAAATTTAATTTTTGATGTTGTGGTTTCTTATGATTCTAGATGGTGTGATGAAGAGCTAATCAGGCTCATATCAGATGAAATTTATAAAATTGACAACACATATCATTCAGTAATCACAGTTGACCATAATTATGTTCCAGATGATAAGGAGTAGCTGTTAATCAAAGAGTAATTTATTTGTTATATCAAAACTTGAACCCATCTCAAGCTTATACCAACCAATGTACCTCTGATTTAGAATATTTACATCAATAAGTAATTTAAAAATATATATCAAGAATTCTATTAAAAGGACTGAGTTCTGTGCAATAAGAATTCAGTCCTAAACAGTGTCTTAAAAATTATATAGCCTTAGCATTAGTCTTGGGGCCACTTTATATAATTGCATTTTATTGTTTATAAAATAGGAAATGGTTATATACTTAGTTTGTTGGTCCACCTGCGTTTGGCTGATTAAAGCTTGTAGGGTTTGGATTATTAGCATTAAAAAATTGATCCCCTGGTGTAGAGAGGTTGAAATATAACTTTGAGTCCTTAGTTATACCCCAATCTTTTAATGAGCCTGTATCCTGAATTCTATTGAAGGCCTCTCTAAACATTGTGTTATGCGCTTCCTCACGGTTTAAAAGGAAATCAATAGTTTGCCTTACGCTTTTATCATTTATTTGCCTGTAAAGGTATTGGTAAACAACTTTTGCACGCTGTTCTGCAGCAATGTTTGATAGAATATCTGCAGCCAGGTCACCAGTTTCCTCAATATAAGCGGCTGTCCAATATTGTCCTGATGCATTCGTCAATGCTGGAGTAAGACCTGTGGAAACATGTGCTTGAATGTTTCCTATTGTTGCATTATTAGCATCAAGAACATGACCGTTTAACAAATTTACAGTTGTCGCCACCATTTCCATATGGCTCAACTCCTCTGCGGCAATATCCATAAACAAATCTTTTATCTGAGGATCCTTTATACGGAAACTTTGTGAAAGATATTGCATTGCTGCTTTTAGTTCTCCATGTGGTCCACCCAACTGTTCTTGCATCATAGCAGCATAAGCTGGGTTAGGACCATCAACTTTGACTTCTTGAAGAAGTGCTTTATCATGTTTAAACATTTGTACAACTCCTCGTATAATAAGTTTTGTAAGGTTTAAGTTACTTAATTTCCAGTTATAAACCTCACATTAATTTAACAAACTAACTGGAAAAATATTTTGGTTCCTTGATAACTTAATTTCATGCTATTGAA
>JAEZOA010000068.1 GCA_023441625.1 Bacillota bacterium
GACAAAAAGTAAAGCAGGGTGAGATCATTGCCAGGTGCGGTAATTCAGGGAATAGCAGCGAGCCTCATATCCATTATCAAATTCAAGATGGTAGCAGCTTTTTTGGGTCTGCGGGGCTACCAATTCAGTTTAGTGATATTGCAATAACAGAGGATGCTTGCTATAAATTGTATGATACTCGTCCATTCCCTGATGTAAAGAATGCCTTTTTAATACCAGATAATATAAATGGTGCCCAATTGAAGTATATATGCAGAGGGCAAACTGTTGAAAATACTGTTTGATGGGCACTCATACTATTGTGACAATACCTTAGTTTATTTTCTGTCATTTATTTTTGCAGGGTAAAGAAATGATAAAATCTAGTTTGTTCAGAAAGCAGCTCTTTTAGAGTCCCTGTTTCTATAACAGACCCATTTTCCATATAAATAATCTGATCGTATAATCCAAGTAAATCCTCACTTAAATTGTGGGTTATTGTAATCAATGTAAGATTATCGATTGCAAGCAGCTTGCTTTCAATATCATAGGCAGTTTGCATGTCTATAGCAGATGTCCCCTCATCCAATATAAGAATCGGCTTTTTGCGAATCAATGCTCTTGCAACGGCAACTCTTTGGCGCTGACCGCCAGATAAATTTAACCCGTTTTCTCCTACAGGAGACAACAGACCATTTTGTGTATGTGTCAAGAACTGCGAAACTCCGCTTGTTTTCAAAGCAACCTCCAATTCCTGAGTTGTAAAGGTCTCATGTAAGCAAATATTTTGTTTGATGGAGTCATCAAACATATAAATGTTTTGATGAATAATAGAATACATTTGATGCAGTTGTTCCATGTTTAAATTATGAAAATCTGAACCATCATAAGCAATGCTACCATCATACGAGGAATAATTCCCTGTTAACAGCTTTATTAAGGTTGTTTTTCCGCATCCACTATGGCCGACAATAGCATATTTTTTGTTTTTGTGAATGGTGAGGTTTATGTTCCTCAAAACTGGTTGGTTTTCATTATAGGAAAATGATAGATCTTCAACAACAATACTTTCGGTAAAAGAGGGTGACAATGTTCCTGTAAATGATGTGTCTACATAATCTGCCATATCGTGCATTCGTTTTATAACAGGTTTTATGCCCTTAATTTTAGGTATGTTTTGCATCATTACCATAATTGGGCTTACAAATGTACTAGATAGCTGAATCAGCGCAAGCAAGGTTCCTGGAGTTATATCGCCAATAATTATCAAGTAAGCTCCAATAAATAATCCTGAAAACTGAGTAAGAAATGCCAGAATGCCAGAAATACTTTCATTAAGTGCAAATAGTTTATCTGCATGATATTTGGCATTGACAGTTTTATTATTCTCATTTTCAAATTCCTTTTTTATATGTTTACCCATTTGATAGGCTTTGATTACTTCATAGCCTGAAAAAAGGTCCTTTAATTTAGAAGTAAAAAATGACAATTGCTTTGACAGCGCTTCCTGTCTTGTCTGCAAGACCCTTCCTAATAAGGAGGGAAGTGTTAACATAACGATTACACATACAATAAGACATACGGCAATGAGGGGACTTATTATGAACAGCACAACTAGCGTTACAAGGAAAATCACAATATTCTGTAATGTCTCTAGTAAGGGAACTATGTAGTTATCCTCTATCATCTTAATGTCGTTGGTGAAAGCAGAGATGTAATCAGCAGTGTTGACACTGGTGAAGTCCTGAACATTTCTACGGAATATTCCGTGAAATACATTTTGACGCAGCATTTTTGTCAAGTTTCTAATAAACCTTTTACTGCATAAGGAATAAATATAGCTGAGAATACCTATAAGCAAAATAAATATAACAGAAGTTAAAAGAGTTTTCTTAAAAGCGGACAAATCGCCACTTATAGCAACATCAGTAATTCTTTGAAGGAGTATTGCAATAAATACAACTGCTGCCGAGCTTATCACATTAAAGAATACTGTAATGACTAACAATAGTTTATTTTCCTTTAAATATTGATTCATAATCCAACCTCCATATGTATTATAATTATCTAATATATTTGATTATTATCATAATTTAAAATGAGATATAAGTCAACTGTGTTAGACAAATATCTAATTGAAACTAAAAAAAATTCCCGACATAACGTCGGGAGTTATAAACGTTCGCCCAGCATGGGCGAACGTTTATAACAGCGTTGCTTCAAGTTCTTCAATCATAGCTTTTATATTTTCTTCTTTTAAATGATAATATACCTTACCATCTTTTTTTTCAACATTCACAAAGCCACAAATTAACAAAACATTCATGTGATGTGACATTGTGGCCGCTGTTAGTCCTAATTGCTGGGCTATTTCCAGATTGTATTTGGGGCTGACTTTCAACGATGTAATGATTTCTAGCTTGCTGCTATCGCTCAAAGCTTTCAGTTTTAGTAGCAATGACTCCTTTGAGTGCAGACTGGGATTCCTGTCTTGAACGACCATTTTGCAGAAAAGACCGTAATAACAGGACTTTTCAAAAATCATCTGAGTTACAGGAAATATCATAGTCGGAAAAATTTCGCAATCCTGATTGAACTTGTTCTTAATTTCAAAAAACATTTTGTCACTATGATTATTAATCGATACATTGTATTGATTAAGCAGCTTCATTAATGGTTTCTTGATTTCGCTTTCGGCTTTTTTATAGGAATCTATATTTATATTTATTGAATTAATTAATTGTAGTAAATGTTCTTTTGGTTGCTGCATGATGCGCATTAATTTCCATTTAGCATTTCCTTCAAATTTGCTTTTCTCTAGAAAGATAATTATATCCTCCAAAGTTTCAATGCTATCAGCTTGGTTATCATTATCGAAAACAGCCCTGCAAATTTGAATTATCTGATGGTTGATTTGTTCATCGGTTAAAGCATCAACTGAAGAAAGATAGCATTTATTATCATTTATCAAATACAAAAGTATAAGGAAATAATTTGAGTCTGTTTCGCCAAAAAAGAGATCGTCGCTTGGACTCGACACTCTATATTTCAGAAATGACTGTACATATTTATCAAAAGCTTTTAAATTTTGAGAGTAAAATCGCTCTCCATCAAAACCTAAGTCTGAGAGAGCATTCTTAGTTAACTGTTTTACTTCATCAAAATTGTAACTGACATAAAGCAGCCCCATTATTTCAAAATAAGGGTCTAATTCATTATGTATTGTATCAGACATAGTCAATATTCTCCTTTAACATCAGCAAGTAACTAGCAATCATATCATGTTTCATATCCATCTAATTAATTATATTGTAAGATAACAGGGATATCAAGTTTAGTATTTGGTGCAAAAAGCACTATTCTTGGAGTGCTTTAACCTCCTGTAAGCGTTTAACTAATTCAATTCCACAGGAATTACCCACTCCGTCAAATAGCTTCTCTCCAGATGTTTTAATAAGCTTGACATTCACAACTCCATTGAGTCCTTCCTTGATTGAATTATCCATGACTCCATTTTTAGGTGCTTTTAATACTCCTCTCTCATACATTTTTGCGCTTACCTCCAGTTTAAGATTTCCCTTTATCAATGTAATATCAATAATATCATCAGTATAATTTAGTTTTAACAGCTTACTATGATTGTAACTGGCAAATCTGTATTCTTTGCCATCAAGACTAAGATTGCAAATAAAACCTTGAAATGACATACCCATAAATGGAATATTAGCAATGGAACACATGACGCTTGCATCAGAACCCTTAAAAGTATTGCATTGTAACCAAACATACTCTTTGGGAAAAGAAGTTCCCCAATCCTTTTCTATATAGCCCTTGCCATGGTTAAAGTCTATCAATCCTCCATTCAAATTCAGAGACCCTTTTAGATTGTGACCCATACTGATTATTCCATGATTACATTCCATAAAGGGGAAATAGGCATAATACCCCATAATGTTTGGAAAAAGTATATTTGTTTTTATCTTAGTAAATTTTGAAAAACTAACTTTTCCTTCAACAGAATACTTATTATTAGACAGATTAAGGGATATTCCATCACATGCAAATGTGTTTTGACCTATTTTCAAACTAAATGGACTATCAGTATATTTAAAATCTTCAATTAAAAATTGGTGGTAGTGTGTTTCATGTTTTGCACCAGAATGGGTATTTATGCCAATAATTGTTTGTATAAATGCATGTGAGGAAGAGGCGCTTTTAGTTATTCCAGGGATAATACTAATTGAATTTTTAAAATCTGAAGATATTTGTTTAAAATACCATCCTTCAAAATATTTTCTTTTTTTCTTTCTGCCCTTATATAATATGGGTTCATTTAAATGTCTTGTTGGCATTGTTATCCTCCAGGCCAGGAATATTAAGAATATGTCAATTATATTATTAGTATAATTTGCATAATAAATACAAACTAATCAGATATGCTCCTCATAGAGTTGAGTAAATAATTTTATATAATACATTGTAATACGATGTAAATAGTGCTACAATGTATTTGAACAAATTAAAGGCGGTGAAATTGTGAATAAAGAAATGATGAAGGGTAGTATTGAAATTCTTTTGCTTTCATTAATTGAAAAGGGAGATATATATGGTTATGAAATGGCTAAAAGATTAAAAGAGAAAAGCAATGATTTATATTCTATGGGTGAAGGGACATTATACCCTGCTCTTCAACGATTGGAAAAGCAAAAGTTTATTACCTCGTATTGGGGGAACTCTGAAACTGGAGGAAGGCGTAAGTATTATAGTATTACTGAAGTAGGAAAGAAGGAGTTGTCAGTAAAATTAAACGAGTGGGAACAACTAAATAATTTGATTAAGGCTTGCAGGGAGGGTTTTTTATGCGCGAATTTGATGACTATATCAGTTCAATAATAGGAAATTTAAGTGTTAGTAAAAATAAGAAAAATGAAATGGCTGATGAATATAGAGACCATCTCGAAATGTTAAAACGAGATTATATTAACAATGGGTTAGCAGATGAAGAAGCGGTAGAAAAAGCCATCAAGAGCTTTGGTGACAGCAATAAATTGAAAATTAAGCTTTCTCATAATTTACATAACTATAGGAGTATTCCTAACATAATGTTTGGCATAATTTTTACTGTATTATTGTTTGTGGCAGGTAGAGATATCCCTGTGCCAAGTATATTTATGTCTGCTGATTTTATGAGCAGAAATTTGAATATTTTTATTTTGTTTCTAATGGTATCTATATCATTATTTATACCATTTGGTTTTTTTCTCCCAATATTATTAAAGAAAGCTGGGAAAGTGAGAAATACTGTATTAGCATCTCTATTGCTGAGCCCGTTCATAGGGATATTTCTTTGCATTGATTTAGGTTTGCGAAAAGAATTTATTATTGCAGATATTACTGGAGGATTAATTGGAAGTGCAATCGGTTTTACCGTATTAATATTAGTGAATAAGGTTAGCCTGTCAGTAAGATATTTACAAAAAAGTCCATGATTAATCACATTTATAATTAGACCTCCTGGACTTTATAACTGTTTCTAAAAGATATTTTTTAATATAAAAAAATGCACAAGCCCCTCAATGGGTTATTTGTGCATTTTCTTTTTGCTTAGCCAAACATTATAAATGTATTGCCTATTAGATATAATGTCACTTTTGGACTGCCATAAATGATTCTGCAATTTTTGTCCCTATTTCAGGAGATAAACTGCATCTATTTGTAGACATATTAGCGCTAGTACTCATAAAATACAATAAATCGTTTGATACCAAAAACATATCATAAGTATTAATAACCTCTACAGGCTTTTGAGTCATATCACCATTAGGGTACACAGGTCTTTTTTGTTCTAACCAAACTCCTTCTATATCTCCCATTTTAAACTTTTCATATTTACATTTTGATTTACTTACATATTCAACAACTTCATCGTATCTTTCAGCTGCTTTAAATGCACATATAGCTATGTCACCTTCTGAACTAGAATATATTCCACCTGCAAATCTTAAGGGGTTGTATTCTTTCAACTTTTCTAATTCAGTATCATCAAGAATTGCTTTTTGACATACTACACTAATTTTATTATTTGTTTCATAGCTGATATCTTTTCCTAAAAACAATCCTATATTTTTACTTAATAGGTTGAACCCATTGGGTAGCGCACTTGGAATAACAATAGTAAACCCAACTTTTTTGGCAATATCACTATTACTTAAATCTGTCGGCATATTGTAACCGTCATTTAGTAGTGCTATATCCTGTCCTACTTCGAAAATTTTACCATTATCATCAATAACAAAAATAGTTTTTATTTTATTTATAGTATTTGAAGCAAAGACTCTTGCTTGAGGAAAAAACAAAAGAGATAAGCAACAAAATACAATTAACCCACACATTAAGCTTACTACAGGTTTAAAAGAATTAGTTCGGCTTAAACGCAATTTTACTATTTTATGCTGGTCTCTCTTTTCATAATTGCTTAAGTTATCTTTTACTTTTGTCAAAACCTCGTCCCTAAGTTGATAGTTATTTAGACTCATGTTTAACGAATCTTCAATTATTTTATCTATGTCATTATTATTCATTATTCAAACACTCCTTTTTATAAATTTTACTATCGGAATAATCAGTACTCATATACTTTTCTAGAGTCTTACCAATTAGCTTCCTAGCAGTGTGCAATCTGGATTTTACTGTTCCTTGGAAGCAATCCATTATTTGTGATATTTCTTTAATGGAAAGCTGATTATAATAGTGAAGGATTATTGTAGTTCTTAGTTTAATATTTAATGTTTGTAGAGCTTCATTTACTTTTTCATGAATTTCTATTTGTACCACTAAGTCCTCGGTGTTTTCATGTGATTTAAATAATTCAATTTCTAAAATGCTAGTTTCATTTTGTTGCACTTTTTTACACTTACCTGACATTCTCCAACCAATTCTAATCAGAATGCTATAAAACCAGCTGTTAAAAAGGTCTGGGTCTTTTAGATTTTTAATTTCAAAATAGCATTGGGTAAATGCCTCCTGTACGATATCTTCAGCTAGTTGCTTATTACCTGCTATAAAACAGGCAGTCCGAAAAGCTTTCTGTCCATATAGCATATACAACTCATTAAATGCTTCAATATTGTATAGTTGGCATTTTTTAATTAATTCTGTATGTTTCATTCAATATCCCCTTCCATATTTATGTGTATCGACCTTGGAGCTCCTTATCTATATAAGAGACAAAAAAATAGAAAAGGTTCAATAAATTTTACTAGAAAACTAAAATCATATATTAACATATTAACAAATTTACGCTATAAAAATGTAAGATATTTATGACAGACTGGAAGCAAGATAAATCAAATGTTTGCCTGATTGCTATTAAACTATAATTTTAGAGCATACTATCCTTTTAGTTAACATAATTTATACTCCAGGAATAAAATAATATATAAAAATTTGAATTGGAGTTATTTATATGTATAGAAATTTTGATGGTCAAGACAGTAATTTTAGCGGCTATGGTGGAATAGAGGATATAACAAAATATGTTAGTGCCAAATATGGTGCTTGGTGGATGGAGTCACAAAATGCATGTATTCCGGGAATACCCTCTTTTAAACAGTCAGAACTTGAGGAAAACGCCAATAATTGTACACTGGCTTCAATTACTAGAATTATGAAATATTACAGCAACATTGGTTATGTAAATATACCTGTAGATATAAACAAAATTTATAAAAAAGTACGGGAAATAGGAGTAAAACACGGATATCATCCGAAAAAATCAGGGCTTTTCAGAGACTTGTTTATTTATACACCATGGGAAATTGATAATATGGTTCGAGATACATGGAAAGAGTTCGGATATACCGAGGGTAGTGGGAATAATGTTTATTTGCGGAAACTCAGCATAATTAAAAGTAATATAGATAATTTTAATCCATTGCTTTTGAACATTACTTTTGGTGATTATGAGGGGCATACTGTCAGCGTTATAGGATATAAAGTATTTTCAGGGGGAAATAAAAAATCTATAACCTTTGTGCAGATTTTTGATGGTTGGAGTAACACTATAAGGTATATAGATTGGAAAGGACTTGGAATGACTCCTGCAAGTGTGACTTTTTTTATGCCGCCTAAGTACAATTTCTAAATACGTAAAAGGCTGGTGAAAATATTGAAATATCATTTTCATTGCTGAATTATGCTTAGTTAGGTTATAATAAAATAAAGAATTAGAATTTATTCATAAAGGATAAAATTTGTGGAGACATTTTACATTATATTTATTGCTCTTTTAGTTATTGGTGTATCTAATTTTATTAATCATTTTATTCCTTTTATTCCGGTACCATTGTTCCAGGTGGCACTAGGAGGAGTTCTTGCAGCTTTTCAGCCAGAGTTAAGCATTGTGCTCGAACCTGAATTATTCTTCGTTCTATTTGTTGCACCGCTTTTGTTTAATGATGGCAAACGTGTTGAAAGAGAAGAATTATGGAATCTAAAAGTTCCCATTCTTTTGCTTGCATTAGGTTTAGTGTTTGCAACGGTTTTTCTCGTAGGTTATTTAATCAATTATATGATTCCTTCCATGCCGTTACCAGTAGCTTTTGCATTAGCAGCAATATTATCCCCTACTGATGCAGTAGCAGTTGGAGCTTTAGCAGGAAGAATCAATGTACCTAAAAACATAATGCATCTGCTCGAGGGAGAAGCATTAATGAATGATGCTTCTGGCTTGGTAGCCTTCAAATTTGCTATAGCAGCTACTGTCACAGGTGTTTTTTCCATACAGGAAGCCACAGTTAGCTTTTTTATAATTGCAATTGGTGGTTTATTATGTGGTGCAGTTTTAGCTTTTTTAATAATTCATTTGCGCCTTCTTTTGCGTCGACTAGGAATGGAAGATGTGACCATGCATATGCTGCTCCAGATTCTCACACCTTTTGTTATATATCTCGTTGCAGAGCATTTAGGTGTTTCCGGTATATTAGCAGTTGTAGCAGGAGGCATTGTACATGCTATTGAGAAGGACAGGACAGAAGCAGTTAATATGAAGATGCAAATTGTATCGCAAAGTACATGGTCAGTCATTATATACATTCTTAACGGTTTGGTTTTTGTAATTCTAGGCTTTGAAATACCTAATGTGTTAAACGTAATATTTAATAATGCGGCCTTTAATAATTATCAGGTTATCGGCTATATTGTAGTGATTTCATGTGCGCTGATTCTTTTACGCTTTCTTTGGATATTACTATTTTCTGAGGGTTCCTTGTTAATGAGGAAAGCTAGAAAGTATCATAAGTCTTCACTAAAAGCATATATATTGACGTCTATTTCCGGTGTCAGAGGAGCAGTTACATTAGCTGGTGCTTTTTCCATTCCTCTGGTACTACAGGATGGAAGCCCTTTCCCCGAACGGGACTTGATTATTTTTATTTGTGCAGGAGTTATTATATTTACATTGATTATGGCAAGTGTGTTTTTACCTTTATTTTCAGACAAAAAAGCTGATGCTTTCCATAACTCTGATAAAGTAAAAATTGCAAAAATTAATCTGGTAAGATATATCCTTCATGCTTTAAGAGTTGATATAAATGATGATAATAGGGCTGCGGTAATGTCAGTTATAAGTGACTATCGTAAGGTCTTAAAAGACATAAGTAAAAGTAAAAAGGCCAATAGTTTAGGGGAGCTATCCCAGGAAGAAATGAAGATTCATCTTATTGCACTAAAAGCAGAGCAACAGGAGATTTCCCATATGCTTGCAGAAGGAGAAATAGATGCTGAGATTGCCTATAAAATGCAAAAGCTTTTAAATCATAAAGAGATGTTATTGTCAAATCGTTTGAAAATGAGAGTATTTAATATTGTATTTTCAAATTTTACAACTCTAAAGCATTTTGTACAGAAGAGATTCGCTAAAAAAGATTTTATTGATAAAACTGTTGATTTAAAAACATTTCGGGACGTTAAATGTCATACATTATACACAGCATCTGAGGCTGTTAAAAATCAAGTAAATGATGAAAACAAAGAGGCATCGTTGGCTGTCATTATTTATTATGACGAAATGCTGCAAAGATTTCAATATCCTTACCAAGAACATGTAGAGGACGAGAAGTTTGATAAACAAAAAAGAGAGATTCAGTTAAATTCCATTCAGTTAGGTAGGGACAGAGTTCAATTATTATATGAAGATGGCGAAATTACTCGTGAAACAGCAGCTAGGCTCCGAATTTTTATTAATCAAATTGAAGCGTTTGTCCTTGAAGAAGTAAACATAATGGATTAAATAGATGCTTGTTGCCACTAAAGATGAATAACATTATTCACTTAACATATTTTCCAAGGAATTCACTTACTTTATCCATATAGCAAAAGGGATCAGTTTCATAAGCAGTTCCATGTCCAGCAGCTGGGATGACTAGCAGGTCCTTTTCGCTATTACAGGCTTCATATAGCTGAAAAACCATGTGAAAGGGCACAAAATCATCTTCATCTCCATGGATAAATAATATAGGAATTTCGGTTTTATTCACTTGTTCCAGAGCTGAGGCTTCCCCAAAAAAGTATCCTGCCCTGAGCTTGGTTATAATACTGGTGGTTGTTAACAGTGGGAAAGCTGGTAGATTAAACAATTTTTTCAATTGGTACTCAAGTTCATCCTTTACTGAGGTGTACGAACAATCAGATATTATGGCTTTTATATTATCAGGAATATTTTCACCACTTGTCATTAATACTGTCGCACCTCCCATAGAAACTCCGTGGAGAACAATCTGAGAGTCTTGCCCAAGTCTGTTAATGACGAAGTCTATCCATTTTAAATAATCTATTCTATCTATCCATCCAAAACCAGTAAAATTACCTTCACTATTCCCATGACCTCTATCATCAGGGAGTAAAATATTATAACCAAATTCTTCGTAATAAAGTTTAGCATAAGAGCCCATATATGTCCCTTTTGAAGAATATCCATGTGCCAGAATTACAGTTTTTGATGTAGGTACTTTTGCATCAAGATAATATCCTTTAAGGGTTAAGCCATCCACGGAGGTGATGCTAACTTCTTCATAAGTGTTTTCATTAAACCAGTCTATTTGATCACTGGATTGGGTAATTGAAGTAGTTTCTGCTGTTAAACTAACCTCAGCACCTACTGGAACAGCTTGCTCAAGAGATATATTTTGTATAAGGGAGTCCTGCTGAATTCTAGCTATAGCAAGATTATAAATAACGAAGCTGGCTGCTATATTAACTATAATAGCTATTACAATTAATACTGATGCTGCTTTTAACAATAATCTCATTAATCAGACCCCCCTGAATTTTATGTAAAAAAGGTTCATTCAGACAAGTTTACATAATATACTGTTATAAATAATTATAAGTGATTAAAGTGGTTTTAACAATGAAATTTATCTGGCAGTATATCCCTCATAAATAAGTAGCTCAAGTGTTATAGCTAAAATATTCACAGTTTATTTATAAAGTTGCAATAAAAAGTAATTGTTCATATGGTATAATACTAATAGTTCAAACGATAGATAGTTGGTAAAATATTTACGAGCTATATTAAGTGTAGCAAAATGAATTAGAGTGGAAGGAAAAAAGTATAATGATTATGAAAAAGATTGCTGCTATTAAATCTTTAAATGACTTAGAACAGATATTAGAAAGTGAGGATGTTGAAAGAATTAGGGTAAGTTTTTTTGAAATGCAGCATTTATATCAATCAGCGACTCGTGAGATAAGTACAAAGCTAGAAATACTAGATGATGAATTTAAATTTATACATAGGAGAAATCCTATTCACAATATGCAAAGTCGTATTAAGACCTTAGAGAGTATTTTTGAAAAGTTGAGCAGAAAAGAACTTGAGATAAGCATAGCGTCAGCAAAACAAAACTTGACTGATATTGCAGGAATTCGAGTAGTTTGCTACTATATCCAGGATATTTATATGATTGCAAAAATGTTATCAAATCAGGATGATATAACGGTAATCCGTGAAACTGATTATATAAAAAATCCAAAACCTAATGGATATCGCAGTCTGCATTTAGTTGTTAAAGTACCTGTATTCTTTTCTGATAGGAAGGAAATAGTACCTGTTGAAATACAAATAAGAACAATTGCAATGGATTTTTGGGCTAGTCTTGAGCACCAATTGAAATATAAGACAGTTGACTCAATTCCACCATCTGTTGCTGAAGAACTAAAACTGTGTGCTGATAATATTGCCGATACAGATTTAAAAATGCAAAACATTTATAAAACAATAGAACTTTACAATAATTGCAATGAAGATTCAAAATCTAGTTAAATTAATATGACTCTAACAAGTAAAGAATAAGAATCAAGTCAGTTATAGTCTTAGTATATTCATATACTAAGGCTATATTTTTATGTGCGCCCAGCATGGGCGCTTTCCCGTCGGTGAAAGTCCGATACGGGGGTTGATAGTGCCAACCGTTAGCCAATAGCAAGGGTGTCCTCGGCGACGAGGAATCCGAAGGAAGCTGGAGG
>JAEZOA010000087.1 GCA_023441625.1 Bacillota bacterium
CAAGATACTTTCACGATACGGCAGTGTTCACTTGATGTTACAACCTGCATCTTTGTCGACTCATGACAATGAGTCATCATCCCGCTTGGTACCCCACATTACTGCGACGCACTGGGACTCACTACACAGCTTCTTGGCAATTACCGTGGTTGGACTTTCACCAACTAGAAAAGTTCAGCTTAGCTGGACACACCTGGATAAAGAGAGGTGGTCGTTGTGCCTCGCCTTAGCGAGGCACTGCGACCATCCTCTCGAATTACATCAGCCCGCAATGCGTGCTGAAAGGCATTTGCCATAGGTAGTCCGATTTTATGCAATTGAGTCGCTATCTGTGTCGGATTATGAAAATTACCTCATTTGACAAGGGGGTGCAAGGTGGTCATTACTGACAACTGTGGATTTTACGGGGGACAAAAAGGAAAGGTCTCAACAGAGAATGTATCTCTATTAAGACCTGATTCTTTTATGTACATATTATTAAATAAGTATTAAAAAGTCATTAGTAATCCTCGCTTAGCCTCCGTTGCATCTTTGTATAATAGCACCAGTTCGTCATAAGCTTCTATTAGCTCGGTTATGTTTATATCATACAGTATGTCTTCGCGTGACGGTAACCCATTCGTAACCACTTTATCTTTTGACTCTACTAAGATTTTATATATTAATGGCACATCTTCGGCTTCAACAAACCCCGTTCCCATACCCCCTGGGTCGAGTAGAAATAATTCAGCTTCTAAAGACTCTCCAAGGATACAATATTTAGGATCTAATTTCTCCGACACATTTTTTAACACTTCTAAAACAGAATCCCAAGAATAAGATAAACCCCGATCATCATCAGGAGAATAAAAGCATGTCATACTAAAATCCGCCAGCTCCTGTATCCCCCCGTTTTCAAGTTCACTTTCCCAATCGGCCTCCAACAAAATTCCGGTATATGGGGAGAACACTTTTCCTAAGTGATTATTAATAAACTTATATAATGGTATAGGATTTTTATCTAGCCCTGAACTTATAATGATCGGATATAGTTCTTCTTTAAACGCTTGTGTATCAAAAATAAATGCTTTATGCTCCATAAACCTACTCCTTTTTCTCTTCCTCCTGACGAAGTACTTTCAACGTTCTTTCTAGTTCCTTACGTACATCTCCTTTAGCACTCCCCCCCAAAATGGGTTCTAGCATCTTGTATGCGATTTTTGGGGGCAGTTCCTTAGCATATGTTGCAATAATTTCTTTAGCATATGAATCAATTCTCATTTTCAATATTTGAAAACTAGCTTGTTTAAGTTTCTCTATATATTCAGCATCAATTTCCTTAAAAAGAGATCCCGCTTCGGAAGCCCTCATAAGACCTTCGAGGCATGTTATTATGTCATTTTGGTACTCGTCATTCTTAATTTTTTGTAACCATAGTTCACTTTTATTGACGTACGCCTCTAGTGCAGAAATCAAAAACTCGGCATCTTGCTTAGTTATTGGCATATTACTACATGAATAATTGGAAAGTAGTAGAGTTTTTACCAAAGGGTTAATATCCGAACCAAAAAACGCACTTCTTACACCCTCAGCTCCTCCTTCAAGACGCAAAAGTACAGCTTGAATAATTGCTTTTTCATTAATTTGTACTTTCATTTCCTGATCAGGAATACTCTGCTCTTTTTTACGAAGTTCAAACAAATTATTTCTATTAAGCAAGCTCAAAAGTGCATAGATAGCCACAATCCTAGCTCTTTGTTTCTCATGGTAAAGTGCTTCACAAAACCTTGATGCAAAACAAGGATTGAGTGATTGGCTCATAGCTGCTAAAATCTCTACAGATAAGTTCTTACCATTTTGCTCCTGTGCTTCTTCTAGTTGTTCTTGTGTCACAATCACCTGAATATTACGTTCATTATATACTTTGTATTGCATAATACGTCCTCCTATTTTATTTTAAAGTAATTAGGATCGAAATCCTCTGTGCCAGCTGGTCCACCTGTTTTTGGGTCATACCTTACGATTACTATTTTCTTAGGAGGTTCACCATATTTTACTTCATAAGCCGCTATATTTCTTCTAATTTCTTGCTTATCTTTAGAAATCGGTCTTCAAAAAGGTTTATCATCTATAATTATGCCATTTGATGATCCTTTCACAGCATCAGGGATTGCTTTCTGAGTTTTCTTAGATGGAAGCCCTGTCTTAGAATCTATACGTTTCGGTAATTCTATAATGTTTCCATCCTTGTCTCTAAGTGCCTCATTAACAGTATCATAATCCCCATTTTGCCGGCGTGCATCCGCTCTATTTTTATGCACATCCTTACCCACCTTTGTACTGCTTGTCTCCCCTTTGATTTCTTTTTTACCTTTGGGTACAACGTCAGCCTTACTTACTCCCGCAGAAGTCTTTTTCAATCCAATTGCTAATTTTTTCTGTTTTGGAGTAGCACTTGATTCTCCTTGCTGGTTCTCTACATCATTCTTGTCCCTTTTAATTCGCTATCTTTTTCCATTATCCTTCTTGAAACAGAATTTTTTCTAAACGAAGATTATTATAGAATATTATTTTATATAGTCAAAAAAGGAATAGGTTATTAGTTATATAATCTATAACGTAACACTATTCCTTTTATAATATATATGCCAGTCTATTTCATGAGTGTATGTTTAATTTATTACTTATTAGCACAATATGGGGCTACACAGCCTCCATCACACAGTATATCAGTACCTGTCAAATAACCAGCCTTATCACTTGAACAAAATGCAAGCAAGTTTGCAATTTCTTCAACATGCCCAAGACGTTTTATTGCACAATATTTTATCAGACCTTCAATACCCTCTTTTTCTATTTCACCCATTGGAGTCTCAAAAGATCCAGGTGACACTGAAATTACACGAATTCCCTTCTGTCCAAACTTTGCAGCATCAGTTTTTGAATACCATACTACAAAGTTCTTTGAAATACCATATGCTACCTATGATCTAGCTTTTTAGGTAGAAGGTTAACTCTGGTCATCATTTTCTTCATAAATAGTACTTTGTCTGTTCTACTGTATTTGTATTTACTATCTGGTAAAATAAGTTTAGGGAGCATATATGCTGACATGGAGGATACATTAATAATACAGGATCCTTCTTCCATAACATTGTAAAAGGCCTCATTTATGTTAATAGTTCCAAGAGCATTAGCTTCCATAATAGTTTTAGCATCACCCATATTCGGAGACATTCCAGCCGCGTATATAACTGATGATATTGTTCCCAGACTCCTAGCATGAGTTGCCAGCTTGTCTACAGACTCCCTGTTGGCTATATCACAGGCAAAAGATTCAGCTTCAATTCCTTCAGCCCTCAATTCTTCCAAGGCTACTTCAAGTTTTTTAGCGTTCTTCCAGCAATTATTATATAGTTTTCCTTACCTAAAATTTTAGCAGTAGCTAAACCCATTCCGCACCTCCACCTGTTATAACACATATCTTTTTCATAAGGTTTTCCCCCTTTTATTGACATATTTATATTTGGGTTTTTAACTTGAAACAATGGTTTGGTAAATTTTTATTTGTTGAATTATTAGGCGCTAAAATTGCCATTTTTTATTATAAGTTTGTTGCTTATTAATCTTGAAAAACCTGCAACCTTCATCAGCAGACTTGTTAAAAAATGTACAGTATTTGCGGATATGGCAAAGATAATGCCTAATGGTATTGCTGGAATAGCTGCTAAGTTCCATTTCGAACTGTACTTCAGCCATATACTTAACAGGTAAAGCTTTAGGGAACATAGATTTTGACCACCTTTCATTCTTTGATATTATCCAAAATGAAAAAATGGTAAAATTATATTACAGGTTGAAATTAAAATATTGCCTTTAGCATAGTGAGCCATCGCTAAGCGATTTAGTGCAATAAAAATTATTATATAAATATGTGACCTTTTTACTAAAAATAACGCCTATTAATATATGAGTCACCCGGGAGGCTCTATGAACAATATAACAGAAAATATTATTGAAAGTGCTAAGTATCAAAAGGAGGGGTTTGACAAGCTGGTGGATATATACAATCCACTGGTATATAAATGGTGCAGCCGTTTAGCGAATAATGAAGAAGACTTGAAAGATATAATGCAGGAAGCGTTTATCAAGCTCTATCAGGATTTACCAAAGTTAAATGAGCCCAATAAATTTAATGCTTGGTTTAGGAAAGTTGTAATAAATACTGCATATGACTGGTTTAGAAAGCATAAGAAAAAGATTGATCTCGAGTACATTGAAAACATCTTGGAATTGCCTGATAACAACAGTCAAGACGATTATAATAATGTTGATGGAGGATTTCTCGGTGAATATGTTAAATCAGCAGTAGAAAAGCTATCTGCAAATAATCGAATTGTGTTCAATTTGTTTTACGAGCAAGACAAAAAATGCTCGGACATTGCAAAAATGCTTGGTTTAACTGAGAATGCTGTTAAAAACCGTTTATTGAGGGCAAGGGAACATTTAAGAAGTGAATTGTCTTATCTTAAAGATCTTCATTATCTAAAGAGAGATAAGGCATTTAGAATACTTGTAATCTGCTGCTCTCACAAAAAGCAAGGATTGTCTTTTGAGGTTGCAGAAAAAGTTAAAAGTTGTGTTGCATCGGTATCAACTCAATCAGAAGTAAATATTGTAGAACTTGCAGACTACAGTCTATCATTCTGTAACGTTTGCTACAAATGTTCTTCGCTTAGACGGTGTGAACAGCAGGACGGGTTTAACAAATTATTTGATATTTGTCTATGGGCAGATGCAATAGTTATCGTATCCCCATACTATGCCCCTATACCGTCAAAACTCTCTGCCTTGCTTGAAAGGATTATGTCAGTTAGCATTTCGCCCATAGTAACTGGAAATAACCCGGCAAGAGCATTTCCACTACAAAAGAAGTGGTGTTCGGTGTTGAGTTTTTCAGTCGTACAGCAGCAGGGATATATGGCAAGCGTAATAAGGGAACCACTTGTTTCATTCGGACTTGGATTAATATTAACAGAGGACAAGCTTCCACTTGATTCATCAATTTTTGACCATGCAGATTTGTTGGGCAAATTAATCATTGAAACATTGGAAAAAACACCTGATAGTGATGCCATTGACAATTGGTTTGATTTTTGGAATGTCGAGAATTTAAAGATGTTGGATGTACTAAGAAGAAATAAAATTGAAAAAGAAACTGGAGTGTGGTCAAATTATGGGTATTAGATTAGATGCCATCTGTTTGTTTGTTAATGATTTAAAGCAAATGTTAGCATTCTATAGAGACGTTATCGGCATGGATGTTCTAAGGGATTGGGACGAAACCAGGTCTGATGTTGAATTTAAACATGAAGGTATTCGTTTCATGATGTATGAAAGAAAGGAACTGGATGGGTATTTAGGTGTTGAGGTGTCCTATCCAAACGGAGTGAACGGTACTTTTGAATTAGCGATTGATTTACCTAAATTTTCGGATGTTGATAAAGAATTTGAACGGGTTGTAAAATTAGGAGCTAAACCGATATTCTCTCCACGAAACGAACCATGGGGAATGCGTTCGTCATTTATTGCCGACCCTGAAGGAAATTTGATAGAAATTGGCTCGTGGGGCAAAGGTGAACAAAATGAATAAAATAGTGACTTTACTCTGTTCACACAGGAAAGATGGAAAAAGCAGTTTAGTATTAGAAGCACTATCAGATTGCAACAATGGCGATGCTGTGCTTTTTTCAGACGTTAGCTTTAAACCGTGCGTCCATTGTGCAAATTGTAGAAATGGTCATTGCGTTAAGTATTTGAATGATGGATTTAATGACTTAATTGACAAAATTAAGCTGTCAGACGGTTTTATCGTGTTTAGTCCCCTCTATTCGCCAATTCCGTCAAAGTTATCTGCATTTCTAGAAAGATTAACAAGCGTGAGTTATTTCGCTCAAACTTTGTATAACGAGGAAGTGCCATTAAAAATGAAAAATTGTTCAGTTATAGGTTACGATTCAAGTGGTAGAAATAGTGACCTTGAAATACTTATTAAAAAGATTATCAATCCCATATTAACGGGATATGTGGAAAAAGGCAAAGTAGAAGAATATAAATTTGTTGAATTAAATAACTTCCAAATAAGCAGTGATAATTTGATTGAATACTTTTACAACACTTTTACAAAAATGAATTTAACGGAGAGTGATATCAATGAAAACAGAATTAAGTGTAACAACGCCTGAAGGCTTAAATGAAAATTTCCCCGGACAATTTGAAGTTGGAAGATGGCTTGACAATATCATATCTTTCCCTATGCAGATTTTTATTGTAACAACAAAGAAAAAAAACGGATTGAACAACGCTCAACTAAATTCCTGGGGGATAACTGCTGGGCCAGGTTCAAACCCATATTTTATTTTTCAAGACATGGAATATACCGATACATATAAGCTTATTAAAGAGAACGGAGAATTTATCATAAATCTATTCCCTAAAAGGATAAGAGACAAAGCATTTAAGACTACACAGCATTATGCTGAGGATATTGATGAAGTAATAGAAAGTGGTCTTACACCAATTGAAGGTTTAAAAACAAATGCTTGCAGGATTGAAGAATGCGTCGCCCATTATGAATGTAAGCTCGAATGGACAAAAGAATTAGGCAAAGGTCATGTACTTGTATGTGGCAAGATTGTTTCCGCTTCAGTTGATAATGACTTGCTATCTGGGGACTTGGAGGAAATTCTAAAATCATCAGATATTATGTTTTATTTGAAATCTCCAATTGATTGTTCAAATGGTTGGAAAGTTTCTGAAAAATACTATTATGGTACAATGTCCACTGAAATATTCGAGTAAACGGAGGAGAATTCCTCAGACTTAAACAATAGATTATACGCCTGACGATTGACGATGGGCTAAGTTTAGCCTGTAATCAGACCGATTACAGGCTAATATTTTAGGTGCGACAAGCATGGGCGCTTTCTCGTCGGAGAAAGTCCGATAAAAAAACTATTATTACGCTCCTAATAATAACCTTTTTTAAGCCTTGCAGTAAAATAACATCTTTAGGTACAGGCATAATATATGTAGTAGCTTTAATAAAGTCCTTAATATCATTATATTTATTAACCCAAAAATTAAAGTCTGACCATTTTGATGGAATTAGACGTTCTGGCCAATATGGCTTTAAACCTAGCATCCATAAAATAGCTATAAAAATAAATATTTCTGCAAAAATATACATTAATACAATTAAACTGCTTTTCCTTTGTTTTTTTAGCTCAACTATGCTTTTCATTAATAAAACAATTCCTACAATACATACCGGAATAATGCTGATGATTTCGGCAATTTTAGTGTAAAATGCACTTTCTATTATAATATATTTAGCTTCTAAACCATTTTGTACGAAAAAATAATTTATAAGCTCATTGCCCTTTTCAATATCATTGCAAATAAATTCAAGATTATTGTATTTGTTCTGTTCATCTTCGATTTGTATTATAAGCATTTCAATACTTGCTTTAATAACACCTCGTACATAATAGGTCCTGTTTTGAACAACAATGGTATTTCCTACAGCATATTTTGTTCCAAATAAGCTGTAGGCTGTTTCTTCATCAATAACACAGCCCTTATAATCACCATCAATAACACGTGCTCCCGCTATAAACTCCATTGGGCACACCTGACTGCTATCACCGCTTACTTCATATAATTTTGCAGAAGCTTTGTTCATCAAATCCTTTGACATAACTTCTACTTTATTAACTTGATTCCACATAGTTAACTCTAAAAGCTGACTTTTTTTTAGTACTTCGTTTTTCAAGGCAGTTCTTAGGCTCTTTTCAGAAATACCTTCACCTTGAATACGTACACTAACTGCTTTATTATACTGCTCTTTTAATATCCTACAGTCATACATACTACTTGCCCACAGCAGTATTAGAAATGTAATTATTATAAAGCGTATCATCCATTTTATATATTTTTTATTCATCGCTATCTATCCTAATGCGATCCCCTTCTTCAATATTTCTGTTGCTGCTTATAATAATTTTGTCCTTTTTATTAATAGTCCCTCTAATTGCAGCAGTAAGAGCATTTTTGTCTAACACCTCTATATTAATGCGTTCAGCAACAACTCTCATACCTAAGGTTGTATTTTTCTCACTGCAAATCAGAATATACTTGCTGTTTAAACCTTGCCTGATGGCCTGTATTGGTACACACATATCATATGTTTCAGATTTTTTAAGTACTTTAAAGGTAGCTTCAGTTCCAACTGCATAGTCTTCACTGGTCAATATAGCTGTAATTTCAACTGAGCCATCCTTATCTGCGCTACTGATAGCATCTATTACTAATTGCTCATTTTGTGTTTCAGGACTTGCTTTTATATTAATTTCATCTTTTACTGAAAGATGTTTTGCATCCTCTTTAGAAATAACAGCCTTAAAGCAACACTTATCTATTCCAATTGAAACTATTGCACCATCAGCGTATTTTCCCTCTTCCAGTGTTAGTTTTACCAATGTACCATCGGCCGGAGCCGTAACTATACCATCATTATTAATTATATTCTTTAGCTTATTTGCTTCTTTTTGCAGATTCTTAATATTCATATCTAAAATTTCAACATCAAGAGCATCCATTTCATTTTGTATTCTTAAATTATTGGCTTCAATCGCCTTAGCCTTTATTGATTTTTCCAATTCATAATTAGTATCTTCCAATACTCTGTCAGCAGTCTCAGCAGATTTTTTAGCTGAATTAATAGCTTGGAGAGCACCACTTAATTCTGTATCATAATCAAAAGGTTCCTTTCCTGCTTTTTTCAATTCTTCACTTGCGTTGTCCAATGTCTTTTTGGCTTCCGTAAGTGTTTTATCACATTTTTCTATCGTATGTTTTAGATCTTCTTCTGCATAAGTTAACGCCTTTCTAGTTGCTCCTTCGGTATACTCAGGGTACTGCTTCTTCAAAATATTGAGAGTATTAGTTGCACTTGATAAAGCTTCATCATATTGTGATATTTCTGTTTCTTTCTCAACAAACTTTTCTTCATAATTCTCTTTTGCTGTAGCATAAGCTGGGTCAGAAGGATCTAAAGCGTTTATTTTCTCTATTAGTTCTTTCATTGTACGTTCCCAGTTCGCTTTTACTAAAGTTAGGGCATTTTTTGCACGAGTAACATCTTCTTCAGCTTTAGATATTTCAAGCTTATATTTGTCATATAAATCTCCATCCTTAGTTAAGCTGTTGGCTAATTTGTCCTTTGCATCAGCAACTGCTCTTTGGGCAGTTAATATTGCTTCGCTATTTGTTAGCTCTACTTCTTCATAGTTTTTCCTAGCCGTTTCATATTCCTTTTGTTTGTTATTGATATCATTTTCAGCCAGCTTCTCAGCCTTTTCATTTGCCTTGGTTACTGCCTTATCATAGCTTTTTTGAGTATTCTCAATTTCTAACTGTGCAGCCTTCAAATCCAGTTCTGCCCTTTTCTTAGCATTCTGTAAATCATCATCAATATCAGATGTCACCTGTTGCTTTTCATTACTTAACCTTAATTTTTCTAATTCTAGCTGAGCTTTTTTAAGTTCTTCACTTTTTTCATCATATTTAGCTTGAATATCAGTTTTAGAATATGTAAACAAGGGATCTCCTTTTTTTACCTTTGTTCCACATTGCGAATTAAGCTTTTCAATATGAACTTGCTCAACTAATTCTAAATACATTTCAGTATTTGAGTATATTGTTCCATTACCCTCGATTGTAAAACTTAGAGCATCTCTTTTCCAATTAGTTGTAGTCACAAATGGTACAGTCAAGGAATCAACTATACGAGAAATAATTGTTAGTAAAAGCATAATAGAAAAAAAGCCAAGTAGCCATTTTTTTGCAAACTGCGTGGATGTTATTTTTTTAAATTTAAACTCAAACATATTCAAACTCCTACTCTTTTATTCCTGACGCCACAATTCCTTGCTCCAGATGCTTTTGACCTGCTAAGAAGAATAATAATGCTGGTAAAAGTATAATAACAGATGCTACAAACGATACGCCTAAATTGTCAGTTGCGATACTAGGCAAATACAAAGATAGCGGCCAAAGAGAGATATCCTTTAGAAATACAAGTGGCTGTTCAATACTGTTCCAGTACTCCAAAAAACCAAGCACCAGCGCAGATAATATTCCAGCTTTTCCCATTGGGATACCAATATAAATAAATGTATTCATTTCATTCGCCCCATCTATTTTAGCTGCTTCTATTAAAACCTCTGGAATATCTTTAAAAAATTTAGTCATGATAAAAACCGGAAATGTTGAAAATGCATTCGGAAGTATTACTGCCCAATATGTATCTATCAAATCCAGACGACTAAGCATCAAATAGTTTGAAACCATTGTTACCTGAAATGGCATAATCATTAAAATAATATAAATTGTAAATATAATTTTTTTGCCTTTGAATTTTAATTTCGCAAAGCTCCAAGCTGCAGGTACCCCAACAAGTAATTGCATAAGAAGTGACGCAAAAACCTGTTTACAAGAATTCCAGAACATCACAAAAAACCGAGGTGAATCCAGAAGGAGCTCAAAATATGGCTGTAATGTAGGATACTTAGGAATGATTGACCAATGAGCAAAGGTATCACCCTCTTTTAATACCACAGCTAAATTGTCTGTAACCTCACTTTTCCCCATAAAAGAACCTGTGATTACCATGAAAAGAGGAATCCAGACTAATGCAGAAATTGATATCATAAGTATGGTAACTAAATTTATTTTAATTTTACTCAGCGAAATCACCCCTTTAGTCGTAATCACCGCTAATCCATTGCAAAAACAGTATTACAACAAGTATAACTAATGTCATCATAACTGCTACTGCACACATTTTTTGTACGTCCATTGAGATAAACCAGTTATTAAACAAATGTTGAAGCATATAAATACTGTCATGTGGATAGTTTCCAGCAATAAGGTATGCCTCTCTAAATACCTTGAAGGAATTAATAAGTGACAAAATGGTGACAGTTACAAACGTTTGACGCAGATTTGGTAAAGTTACATAAATAAGCTTTTTAACCATACTACAACCATCAATTGCAGCGGCCTCATACATTGAAGTTGAAATGCCGTTTAGTCCAGCCAACCACAAAACCATATTATAGCCACAATTTTTCCATATATAACCGAATACTAATACGTAAAAAACTTTATTTGTATTAAGCCAGTCTACTTTAGTTAGTCCAAACTGATGCAGCATACCATTAAGTAATCCGTTTTTGTGGAAAACAACCTTCCAGAGAAGTACCACTGATGCTACTGGAATTGACATTGGTATTAAATATGACGTTTTTATAAAGTAACCGTATTTTTTCTGATTAATCAAAACACTTGATAATAGCATTGAACACAGTAATAATAACGGAATACATACAATTAAAAACTTTATTGTGTTTCCCGCCCCTAATTTAAAGGCTTCATTTCTGAGTACTAGTGAATAGTTTTGAAATGCTATAAACTTTCCACTCATCGACTCTGTGAAGGATCTACGGACAGCATCAATAAATGGCTGTAAAATAAAAATCGATACACCTATTAGACTAGGCAACAAAAAAAGCCAACCCATTATTTCTTCTTTTGTTCTTATTTTAATTTTTATTGCTTTAGTCATTTGAACATTCCCCTTTGCTTTTAATGTAATATTAGCAAAGGAATCTCTAAATAATCTTAAAGATTTATAACAAACGTCGCACCACCACCGTCTGTATCTTTTACATAGAGTTTACCTTTATGTAAATTAATCAATTCTTTCCCAATGCAAAGTCCAAGACCAAAGTGCTTTTTATCTGTTCTTGACTTATCTACACGGTAGAAGCGATCAAATATTTTATCTTTATATTCATCTGGGATCCCAATACCATGGTCGATAACTTCAATTACTACATTACTTTTTTGATTATATGCTCGTAAAGTTATTGTTCCACCTTGTGGTGAATAATTTACAGCATTATCTACCAAAATAGCAACTACCTGTTTTAGACGCTCCTTATCTGCAAAAATCTTAAAGAGCGGATTTTCAGGTAGTTCCAGCGACAACAACTGCTGTTTTGAATTTGTAAAAGGACAAAGCAAATCATATTCTTCTATTAAGAATGTATCAGTGTCAATTAATTCTTTTTGCAGTGTCCAGATTTTTGCATCAGAAGATGCAAGTAAAAGCATATCATCAATAAGTCTTGTCATACGTATACATTCTCCTTCAATTAATGGAAGGTAGTTTTGCACCTTTGTTATATCCTTCTTGAAATAGGATATACTTGCTGATATAACTGCCAGTGGGGAACGAAGCTCATGTGATGCTGCTGCAATGAATTCAGCCTGTCTTTGATTATTTTCTTCAACTGGTTTTATTGCTTTTCCAATAAATATACTACTTAACAAGAACAGTAAGCCATTGCCTGTTAAAGCAATAAGCAGGAACAATAAAGCCTGCTTCACTATTTTTAATATCCTGTCAGGAAGGTATTGAAGCAGCACTATACTTCTCCACTTCTGATTAACCGGAATAATCACTGTCATTGCTCTATATTCACCATTTATACCTGCTAATCTAAAAATACTACTTCTTACAACAGAGGCTGAAATAGGACTAATTGATAAATCCATTCCAGTTTTCTTAGCTTTTGCCTTAGCAGCTTCAATTAGTGCTGTTCTATCTACTGGCGCTTGTGCTGTTCCTTTGTAGGTTAAAGGATAGCCTTGATCCTCAATATATATAATTAATTGGTTTTCGCCTTCCATTTGTGATAGCCAGCTGTGCCTAATGGTATTAGCGTACCTTATTTTATCAATTATCATATCAGCGTTCTGCTCAAACAATCTTATGTTATGCTGTTCAGATTGCTGTAATGTAAAAAAGAACATATAACCTACTATTATAGTTAAAATAGTACTGGTAGTAATACCGCAAAGCAATATTAAACGCTTTTTAAAATGATGTAACATTTAATTCCTCCAGTCTGTAGCCTACAGAACGAATAGTTTTAATAGTAGCTTTACTTTTCACTGTATTTAGACTTTTCCTTAAAAAGAATATGAAATTATCTAGATTGCCATCAGTTACATATGAGTCTACTCCCCATACGCGAGAAAGAAGTGTTTCACGTGTTAGAGTCTGTTCTTTGTTAATTATTAAAAAAGCAAGCAAATCTGTTTCTCTTTTTGACAAAATACAGCTTGTAGTATCAGATTTCAGCATATTTTCATTAACATCTAAAATGATATTTGAAAAGGATAATAAATCATTATGTACTATAGCAGCTGGGCGACGAACTAATGCCCTGATTCTAGCAAACAACTCTTCCATTGCAAAGGGTTTTACAAGATAGTCATCTGCCCCTGCATCTAATCCTTCAATGCGATTTTTTACTGTATCCATAGCTGTTACCATTATAACAGGAGTGATAATAGTATTGTGTCGGATTTCATCCATAATTGACAGACCATCCTTTCCTGGAAGCATTCTGTCTAGAATTATTACGTCATATGCCTGCTGTTTTGCATAAAACAGAGCATCTTCACCGTCATTGCATATATCTGTTGTAAAACCTTTATTATCTAATTGTTTGCTTACAAGTTCGCATAAATCCTTGTCATCCTCTATTAATAAAATACGCATAAAATTAATCCTCCAATTATTACTAAATATGCTTAATATATCTTATAATAATTATAAAACAATATCCTCTAAATTAGCTTAATTTTTTAGGGGAACAGTTACACTTTTTTATTCGTTGCAGCCTGAATAAAAAAATAAAGCTGTCTCCACTAATAAAGATTCTTTAGAGATTTATATGTAAAAATAATACTGTAGCCTGTTGAAGCAGGTATATTATATTGTACGGGAGGTTGTTATGAGAATTTTCAAAAGAGGTATTTCTGCTATATTAATTATTACGATATTAGTACTTAGTATAGCGGGATGCAGCAAAAGCAATGAAACCAGTATAAAAAGCAGCGGTGAAACTGGCAATAAAACTAACACAGCAATGGGGCGTTATGTTGAAACTGCTGTAGAGATGCCGGCAGACATTGGTAATGATCCAATATTTCAGATGGAAAAAAGTACTGACGGATATCCTGTTTTATATACCGGTGGTGGAACTAAAAAAGGGGTTTTCAAATATACTATGGACAGGGATGGAAAATGGACAAAAAGCAGTATTTCTTGGCTTGAAAACATTACTGTAGCAGGTTCTGATTTGTCAGGTATAGTTATGGATAATAACAAAGAAATGTATTATTACTACACTGATTACGTTAATGATAAACCCTGTCCACACTTGATTAAATCTGATGGAAAAGCTATTAGTCTGGAAGGATGGTCAGATGAAAAATCAAAGGATAAGAGTATTTCCTATATTCAGCTTCTTAAAAATGGTAACCTTATATGTAGTTACGAATATTCAAACAATCTGGTTACTTATGATAAAAACACTTATAAGATAATCGACTCTACCACTATCGAAAATGGTTCAAGGTTTGAATCCATTCTTACTCCTCTAGGTGAGAACTATGCTTTTTTTACAACTATTTATAATAGCAGTTCAAGTAAGTTATCAATCTATGATACTGAAAATAAGCTTTTAAGTGAAATCCCTCTTGATGCTCCTGAAATGCATGGTGGCACATCTTTATATGCGACAGCAGATAACTCTGTAGTTATTTGTAATACAGATGGCATACATCTCTTAGCTCCGGAAGCAAAGGTATGGGAAACTGTTGTTGACGGTGCATTAACCTCTCTTAGCCTGCCATCCATTTGGAACCGCAGTTTAATTCAGGGTAATGACAATACATATTACATTTTGTATGGGGCAGACAGCTCAACTAAACTAATGAAATATACCTATGACAAAACAGTTCCAACTAAACCTGAAAACGAGCTTACAATCTATTCTTTATCTGATAACTCCATTGTCCGTCAGGCTATAAATGTATTTCAGAGTAATAACCCAAATGTATTAGTAACTCTCAGGGTAGCAATGAGCAAGACTGATAGTGCCGCAAACAAGACTGATTATATTAAGGCACTTAATACCGAGCTTTTATCAGGTAAAGGGTCTGACCTAATTCTACTTGATGAGCTTCCAGTAGCTTCATATATTGAAAAAGGAGGTCTTTTGGACATAAGTGATGTTATCAATCCTATGCTTACCTCGAGTGAGCTACTGCCAAACATTATAAACAGCTATAAAACAAATGATAAAATTTATTCAGTTCCAACACGATTTATTATCCCTACAGTTTTTGGAAAAACAGAAGTAGTAAATGCCTCCTCTACACTGGACAGCTTGGTTGAATACTCAAATAGTCATAATGATACAACTCTTTTTGGTAAGCTTACTTACTCTGATTTGTTACAGCAATTTTTGCCTATACATTTAAATACACTACTTGATAAAGATGGCTTTTTCAAAAGGCAAGAGCTGTCAGAATTTTTAGAAAAAATAAAAAAGCTGAGCGATGCTTCTGGCTGTGTACCAGCTTACAAAAAAGATGATGACTGGAGTGGCAAGCCTGGTGCATTGGATTTAGCTGATAATGTTGATATTGTAATAGAAAAACCTTTAAGCATAACTAACTCGGCTTTAATTTTGGGTATGTTGGACTATATAAAAGGAAGCTTTACACCTTATGAAAACTCCTTTACAGCTATTGGAGAAATAGGAATTAACGCTTCCACAAAACAAGCCGAGCTTTCAAAGCAGTTTATAAAAACACTTTTATCCTCAGAAATTCAGAACGAGCAATTATGGGATTGTGGTTTCCCTGTAAATACTAAGTCTTTAGAAATATGGAGAAATTATAAAGATGACGGGTTTCAGATAGGCACACAGGTAAATGGCAAAGATAAAAAGCCACTTATTATTTCTGCTGGTTATCCTAAAGAAGAGTATATCGAAAAGTTTATTGATATCTGTAAAAAGGTTTCTAATAAAACTACAAATGATGAAATTTTGTTTAATATTATAATTGAGGAAACTGCTAAATTCTTTGATGGAAACATGACTTCAGAGACAGCAGCCGATGCTATAATATCACGTTCTAGGATTTATCTTTCTGAGTAATGACATATTCTAAGGTTTTACCAACCAGCTGGTAGTTACTTCTGCTGCCAACTGGTTATTCTATTAACAGTTGTTTTAGAGGTCACGAAGCCTGCATAAGCCATGATAGTTATTTGTTTGCATTCATGATTTCAGTCATCAAGACATAAATTTCATAACCTGCAATAGACAGCATTACTAAAAATACTATATTGAAGTAATAACTAAATGCGGAAATAATGATTTTAAGGACAAAGAAATTAAGTTTGAGAATGTTGTTCTGAAAAATCTTTAGATGTGAACTATAATCAAATATAGAAAACATGAGTAATATAAATCCTAACAAATTCATCAACAACTCAGTCTACAGCTTGATGATTCATGAGTAAGGGCAAAGAAAATTATTTATTGTTTATAATTTTCTTTGCCCTTTTGTGTTATATAACAGTGCTTAATGTTTTGTGCTTTGCAAAATCTAGATTGAAGACATTTTCTATTTTGTTACTTCTTCTTTCTTGAACAAATGACACTCTGAAGTACAATAAAGAAGCAGAGCATTGCCGCGCTTGTAATCTGCGGCCACCACGGGTCCTGGCTGCCTATTGCGGTAACAACCAGTAATACGATTCCGCTTGTTAATACACCGAATAGAGTACCAAAAATATTTCCTACACCACCGGTAAGCAGTGTTCCACCAATAATAGAAGCAGCGATAGCTTCCATTTCAAGTCCTGTTGCCTGCTGAACCGAGCCCGAACGCGTATGGAAAAGGTATAAGAACCCTCCGATACCTGCAAGCAGACCACAAAGTAAGTGAGCATAAAATCTGGTCTTCTTGACGTTTATTCCAAGCATCAGAGCACTTTGTGAATTTCCGCCTACAGCGTAAAAGCTGCGTCCGAGATTTGTCTTTTTTAGAAGCCAGAACATCAAAAAGACTATAATAAGTGCTACTATAACGCCGTATTCCAAATTTGATTGAATGAAAACACCCTTCCTATTGACATCTCCTAAAAAGGGAATCTTTATTCTCGCACCTGACAACATCTCAAATCCCGCATTTTTAACCTGAATCTGATTGACTTCTATCAGAGCAACTAAACCTCGACCTAAGAACATACCTGCCAAAGTAACAATAAAGGGCTGCATCTCTAGATACGCAACAAGGAATCCTTGAACCGCGCCAAACGTAATACCGATTGCTAAAGCTAGAATAAGAGATGTAAAAAAGTTGAAGCCATAGTTATTAAGGCAAACTATACAAGCTGTGCAAATAAGTGCTGTAGATCCACCTACAGAAATATCAATACTTCCTGTTATCATAACAATTGAAAGTCCGCAGGCTATTACAATCAGTGCGGCGTTTTCATTGAAGAGGTTAAAGAACATCTGAACCTTGCTGAAACCTTTATCTCCAAGGAAGGCAATGGAGAGTATATATATAGCAATAAACAGTGAAATAGTAATTGTAAGTAAGAAAGCTGTATCAGTCAGAGACTCCTTACGACCAAGCTTCTTCGAAATAACAGTTTTATTGTCTGTACCTTGATTTTTTTTCAATGATAACATACTATCCACGCTCCTTTACATCGCCTGCATTCAATCTGAATAATGGTATTTTTTCAGAAAGGAAGCTTTTGATAGCCGGTGTTTGAATGGCTACTAGTATAATAATTATAACGGCCTTAAAGACTGGAACAGCATTTGTGTTGACATTTAGCGTGGTCAACATTGAAGTAAGGGTCTGGATGGTATAAGCTCCAATAATTGAACCGGTCATATTGAATTTGCCACCGCCAAGTGAATTACCACCTAGGGCTACTGCCAAAATAACATCCATTTCAATGCTTGGTACTATTGTGTACGGATTTATTGTCTGTACCCTGCTAGACTGAATGAAGCCTGCGATACCCACACAAAGTCCCAAAATAATAAATGACAAAAACCTTATCATTGCTGGGTTAAGACCATTCAGTCTTGAGGATTTATCATTGATACCTACAGCCTGTGTGTACAGACCTAGGTTGGTTTTTTTCAACATAAGAAATGTTACCATAACAACAACAATGGTAATAAGTATTGGTGTTGGAATAGGAAATCCTGGAATAAAGTTGCCGTAATATCCAAAGCTCTCCACAGCTTTAGGCTTAAGTCCACCCATTGCCATAGAACCTATCGACCTTCCGGCCGTAAAGAGGATGAGCGTTGCTACCATAGGTTGTATATTAAATTTTGAAACAAGAATACCGTTAAAGGCTCCGCAAGCCATACCAGCAAGGCAACCAAGTAAAAGTGCAACAATAATTGGTGCTTGCAACTCTGTTGGTTGGGTTTCGTTCCCGCACAGAACTCTCATAATCACTCCCCCAACTATAGCAATTGTAGCACCTACGCTGATGTCCTGACCTCTAGTACATGCAGTAACAAGTGTCATACCTATCGAAAGAATAACAAGCTCTGTCGAGTTATTTAGGATATTGATCAAATTCCCTATTAAAACGAGATTACCAATACTGTCTCTGCCCAAGCTAATTCTCAAAAAACTTGGATTGATGAATATATTAATCAACAAAAGAAATGCAAGAAAAGCTATAGAAATAAATAATCTATGCTTGAATAATGCTTTAAAAACAGATGCTGAACGGTCGGTATTAAGTTTGGTACTGATGTTGGTCATTTTGGCTTACTCCCCCCGCTATAGTATACATTACTTTATCCTGTGTCATATCTTCTCCCTGCAACTCTCCTACTACATGCAGATCACGCATAACAATTAGTCTAGAACAGGTACGCAGCATCTCTTCAATCTCAGATGAAATAAATGTGATACTCATACCCTCAGAAGCAAGCTTTAGCACAAGTCTTTGAATTTCAACCTTTGTGCCTATATCAATTCCACGTGTTGGTTCATCAAGAATAAGATAATCTGGATGAGTGAGCAGCCAACGGGCAAGAATTACCTTCTGCTGATTCCCCCCAGACAACGAGTTAATGGGAGTATCTGCAGAAGCAGTTTTTATGCCAAGGAGACTTATATACTCATCTGCAAATGCCTGTGCTTGTGCTTTGGTAAATGGCCTACAGAAGCCTCTCATAACCTGCAGCGCAAGTATGATATTATCGCGAACTGATAAGTCACCAATAATCCCGTCTCGCTTACGGTCCTCAGATAGATATCCGATTCCTTTCTTCATTGCTTTTATTGGCGAAGTAATATTTACATTCTCACCTTTAATTCGGAGCTTGCCTTTTGTTACCTTGTCTGCGCCGAAGATTGCACTCACACACTCACTGCGGCCAGAGCCGAGCAGCCCTGCAAATCCCGTTACTTCGCCCTTGTAAGCAGTGAAATTAAACGGCTTAATTCCGGAAGTGCTTGAAAGTCCTTCCGTTTCTATTATTACTTCTTTAGCGTCATCGGTACTTGATATCTCGACCTTAAGTATGTCAGCCAAATCACCAAGTTCCTTACCCATCATTTTGGCAACAAGCTCTACCCTAGGCAAGTCTTTAATTTGATATTCTCCAACTAGCTCGCCATTTCGCAGAACTGTAATTTTATCGCATAACGCATACACTTGATCAAGGAAATGTGTTACAAAAATAATCCCTACTCCTCTGCTTCTTAGTTCACGCATCAGTGTAAATAGCTTGGAGACCTCCTGTTCATCAAGGGATGAAGTAGGCTCGTCAAGTATCAATACCTTACAGTCCATATCAACAGCACGTGCAATCGCCACCATTTGTTGAACCGCTATAGAGCAGCTTGACAATTGCTGTGTTGGCTTTGCAGGTATCCCGAGACCTTTGAGGATACTTTCTGCCCTGCTGTTGCTCTTCTTCCAATTAACCAACAAATCATTGGTTCTACCAATAAATAGATTTTCGGCAACAGTTAGGTTCGGGCATAATGTTATTTCTTGATACACAGTGCTTATCCCAAGATTTTGGGCTTCCTGAGGCGACTTGATATAAACTGGTTTATTGATTTCTTTAATACAGATTTCTCCAGCATCCTTAGGGTAGACTCCTGTCAAAACCTTAATTAAGGTTGACTTTCCGGCACCATTTTCGCCCATAAGAGCATGAATTTCGCCTTCACATAAAGAGAAATCCACATTCTGTAAGGCCTTTACACCGGGAAAGCTTTTGTATATACCACGCATTGTAAGTACTGTATCTTGAATAGTAATAATGTTCAACCCCCAATCAGAAGCAATATTAATTGACTTTGTTAAATGCGCGGTGCTAGAATCTGCGAACAATATCCACAAATCCGGCGCCGCGCATTTTGATTAATAACTTACCTTGTACATAAAGTCAATTACAAAACCGTTGTATTTCAACAAAAACTTTTACTTTTAATTAATAAACACGCGCATCAACAACTTCTTTTGTTATAGTATCGCAGTCAAACACATCCTCTTTAACAAAAGCGTTCTTTTCAACAGTCTCTCCAGCCTCAAGCTTGTTAATAAGCTCTACAATACGAGGACCATGGAGGGGATTACACTCTACGTCAAGATTGAATTTGCCCTCAAGCACCAATTTAAGTGCCCACTGATTTGCATCAAAAGCGATAACCTTTACATCACCAGTCTTGCCATATGTAATACCGGCAGCATCCATAGCTGCACAAGCACCACGAGCCATGTTATCGTTCTCAGCGTAGATAACGTTGAACTTTGTTCCTTTAGCTATAAGTTCAGCAACAGCCTGCTTTGCTAGGTTTTCATCCCAACCCTTCATATTTTGGTTTAATACGATATCCCAACCATTTTCATTTGCACCGTCTTCAATAGCTTTAGAACGGCCGAGCTGAGCGGTAGTACCTGTGTCGCCACCAAGCACAACAATCTTATTTTCAGCGAGCTTTTGATTCTTTAGCCATTCAACAGCCTTTTTACCTTCAGCTTCGAAATCAGAACATACCATTGCTGTGTAAAGCTCCTCATCCAAGTCAAGCATACGGTCTGCCATAATAAATGGAATTCCAGCATCCTTAGCAGCTTTTGCTACATCCTCCCAGCCTGCCTTCTGAAGTCCTAAGACTACAAGGTAGTCAACCTCTTCCTGAATGAGTTGCTGAGCCTGAGATATCTGTGTTGCATGTTCACCCTCACCAAAAACCATTTTCATCTCAAAACCCGCTTTTTCAAAAGCCTCGTTGAATGATTTTGTGTTTGCTGTACGCCAGTCTGACTCATTCGCATTTGTCTGCACGACACCAACGGTAACTTTTCCGTCTGATTTTGTTGAACTTCCACATGCAGCAAGCGTAAACACAAGTGATAATGCCAAAACTAAAGATATTAATTTCTTCATGCAAATTTCCTCCAATCAATTTTAACTCATAAATTGAGTTTTCTTTTTACTTGTACAAGTATATGAAACTTATACGCATAAAAATACGGAAAAAATCCCAGTCTTTGTAGTTATTTTTACTGGGATTCTCTTTCCATTATTTTTCGGTTAAGATTTTTATGATTTTAGTATAAATTTTTACGTTCTGGAATATTATCATTTAATATATTATAATAATGGCATATTCAATAACTCCGTCCTATACGGTCTGAACTTGCAGTGTCTGCTTCAAAAACCTTTCCATCCACATAGGATGCCTTATCAACCTTTTCTCCCTTTTCCAAGCGCTCTATTATCTCTGCTATCATTGGGCCTTGCAAAGGATTACATTCAATATCAGCATTAATCAGACCTTCTTCCATTTTATCAAATGCTTTAGAAACGGCGTCAAAGGAAATGATGGTTATATCACCGTTTACTCCGCAGGTTAATCCCACTTCCTGTATTGCCTCTATTGCACCAAAGGTCATATCATCATTTTGTGAAACTAATACATCAATATCATCAAATTCCTTTAAAAACTTCTCCATAACTTCCTTGCCCTTTGCCTTGGTAAAATCACCATTTCCATGTGCAAGAATGTTCCAATTCTCATTACTTTTTGCTATATCCTCAAATCCTTTAGAACGTCCAATTTGAGCTGTTGATTTTAAAGTACCCTCAAGGACAACGATATTTACGACATCCTTATTTTGTCCATTCGTCCCCTTCGATACTGCTTTTTCAGATAAAGCTTCCTTTTCCTGTGAATGAGCAATCTCTTTTTTTTGTTCCTCCAGATATTTCTCCAGCCACTGTCCTGCCTTTCTGCCTTCTTCATACTTATCAGTGCCCACGCATGCTACATAAAGACTTTCATCTTTTGTTTCAATCATACGATCAACAATTATAACTGGAATGCCTGCTTGCTTCGCTTCTTCTAGTACTGTATCCCATCCCGTTTCTGTCACCGGGGCAACTACAATATAATCTACTTCCTGAAAAATAAAACTCCTTATATCCTTTATCTGATTTTCCTGACTCTGCCTACCATTTGAAAAAATCAATGAAAACCCGTTCTTTTTTGTAAGAGCGTTTTGAATAGATTTAGAATTTGCCGTACGCCAGTCTGATTCAGAGCCAAGCTGTGAAAAACCCACAATAGTCAGATCAGAATCCATATGCTCAGTATTTACAGTTTCATTGCTTTGGAGGTTATTTAAAGGCCTCAGACTACAAATTGCAAACGCTATTAAGCCAATAAAGAAAATACATAACATAATCTTAATATTTTTATTCATAGCCTACCTCAATTCGTTCAATCTCCATCAGTCTTGCAGGAATTTTAATTGTTATGTCTGTGCCTTCTCCCTTTTTGCTTTGTATATCTAGCCCATACATATTACCGTAGTTCAATTTTATTCGTTTATTAACATTTGCAAGGCCAAAACCTGTGCTCTGCTTACTACCTGGCAATTCAATTTCTTTTCTCAGTGCATTTAACTCTTGTTCATCCATTCCAATCCCGTTATCAATCACATGGAAATAAACAACACCATCTATTATTTCTCCTGTTACCGTTATTTTGCCTCTTGCTCTTAACATTTTAATACCATGATATAAAGAATTTTCGATGATTGGTTGCATAGTCATCTTTAAAATTAGATATCCATATAGTTCTTCAGCAATATTAATCTCATAATCCAGAATATCTTTATATCTTGACTGTTGTATCTGCAGATAACTATTAATATGTATTTCCTCTTCACGTATGGTAATAAAATCTTTTCCCTTACTAACAACAATCCTGAAAAACTCTGAAAGGGATACAACCATATCAATTGCTTCCTTGTTTTTATCTCCTTCTACTAACCAAATAATTGTATCTAAGGTATTGTATAAAAAATGAGGATTAATCTGGGTTTGAAGAAGCTTTGATTCCATATGCCTTAAGTTTTCTTGTTCTAGCTTGATGCTTTTAACCTGCTGTTCCAGTTTAAAAGCCATGTCATTAAAGCTGTCGGATAATATTGATAATTCGTCATGATTTTTGCAGGTTGTCCTAGTTGTAAAATCTCCCTTTGCCACCATAGCAGTCTTATCACATAACATCTTAATTGGTTTAGTGATGCTGTCTGTTACAAGGATATTAACTAAAACCGATGCAATAATAATAGAAGATAATGCCACTATCATTGTTACAATTACATTAGTTACCTGCTCATTAAGACTCTGTCTTATCGTTTCAAAATTTTGGGTTTCATAATAAATGTAATACTGAATTTCTTCCTGAAACATTTCTGTAAGAATATATATATCAGATTCCAGCATTTTTATATTGTCTTCATAGTGACCTGTCTGATTCAAATTATCACGTATTTCATTAATCCTATCCTTAAGTGTATCAAGATTAAGCAAAATTCGTTTAATCCAATCAAGACTTTCTCTGCTCGATGTTATCTCCTGAAGATTAGTAAAATTCTCTCTTGCATCTTCTATCAGCTTATATGGATTCTTTAAATCGCTATTTTTATCAATGGATTCGAAGGTTTCTGCTTCTACAACAATCTTATACATGCTTTCGTCCATTTCCTCTTTAAAATTGAGATTATAATTATTAGCTGAAGTAATCCTTCGTACTATCGTGTCATATGCCGTACTATAATTATACAGAGCGGCAATCTGATAAACTGAGAGAAAAATCATGGGTATTATGATGACAGCGGCTACCATGAAAAGTTTCAGCCTTAATGGATATTTTATTGGCTTTCCATCGTTAAAATTTGTCATCCTTATACCCATGCTCCGTATTTCGCTCAATTTATTATGAAAGTTTAGCATGAGCTCGGTTCTCCTTTGCCCTGTTGCCTGTATTCCGATGGCGTACAATTCTGTGTCTTTTTAAATATGTAACTGAAATAATGGGAATCCAAATATCCTACTAAAAATCCAATCTCAGTTATCTTTTTACTCGAACATCTTAAATAATCTTTTGCTTTCTCCATACGGATATCCGTTAAATATTCAATAAAGGTCATCCCAGTTTCCTGATTAAAAAGTGAACTAAAGTAATTGGGACTCAGATTAACAGTAGCTGCAACCTGATCTAGTGAAAGATCACTCATAGAAAATTTAATATGCATATATTCCTTTGCTTGTTCGATAAGACCAGCATATCTTTTCTGACTGTTCTTATTACGCAGATCAATTGCTTCTTTGAGTATTGATTTATATAATAAGCAGCAGTCCTCAAAGGTGGAAAGCTTATCAATGACACTATTCATACTCTTTAAGCTGTTATCTATCTTCTCCTTTGGATACTTCAGAGTTTTAAGAAATTTCATGATAGCAGAATATCCATCCATTATGATGTAATGCCTAAAAAGAGTTGAACTCATAGCATTAGAACCAAATCCGTCAAAATAGCTGTCTACAAATTCATCAACATCATGTATGGTACCCCTCTTCAAAAAATCCTCCAACAAATTTCTGTCAAGCTTCTCAAGATTCAGCTCACTTACATTAATCCTGTTTCCCATCTGAGCCTTAATATTACACACATCATTATAAAATAGGAACTGATCTCTGCTTTCAAAATAACGTAGGGAAAAAGCGCGGTTAGCATCTAGATAAGACTGCTGTAAGTCACGTATACGTTGGACAACTCTTCCAACCCCTCCAAAATAATGTGCCTTATCTTCACAGATACCAATTAATATATTACACAGTTCTTGAGTTAACTCACTAATCTGCAATTCATTTTCTCCCATAAGTATAAAAGCCCATCCATCCATACCTCGCTCAAATACTTTAATGTCAGTAAATCTACTTAGAGCCTGAGTCATTCTAGTTTCACATTGTACTATATCATTTGAATATTCGTACATATCCTCTTGTCCTTTAAATTGGAACAGCAAAACACAAAAAACTCTTGCCACCATATCAATTCCAAGTTCTTTTTCCTGTTCAATAATCTGTGATAGAGACATTTTTCCACTGACTAAAGCATTAAAAAAATCGGCTCTTTTTTTCTGTTGCTTCTGATACACTAAAAGCTGATACTGCTCTAGTATCAGTTTATCCTTGCGTTCCTTTTCAATTGCTGCGACTGCATTTTTAACTGCAGTTACTAGCTTATCAGATGTAATGGGTTTAAGCAGATATTCGCTGACACCAATATCAATTGCTTGTTGTGCATATCCAAAATCACTATACCCGCTGATAATAATGATTTTCAGCTGTGGCATTTCTTTTTTCAATAGTTTACTTAGTTCAAGACCATCCATAAAAGGCATTTTTATATCTGTAATTAAAATATCGGGCTGTTGACTTATAATCATCGGATAAGCCAATTCGCCATCACTCTCATCTCCGACAATTATGAAACCCTCAGCTTCCCAATGAATTTTATTCTTGATGCCTTCTCGTATTACAATTTCATCTTCAACTAAAAAAACCTTATACACAATTATGCCCCCCATAATTAAGCACCTTAGGTATTATCTTACACTTATTTATATTGTAACATAATGTTTTCCAGTGACACAAATATATTTGATTTCACCTTTTATTCACTGGGTTTCTTCATTCAAAATTCCCATTCCCACAGGAGATAAACTTCCGTATAGAAAGCGCCCACGCTGGGTGCACTAAAAAAGCGAAACATATTCATTTTCTGAAATATATTTCGCTTTTATATTGGTGACTATAACTTACTATGTTTTAAAGAGCGCTTCCAGATACCATTTCTACAAAATCCATATTTGTCATCATATAATCAAATACTCTATTTTGAATTACTTCTTCTTTGATACCTGGATCTAAACTAATAGCTTTTCTTAAATTATCTGTTGCAATATCCTGCTTCTTCATTAAAGCATATACTGCGGCTATATTATAATATAGCTCCCCTTCATTTACATACTCATCAAGAGCCTTCTTATAAGCTTTAATTGCATCATCATACTTCTTTAATTCAGTTAATGATGCACCAAGATAGTAATAAACTTCTCTGTCCTGTGAATTGATCTCTAATGCTCTTCTAAAAGCATCAGCAGCATCCTCATATCTTCTCAATTCAAACAGCACAACACCCATGTTATAGTATATTTTAAAGTTGTTTGGGCAGGCTTTAATACCATTTGAATAGGTTGCTAAAGCTTCAAATTTTCTCTGCTGCTTTGAGAATAGAATACCCAAATTATTATATGCATCTACAAAATCAATTTTTATTAATATAGCATCTTTATAGTATTCAATTGCTCTATCGTATTCTTGCTTCTCTTCGTAAATAAGTGCTAGATTAAACAGACTGTTATAGCTCTTTGGATTTAACGAAATGGCCTTTTGGTATTCTGAAATAGACTTGGTAAAATCTCTGTTTTGATAATAGCAGCCTGCTAAATTATAGTGCCCATTGTAATCATTCTCATTAATTTTTATATATTTGCGATATACCTTTAATGCTTCTGAATATTTCTTTTGTGACATTAGCAGCTTTCCTAATTCTGTATATGCCTCAGGTTTATTGGGACTAAGCTTTATACATTTTTCAAAACTCATTTCTGCTTCATTAATACGATCCAACTCTCCAAACAATTTACCAAGGGCTAAGCCTACTGCATAATTATTATTGTCCCTACTAATTATGTCTTCATAGTATTTGACTGCTTCAGATTTTCTTCCATTGAGCGCAAATATATGTCCGATTCCCTCTTTTGCATTATCAAAGGATGAATTAATCTTAAGTGCCTTTTCAAAATTCTCAAGTGCAAAGTCAGCATTTCCCATAATAAAATATGTAACTCCAATATTGTAGTAAACAAGATATTCTTTATAAGCAATATTAGATATCTTATTGGAACTATTTTGAGAATCAGCTTTCCTAAGTTTAGAAATAAGCTGTTCATTGAGCTCTAGAACTTTTCTATAATGTGAAAGTGCTTCATTAAGTAGTCCTTTTTTAAAGCAGGCATTACCGTAGTTAAAATACAAATTTGCAGATGTTCCAAAAAGCCCAACTAAGCTAGTATAGATTTTATAAACACCCTCATAATCATTATCATTATAATATACGTCAGCCTTAACTAACTTTTTCTTTATTCCCTTAAATAAATCTTCCTTTTGAAGTTCAAGTTCAGAAATTGTTTCATCCACGAAATCATCATTAGAAGCAATATTCATAAATTCAACCAAAGCTTCATTTTTTTCTTTGATATTTTTATCAACTGTGATAAACCCTTCAAAGCTACCTTTTTTCTTAACCTTTTCAATCATAGAACGATAATCATATACCACAAAGCAGCAGGGTATAACTATTCCAAAGAAGAGATAAAAGACTTCTACTGGGTTACTGGTTTGAACTTTATTTATTATAGAGAGCAAAACTATCGTCAGTGCTGAGAGCTGAAGAGTAAATGAAATAAGAGTAAGAATACTCTTGGTTTTAAGTAGTCTGTAAAAGGTATATGCTATAAGTAAAACTAAAACAAGCATATTAAATGAAGTTAAAAGGAACATACTAGCACCCCCACGTATTTCTAGAAGCATAAGCCTACAAAATTGATATGCTTCAATCAAATGTAAAAAACTCTGTTTATGATTTATATTCAGAGAATCTCATTTTTATTAATTATCGGAAATAGCATCGCTAAGAACTCTGTTTGCCCGATGTCTACCACCGCTAAGAACTCTGTTTGCCCGATGTCTACCGCCGCTAATTCACTTAAATAAGTGTGAAAAGCGGCGGTACGACCCTGGATAACGATTTCTAACCTTCACAGGAATCAGTAGATTCCTGTGAAGCTAAGAACTCTGTTTATCATTCATTTGCATTTCCATCCACTGCTGTTTTGATATCAATACCTGTCTTGGCTTACTGCCCTCAAATCGACCAACAATATTTCTAGCTTCCATCTGGTCAATTATTCTCGCCGCTCTTGAGTATCCAACCTTAAATTTCCTTTGAACTAACGACACAGATGCCTGTCCAGCATCAACCACCATTTCAATGGCTTGATTCAGAAGCGCATCATTATCCCCAGAATTATTATCATTTCCTGTACTATTGTCATTTATTTTCTCAATAATATTTTCATCATAGGACGTATATCCCTGAGTTTTAATAAAATCAACTACTCTCTCAACCTCTGTATCTGATACAAATGAGCCTTTTACTCTTATAGGTTTTGGCTCACCAACAGGATAAAACAGCATATCACCTTTACCAAGCAGTTTCTCTGCTCCACCCATGTCAAGTATAGTCCTAGAATCCACCTGTGAAGACACCGCAAAGGATATCCTAGAAGGTACATTTGCTTTAATTACACCAGTTATTACGTCAACTGATGGTCTCTGAGTCGCTATAACTAAATGCATGCCAGCTGCTCTGGCCATCTGAGCCAATCGGCATATTGCATCCTCAACATCATTTGGTGCAACCATCATAAGATCTGCAAGCTCATCAACAATAATTACAATTTGAGGCAATAGACCTTGTTCAGCATTTGCCTTAAGCATGGCGTTATAGCCTTTTAAGTCTCTAACACCTCTATCAGCAAATAATTTGTATCTGTTAACCATTTCCTGCACAGCCCAATTTAATGCACCAGCCGCCTTTTTAGGGTCCGTTACAACAGGTATAAGCAAATGCGGAATACAATTATATATTCCCAGCTCAACTACCTTTGGATCAACCATTAACAGCTTAACTTCTTCAGGTGATGCCTTATACAATATACTCATAATAAGACTGTTTATACATACGCTCTTTCCTGAACCTGTAGCTCCAGCAACCAACAGATGTGGCATCTTGCCAATATCTGCAACTACCGTTTCGCCCGAAATATCCTTTCCCACAGAAAAGGCAAGCTTGGAAGAGTGATTAATAAATTCTTTTGATTCGAGTATATCCTTTAAGTATACCGCTGACATTTCTTTATTTGGTACTTCAATACCCACAGCGGCCTTTCCTGGAATTGGAGCCTCAATTCTAACACCAGCAGCAGCAAGATTTAAGGCTATATCATCTGATAAATTTACGATTTTACTCACCTTTACACCTGGGCTAGGCTGAATTTCATATCTTGTAACAGCAGGTCCTCGGCTAATATTTATGACTCTTGCCTCAACGCCAAAGCTCTTAAGGGTATCCTCAAGCTTCTTAGCACCTTCTAAAGCACTATTTTTTAGTGCTTTCACGTTTGATAAATCATCATGACTTTCATCTAATAAATCAAGAGAAGGGTAATTATATATCATTGGTTTTTCACATGGGGTAGGAGGTATTACTAGCTCATCATTGTCATGAGTAGGTTCACCTTCAGTGTTAGCAGGTTGTTCTATGTAAGATGTTTTTTCTACTAAATCAGCTTCAGTAGCAGCTGTCTCACCTATTAGGCTCATGTCAGAGTCAAAATTAGTACCGCTTATATCAGAAATTACCAGGTCATCAACAACATCATTAAAGCCTGTAAAGCCAACTGAAAACTCATCAATTTGATTATTTTCAATAACCTCCTCAGTTATTTTTGAAGTGTCTTCAAGTACCGTTGGTTCATCAGAACCAAGCCTCTTAGCTTCTTTATTTTTTCTACTCTCCCGTTCTATTTTAAAGTTAATTATTTTCTTCTTGCTAGTTGAGGCTTCATCATTAATAATATCGTCTAAAGCTTCATCCATTTCTTCTTCCTGTAACTTAATTCTTTCAGCTTTTCTTAATTTTCTATTTTCATTTGCGGATTTTATTTTTTTTGAGAAAAAAGCAGATACATTCTTGAGAAAAGCAGCCATTGATATATTCGTCAATAGAATGATGTCAATTATTGAAATAGTAGTAAGTATAATGATTGTACCAAGCACCTGAAAGGTCATTAAAAATGGTAAACTCAGCAATCCTCCTAATACACCACCACCTTTTATTAGCTTTCCTTCACTATAGAAACTTGAAAGACTACTGAAAAAGGATCTTCCCGAATATTCATCATAATTAAATACTGCCACCTGCAAAAATGCAGAAACCAAAATGACTAGTACACTAAAATAAATAATTCGCAATTTAAATATATGTGAATTCTTCTTAAATATCATTGCAATTCCATAAATAATAAGCAGCACAGGACAAATATAAGCAGTTACGCCCAAAAATCCCGATAATACATTTGTAACTGCATCTCCAAACACTCCCATTGACTGGGTAAAAATAAAGCTAAACAATGCTAAAACTCCAAAGGCAAATAAAATTAAGCCAACTATTTCATTTCTATATTTAGAGAAACCACTTTCTACTCTTTTATATTTTTTCTTCTTTTGTACCTTTTTGACTTGCATTTATAGTACACCCCTCATTTAGTATTATGATTAAAGTAAATAGCTGTATAAGTATGGATAAGACTATGTTATACATCACTAAAATTATACCACATTTTTCTTATTAGTTCTATATTGTGTTTCATAGGAAATAACCAGATAGTGTAGGAGTATTTGTTGAAATCAAACATCATTGATAATTAAATCCCCAAATTGTTTTTGTCCTTTTGTTGCCATAAAAAAACCTCTAATCGTAGCTTTTATATTCTACGACTAGAGGATTTTTTTGCGATGTCCTTTACCGAGGTTCAGTACATGGTGGAGGGGTTTTATAAGTGCGGATATCATTACACATTTACTAATTAATAATTGAACTCACTCTACAAATCAGTATCATCACTAAACAACTGCTTTAACAACTCAAGCTGAGATAATATTAAGGTCTCTGATTTGGTTTTGAATAGATGAAGTCTCTTCTTCATTTCCTCATATTCAAAGCGAATCTTAATAACATCTTGATTTGCATCATTAATTATCTTCTGAGCTCTAAGCTCAGCTTCCTTGATTATATTATCAGCCTTTTCATAGGAATTCTTTTTTATCTCCTCGCCAGTCTGCTGAGCAACAACCAAGGTGTTTTGAAGTGATTCCTCTATGTTCTTATAGTGCTGAATACCTTCATTTAAAACTGAAATTCTATCCTTTAACTCGATATTTTCCTTTATGTAAAGCTCATAGTCCTGTATTACACTGTCTAAAACATCATTTACCTGATCCTCACTGTAACCTCTAATAGCTTTTTTAAACTTAATATTATCAAGATCATTCGGAGTATAATTCATAATCAGCCCACCCTTTCTAGTTTGAATATATAGTGATACCAAACAAAATCTATTTAAATTTAGATATTGCTACTCAAATCTTTTTATTACTATATTAATTCGATCCTTCTTAGTAGTTCCGGCTACCTTCTCTAAAACAATTCTACCCTTCCCTCTGATAGAGATTACATCGCCTTCTGATACTTGCTTTGAAGGATTCTGAACCAATTCCCAGTTAATATTAACCCGTTGTGCTCTAAAATAATCCAACACCTTTGTTCTCGATATACCAAACCCACTAGAAGCTACTGAGTCCACTCTAAGAGATGCAACCGTAGTGGTTATAAGCTTTTCCTTTTTTTGTGGAGCTTTATATTCATATACATCGAGTAACTGGCATCCAACCTTTACATTACCAATTTTGTCCAAATTGTACAGAATATATTCTGCAATCTTATCAATTAGTAAAACATCGGCATACTCTTCAGAAACAATTATATCCCCTATTTTCTCTCTTTTAATTCCAAGTCCAAGTAAGGAGCCTAGATAGTCCCTGTGAGACAATGTTTTCCCTACTGTTGGAGTTATTCTCAAGAAACTCAAAGGTGCACTGCTTAGCCCATTATCCTCATCAATAAAATCTGAGCTAATGGCTGCTATAACTCTTTCAGCACCATCATATCCTCCAATAAAAGTATAAAAAACATCATTAACCTTGTCCAAAACTCTCTTTGAAATAGTTGCTTCATATGGAGAAAGAAAATCCGAATACACAAATGAGGAATAATGGCATTGTTCAACCTTATCTAAAAGTCGTGAAACCAGCACCCTATCCTCAAGTTTTGAAACCATTTTTATTAATTCATCTTTTTTCATATTCTCTCTATAAAAACATTATCAAAATCCTAACAACAATATTTCTAATTAAACTAATAAGTAAAAAAGCAACTATAGGGGAGAAATCTATCATTGAAAACATTGAATTACTCATAAACCTTGATCTACTCAGCATATTGCGAATAGGTGCAAGTACTGGTTCTGTAATAGCATAAAGCAAGTCTATCAGCTTGTTGTTCCTTGATATAGGTAACCAAGATAATAATACTCTTGCAATAAGAGCGGCTTCAAAAATTTTCAATACTAAATCTATTGCATTGTAAATGTATTGCATTAATTGCTCCTCCAGTAATTACAAAACATACTATTTAGCCCAAGGAAAAACTGTCTTGTTCTTAATTTCCTCGTCTAAATCACCACTAACATCTACATTGTTTGGAGCAATAACGAATATATCACAAGAAACCTTCTGAATACTTCCATCAAGAGCATAAATAGATCCACTTAAGAAATCAATGATTCTCTGTGCATCATGCTTTTCAATACCCTCTAGGTTGATAACAACAGGTTTTTTGCTCTTCAAATGATCACAAATATCCTTGGCATCTTCAAAAGTATTTGGTTGTGATACCACCATTTTGAATTGGGATCCAGAATGAATATTTACCACCTTACCAGCCTGTTGCTTTTTAGAATTGTTAAAAAAGTGTGTCTGAATGGGTTCGTTTCTTACATCATCTTTATGGTCAACATCCTGAAGCTCTAATTCATCTTCATCTTCATCTATGGCTTCCCACCCGACAAAATTGAATACTTTGTTTAGAAGTTTTGACATTTCAAATACCTCCTGCATCTTTAGTAAATTATTATTTTTTTATCTGTTGTACATGTTACTTTTGTGTATAATCTCTCTTCCCAAAAATACCAGTCCCGATTCTAACAATGTTTGAACCTTCCTCAATTGCCACCTCAAAATCGTTACTCATACCCATGGAAAGATAATCCATACTCACATTATCTAATTTTTCATGCTTTATGTCAATATATATATTATAAAGTTTTTTAAATATAGGCCTTATAAACTCAACATTTTGGGCATATGGAGCTATTGTCATCATTCCTTTCAAAGAAATATTGCCTAATTCAGAAATAATTTTAACAAATTCATGTACCTGATTTGGATTAATTCCAAATTTACTTTCCTCACCAGAAACATTTACTTGAAGCAAAATATCCATTTTTTTGCCCAGCTTTGCTGCCCGAGTATTAATTTCTCTCGCTAATTGAAGACTATCCACTGAATGTATCATATCCACTTTATCAATAATATATTTAACTTTGTTTGTTTGAAGATGCCCTATCAAATGCCATTTACATGACTTGTCCAGCTTATCATACTTTTCCACTAATTCCTGAACCCTGTTTTCACCCATATCAAGTATACCATAATCATATACATTCTTAATTCTCTGGACATCAACAGTTTTTGTCACTGCGATTAGTCTGATGTCTTCAGCTTTTCTACCACTCTTTTCGGCAGCAACTTTTATTCTTGAATAAATGTTATCTAAATTATCTTTAATACTTATATCAATCAATTTATTATCTGCCCCTCCTGTATATTTTTTGGATTTAATACGTATGTATTATATAGTACTGATTGTATTGAAGTTTCCCCTTCAATATTATCAATAATAACAACATCGTCGTTCATTCCCGAAATCTGCACTTTTTTTATACTTGCACTAATTCCTTTGACTAATACTATTTCTGCAGTCATTTTCTCTTTATCAATATTTAGTATGGCACTACGCGGAACCTTTAATCCACTTTTACTCGACAATACTATATCTGCATTAATTCTTCTTAAACCTACAGTTTCATTTAAACCAGTATCAAACTTGAAGCCTACAATTCTTTTTCCATCTATTACATTAGAGCTGTATATTATTACTGCATCAATACTAAAACCAGTATCATTTATTCTTATAGTAACTTCTTTGTCTAAGGTTAAAGCCTTGCTGGACTCTTCATCAACAGCAGTGATTAAATAGTTATCTAAATCCTTTACTAGCTTGGCAATTGGTTCCCCTTTTTGAGCATCAATTAAATTAAAATCACGGTTTGTTTCCTTTGCTGTTATTTTTTCTAAATCCGCCGGAGTGGCATTTCGTATGAATTCTGGTGTAAGCTTTTTCTCATAACCATCAATTGCAAATGAAACTAATCCAGAGGAGCTTGTACGAATTTCCTTAATATTATTATTTAGTTTGCTTTCTATTGCTGCCTTCTCACTTTTTAGTTTATTGATATATTGAGCTGATTTGCTGCTATCTCCAAAAATATCAGATTTTCTGTAAACGATATCGTCTATTTTTGTAACTGTATCATAGCTTTCAACTAAACTACCATTTTTTGATTGCTCCACTAACGTTTTTACTTTCTCAATAATCTCATTGTCTAGCTTATTTTTATCACCTGAAAATATTGCAGCATTTTCCTTTTGTGCATTTTGAGCTTTACTTATCTCTAACTCTTTCTTTTTCAGTTCCTCATATGTTGAAACTGGAACATTTTTAACCACTGAGGCGATTTTGTAAAATGCTGGAACTTTTTCACCTTCAACAGCGTTCATTACACAGTTTCCAGTGTCGGGTGAATTAATAATTTCTTCATTCCGAACAAAAACCCCGTCTATATTTTGTATTACTTCAATTTTTCCCATTCTTAATATATCTGTTTCTATGTCATTACTATACATAAGATAAAGTAATGAAGGTAGATATATCATTAAAAATACTATTAAAATTAGTGTGCCTATTCTGACACCTTGCTTTTTAAAGACACCCTTCATTAATATGTCCATGCCCCGATTTTGCACAAATCCATTAAAGTACTGGCATGGTCCCCCTTTTATTACTTATTTTTGTTCTTTTAACCGCTGCCTTAATTAAAGCTTGCCTTGGTTAAACAACTTTTGTAACGCTATGATATTCCCCAGTATAACATGTTCATATACCAAGCCACCTTGCATATAAGCAATATATGGTGCCTTAATAGGTGCATCAGCACTTAGCTCTATTGAAGAGCCTTGCACAAAAGCACCTGCCGCCATTATTACTGGTGAATCATAGCCCGGCATATCCCAAGGCTGTGGTGTAACATATGAATCCACAGGAGAGCCCTTTTGTATACCCTGACAAAATGCAATTAAGCTATCTTCACTATTAAACTTAACTGCTTGGATAATGTCACTTCTCTTAGCATCAACCTTTGGAAGAGTTTCAAAGCCTACACGTTCCATAAGTGCTGCACAAAACACTGCACCTTTCAAGCTTTCTGATACTATATGAGGAGCCATAAACAAGCCTTGGAACATTAGCCGATTGTTTCCTAGGGATGCTCCTACTTCTTTGCCTAAACCAGGTGATGTCAGTCTATATGCCGCCTGCTCAACTAATTCCTTTTTCCCAGCAATATAGCCCCCAGTTAAAGCAATTCCTCCTCCAGGATTTTTAATAAGTGAACCTGCAATTATATCTGCTCCAACCTCAATGGGCTCAATTTCCTCAACAAATTCACCATAACAGTTGTCTACCATAACAATTATATCGCTATTTATTTTCTTAATAGTCTCAATAATATTTTTTATATCCTCAATACAGAGGGCATCTCTCCAGGAATAGCCTCTTGAGCGCTGAATCATTGCCATTTTTGTTTTCGAGGATACTGTAGAGCTTATTTTATCAAAATCAGGCTTTCCGTTTTCCTTTAACTCAACTTGTTTATAGCTTACTCCAAACTCCTTTAAGGAGCCACAATTTTCTCCTCTAATACCTATAACTTCTTCAAGTGTGTCATAAGGCTTCCCTGTAACTGCAACCAGCTCGTCACCTGGTCTAAGGTTTCCAAACAAACATAATGCCAATGCCTGTGTTCCTGAAACAATCTGATGCCTAACCAATGCATCCTCTGCTCCAAATACGTTTGCATAGACACTATCCAGCACATCTCTCCCCCTGTCATCATAACCGTACCCAGTTGTCCCATTAAAATGTGAATCACTGAGTTTATTGTCTTGCATCGCCTTAATTACTTTTAGCTGATTTATTTGCTTAACTTTATCTATTCTCTCAAACACCTGTATTGCATCATTTTGCGCCAGCTGGGCCAATTCAATTACTCTATCATCTATTTCAAAGTTCTTCTTTAAGTATTCTACAACTCCCAAATCCATTTATAAAATCCTCTTTCGTGTCTATTTATTAATATCTTATTTAAAAAATATTATATATCATTACCATTGATTTAACTACCTTTAAATTATTTTATTTAAACGGTATAATAACTTATGGCAATGATTTATTTGTATGAACATGTTATAAACAGTTAATTTATGGAGGAAAAATGATATTAGAACATACTATAGGTGCTGACGATGCTGGTAAACCTGTAAAATATATTTTAAAGAGCAGATTAGAGCTCTCAACTAGACTTGTTAAGAAACTGAAATACCAGAACAGAATTTTAGTAAACGATGTTCCTGTAAAGATTATTTATATAGTTAAAGAAAATGATAAACTCAAGGTAGAACTCGAGCTTGAAGAGGTCTGTGAAAATGTTGAACCACAAAATATCCCCATAGATATTATCCATGAAGACGACTGTCTTTTAGTACTTAATAAGCAACCAGGAATTGTTGTTCATCCTACCTTTAATCATCCTAACTCAACTATCGCAAATGGAATTGTTTATCACCTGAAACAACAGGGTATTTCTAAAAAAGTCAGGCCAGTTAGCAGGCTAGATAGAGAGACTTCCGGCATAATTATTTTTGCTAAAAATCAGTTTGCTCAGGAAGCATTAATTAGACAAATGAATGAAAAAATCTTTGAAAAGGAATATCTCGGCATTGTTCAAGGTATTCCAAATAACTTATGTGGCACAATTGATCTCCCAATTGATAGAAAGCAGGATAGCATTATGCTAAGATGTATTTCAGATACTGGAGCACCTTCAATTACTCACTACGAAGTTATAGAGAATTTTAAGGAATACAACTGTGCATTGCTTCGATTTAAGTTAGAAACAGGTAGGACACACCAGATAAGAGTTCATTGTCAAGCGATGGGATTTCCCATCTATGGAGATACATTGTATTCTAATAGCACTGACTTTCTGATCTCCCGCCAAGCGCTGCATTCTCACATAACTAAAATAGTACATCCTCAGACCCATAACGAAGTTATTTTCACTGCTGAGCTCCCTGATGACATGGAGAAACTACTGGAAATAATGCGCAACTGATTTGGCAATAATTTACATTTGTGTACTCCATATGCTACTATCATCATATACTAGTTTGCATTTTAGTTTTTATCGAATTATGCAAATAGTTTACTAATGAAAAACTGATCATTTTAAATGGTCTATGGGGGTACGTAAATGGATATTTTGAGGGATAGATATTCAATAACAGAGCTAAGCGAAGCTTTACATATAACAGATCATGCTTTAAGATTTTACGAAAAGGAATTTGGCTTAGATATTCCTAAGGATAATAGAGGCAGGCGTTTCTACAAAACAGAACATGCAAATTTAATGTACCAAATCAAAATAATGCGTGATCAAGGTCTTGAACTTAAAGCAATACGAAAAATACTTGAAGATGAAAATATTATTCATGACCCAGTAAAAAATCTACCCAGTAGCAATGAGGTACTGCCAGCAGTTGTTACTAATCCTTCAAACAAATTAAGTACTTCTGAATTAACCATAATAATGGAAACTCTCAATAGCATTAAAGAACAGCTTATAAATAGTGTTTCAACAGAAATAATGTCCTCAAGAGAGTATCTTTCAAAAGATTTATATAAATCAAAGTTAGAGCTAGGTGCTTGCATAGAAAACAGTAATCGTAAGCTTGAACTAAAGCTTGACAGACACTTTCAAGAGGTTGACAAATCACTTACAAATTGGAGAGAGCGCAAAAAAAGTTCATTATTTGGACGTTTGAAGAAACTAATTAGAAGTCCGCATTAAGCGGACTTCCTTTGTGTAAATTGCTATAGTGTTTTTTATTCTGGTTTTATTCCGTTATTAAGCCAATCAGAAAATTGACTTTCAGTAATAATGCTTATCCCTAATTCTTTTGCTTTTTTATTTTTAGAGGAGGTAGATAAATTATCATTATTTATCAGATAGTTTGTCTTTGAAGTGACCGAACCAGTAACCTTACCGCCCCTTTCTTCAATTACTTCTTTTAACTCATCCCTGTTTTTAAATTGCTCAACAGAACCTGTAATAACAAAATTAATATTTTCAAATATCAGTTCAACATATGAAGCTTTGATATCCTCAAATGTAATTTCCTTTAATAAGTCATATACTATTTTCTTCTTCTTTTCGTCATTAAAAAATTTAACATAGAAATCTGCCATAATATCACCAATACCAGATATTTCTATCAATTGTGAATATTGTGCATTAGCTATTTCATTCCAATCATACTTAAAATTCTTACATATCAGTTTAGCATTGGATAAGCCCACATTTGGAATACCCAAGCTATAAAGCAGCCTAACAGTACTTGTATTTCTAGCCTTATTAATAGATGCAACTAATTTATTAAAGGATTTTTCTCCAAGACCCTCCATATTAATTATCACTTCTTTAAATTTTTCAATATGGAATAAATCAGCAAGCTCAGTAATCAATCCTTTTGCAATTAGTTTTTCTATTGTAGCTTCTGATAAACCCTCTATATTCATAGCGTCTCTGTTTACAAAATGCGTAAAGGCTTTAATTTGCTTTGCAAGACAATCATAATTTGGGCAATATAAAAATTTGACTCCATTTTCCTGTTTTATTTCTGTTTTTTCACCACATACCGGACAGCTCTCTGGTATTCCATCCATACCACTCCTAGTCATATTTTCAGAAATCTGCGGAATAATCATGTTTGCTTTGTAAACACCTACTGTGTCGCCTATTCCAAGCTCTAGGCCCTCCATAATGCTTATATTGTGAATACTAGCTCTGCTGACAGTTGTCCCCTCCAGCTCAACAGGCTCAAAAATTGCAATAGGATTTATTAAGCCTGTTCGAGAAGCACTCCACTCAATATCTAGCAGCTTAGTTTCTTTAATTTCATCACGCCACTTGAAGGCTATAGAATCCCTTGGGAACTTGGAGGTTGAGCCTAATGCTTCCCCATATTCAATATCGTCATAGGTGAGAACTAATCCATCAGAAGGAAAATCATTTTTTGAAACAAACTGTGAAAACCACGAAACTGTTTCTTCTATATTAGATGAATTAACTTCTTTGAACTCAACTAAATCAAAGCCCTGATTTTTCAGCCAATTTAATTGAGCTGTTCTTGAGCTTTTAAAGTCTACATTTTCTGCTTTAACTACTGAAAATGCAAAGAAATATACGTTTCTTTCAGAGGTTATCTTATTGTTTAATTGTCTGACACTGCCACTGCATAAATTTCTTGGATTTTTATATTTAGCACTAACATCTGCAATTTCATTGTTTATCCTCTCAAAATCGGAGTAGCGTATAATAGCTTCCCCTCTTAAAATCAAATTGCCTTTGTGTGAGATATTAATTGGGATGTTTGTGAAAACCTTTACATTATTTGTTATAACTTCACCAACTTCACCTGTTCCTCTAGTAACAGCCTTTACAAGCCTGCCTTCATCATAAGTCAGTACAATTGTAAGACCATCTAGCTTCCAGGAAAGCAATCCCTTGTGTTGACCAAGCCATTCTTTCAAAGCACCTACATCTTTGGTTTTATCCAAGGATAACATCGCCTTTTCATGCTTCTCTTTTGGTAAATTACTTAGCAATTCATATCCAACATGTATTGATGGACTATTTGAAAGTACAACACCTGTTTCTTTTTCTAGCTCCAATAATTCATCATACAGCTTATCATATTCTATATTAGGCATAATTTCTGTATTTTCTTGATAATATGCCTTTGCCGCCTTGTTTAATATTTCAATTTTGTCTTTCATGGATTGCAGTTTATTATTCATGTTAAGAGCCCTCCAATATACTTTTATCAAACCTGTCAGTAATACATCGAAACTAAATATTCATTGTAAATATACACTTTTAAGCTATACTACCTTCTTCTTGATACCTTTTGCTTTCTTCTGAATAATGTTGCATAAATGGCAAATACAGATATTGCCAGCCAGATAACACCCCATATTATAGCTGGAATATGGGTTAAGCTTGCTAGTTGTACAGCATCTGTTTTAGGCATTTCACCAAAGTTGAATAAGCCAAATTGATAATTAACCTGTAACAATACAGTATCAACAAAGGTGTCGTATATAGCATATGTAACAGAGCCAATACCAATTATCTCTATTACCCAATCATTTAAATTATCATTTTGAATCATATAAATAACAAGTGCAAGAGCAGCAAATATAACAGAATAAAGCATTGTAAATGAAATAATACCAGAATACTTGAAGGTTACAGCTAAGAAAATAATAGCTATAACGCCGATTATGTACTTTTTGAATCTAGTATTCTTTAACATAAGTATGCATATTGCAAAAAGAACGCTTCCAAGATAACCTCCATTTGCAATTAAAAAAGCCGAAAGCCAATCCTTTGGGAGAGACTGCACATACCCGCTTTCATTAAAATATATATTGAGGCCTGTTATATTGCTACCTGTAACTAAAGCCATAAAAGCATGTCCTAGCTCATGCAGAAAAACAGTAAAGAGCTTTATTGGTTTTATTATTATAGTGTTCCATAAAACCATAAGCAAAATAAAAATAATAAAAAACCTTCCTGTTTGCTTCATATGTTCCCCCTAGAATCGTTATGGCTTACCAATCTATCTCAATGGGACATTACTCTCCACTCTTTTGTTAGCGGGAGCTAAGTACTGCTTAGTTCGAATAAGTACACACAAGTTTAGATGGCGTTGCTTCGCCATCTAAACTTAGTATTCTTTATACGTAATAAATTATAACCTGTGCACAGGGAAAAGGAAAGATATTACCAAACAAAACTATTAAAAACAAACCTAATGTTGTGTATGGTTAAACATATACCATCTACATGATATATAATTTTGATTTGCTATCTAAGATGCCATCTATTATTTTGACCTAATGGTACATGTGACAGACAAGCGGGCATTACCCGAATACCCCCCCAAATTAATTTGATAAGAAACATTATCAATACTGTAATTGTATTCTAATTTTGCCTTACCATCTATTATCATTTTAAATAACTCTTCATTCTTATAGTCCTTGATGTTCTCATATCCTTTTTCAAATACATAAAAATTTAACGTAGCTAAGGTTTTTGTGCCTATGCTGTCTTTCAAAAAAGTGTTAAATAGATTAAGTATAGATAAATAATTGTCTTCATTTATATTCACATCATTAAAAGATATAGTATAATTCAGTTTGTCACTGTTTTCTTCATGATTATATACTCTGTAAACATTTATTCCTGAAGGTAAGTCAACGGTATAATATATACTATTTTTAGATGATTCATTAGGCTTGCTACCTTCTAATTTTTCAGCATCTTCGAGGGTTTTTAGTTCCTTTAACAGCTTATAATTTGTAAAATTATACTTCTTTAGAACATTATTAAGTTCATCAAATACTTCCCCACTTATTATTGTTCCATTATCTTTCTCAGGTTCTTGCCAATCTGGGTTTTTTGGTATTTTTAATACTATTTCTTTTAATGGATAGTTTGTAGAGTTAATTATTTGTTCCTCCTGAACTATATTCCCACTGTTATCTATATATCCTAATGGTAAATACTGAGTTATCACCTTACTTTCTCCTAGATATGTTTCAGAAGATGAATAGGAGATTATATAGTAGTACTCATAATTAGGAGGAATCCATGTAAACTCAAAAGGAATTATATACTGTCCAGGTTTAACCTTTACAGTACAGTTTTTCACATTATAAACTTCTGATGAAAACCCATTATCAATCTTTTTAAGAAGCTGTAAATTGACTTTGAAATTCGTTGATTCTTTGAGTTCTATACCATTTGGAAATATTATTTGTCCAGTGAGCTTTTGTGTTGTTTTCGGAGTAACCGAAACTTCCCAATTAGGATAGCTCCCACTTACTTGAATATCATAAAAATCACAAACATAAAATTCTCCATTGGAAGCAGCTACTCTATCGGAAGCAGCTACTCCCTCTACATTTAAACTTATATTAGATTTATTTACTTCCTTACCATACAGTATTGTACATAAACCTGTATTTTTTTCATTTGTAAGCTTAACAATTTTATTTTGGGTTTCACAAGGTTCTCCGTTATGTGAAGTAGAAATGTTTATATATGCAATATCCTGATCTGAAACTAGCTTCCCATTCAGACTAAGCTTTATTGTAGCTACAACTCCTCCATTGCTTCTGAGTTGCTCAAGTGTTTTATCAGCATATGAAGCAGCGCTCTTTGGAAAAAAACCTCTTCTCCAGACATGGTCATATGATATTTCTTCATCAGTCAACAAGAAATATTCGTAGTAGTTTGGGGTTGAACCTATTGGATCATTCCAGGTGGTGTCAATATGATAGTATTGTCCATCTATTTTAACTAGATTCCATGCATGCCCATTCATATCATAATTCAAAAGTTCATACTTATCTGCTTCAAAGCTACTATCTACTCCTGCAAAACCTGTTACCACCTTATTTTCTATGCCCATTTTTTCTAGTAAAAGGGCTGTACTATAGGCATAGCCCTGACATATTGCCAAGTTCTTAGTTAACGCATCATACTTTCCAGATGACTTGAGAGTTCTATCATATTTAGTGTTATCAACAATAAATTTATTGACCGCCATTACTTTTTCAAAATCACTCATATCAGGTTTTAAAAGTTTTTTCACTATATTATCTGCAATATCATTTATTTCTTTTATTTTAGCTTTATCCTTTAAGGCTAAAAGTTCCTCCGCTTGGGTCTTAAATTTACTAGGAATATGCTCTCCGATTTCATTTCCAAGAGCATCATAATAATCAAGCTTCCCTTTCAAGCGAATAACCATTGCTTTATCCTCGTAATTTACCGCATCATAGCTTTTTAAATTGTTTTCAAATACTTGTGAACATACCATTAGATTACCTTGTTCAAGCCTAGGTTTACATGGTAATGTTACTTTCTTGCCGTCAACATATGCATCATTACTATTCTCTTCAAACTCAAAAATAGTACCATCGATTTTCAAAATAGCTTTTTTGCTTTTTTTATCAAATAAATAGCTACCCTTAAAGTATTCAGCAAGTGGACTTATCGGTATAACTAATTGTCCATCCACTAAAGAGTTATATATATTTAATGGATTAAAGAAATGGTTATCTACCATAAACCACATTGTACTATTTGATATCCCAATCCTTTTAGGTAAATTACGATTAATGTCTACTGTATTGGTTTTCTTATCAAACTTAACATCAAAATTAAAAGCAGGCTTAATAAAACTAATTGGTACATAAATTTTATTACTTTTAGATACCGCCTTTTTTTGTAATTTATACTCTATTGAATTTTTTGTAAAGAAGTTTTTGTCAGGAGAAAATTCAATAGTATTTGAGGATGAAGATATATAATATTTTTTATTTTCATAGCTTATATTCGCATCAAGAGAATTACAAATATCATTAAGAGAAATAAATACGGTTTCATCTTTGTCCTTAAAAGAATTAGGAATTTTAGTTTCTTTTCCATCAATAACTATATTTATTGTATTATTAGAAGCAAATACTGTATTACCAAAAACCCCCATCATCAAGAAAAAAATGCATATGCTTATGTACAATCTATTTTGTATCATTATAATAATCCTCCATATAAATTATTTAATGTTGAAATCCAACAATCACCATCTCATGTATTAGTATACAAATGTTCAAATATAAAGTCAATTACAGGGCTTATACTAGGATTAACCTGTATAAGTCCTGTAATCTACAGCTTGTTACTTTATGACAATCTTGAATTGACAGAAGAAAAACCAAGTGAATTAGTGAAGATTGGGTAAGTTAATTAGTTTAAATACTTATCTACATCATTAAGGGTTATTCCTTGGTGTAATGCAATATTAAGCCCATTTGCTACTACTTTTGAAACTCTGTTAATTATATCATCTATTTCCTTTGGAGTAACTATTAGCTGTCCAACAAATGGATTTAAGGCTTCTTTTAGCAAAGCGTATTTCTGTTCTCTGTCTAAATTCTTCAGCATATTGTAGAAATCAGTTCCCTCAGGAGCTTCCTTTAGCATGCTATCAATTACTAAATCCATAGCGTCGTTTGTTAAAGTAGCAGCATCCACCACAGTTGGAACACCAATAGCAACAACTGGCATACCTAATGTATTCTTGCTTAACTCCATTCGTTTATTTCCTACACCACCACCTGGCGCAATACCAGTATCCGCAATTTGGATTGTTGTACTTATTCTCTCCATACTTCTGGCTGCTAATGCATCTATAGCTATAAGGGCATCTGGCTTAATTTTGTCCACTACACCCTTTACAATTTCTCCTGTTTCAATCCCTGTAATGCCTAATACTCCAGGAGAAATTGCACAAACTGGCCTAACTCCTTCGTCTACATGTTCAGGTACATATTCTAAAAGATGTCTGGTTACCATTAGATTTGAAATAACCTTCGGACCTAATGCATCCGGTGTAACATTCCAGTTACCCAATCCAACTACCAGAATAGTTGAATTCTCTTTTAGCTGCAGTAGAGAGATTAATTCTTTAGACATCATATCAATAGTCTTCTCATTAATCTCAGGATCGTTGTCCTTTAAATTTGGTATCTCTAATGTAATATAATTCCCCATTGGTTTACCTATTGAAGCTTCACCTGTGGGTGATGTAATACGAATTCTTGTTATTTTAACCTCCTCATTCCCTGCATTTTCAACAATCACGCCTGGTGGTATTTTTTCCTCCTGTGCCTGCTGTTTTGCTTCACTGCTGTTTATAAAAATCTCATGTGCTTCTATTGCTAGGTCTGTATGCCTATTAGACAGATTTATCATAAAGATGTTCCTTTCAAAATTTATAATATTTTCAGCAGATTACTGACTATTTATATTATTGCTAAATAAAATGTTTTTAGTAGGAAATTTAAATTTGATTCATTATAAATTCGTTATGGATTTTTATCGAAATAGACACGGCAAATTCATGAAGCAAAATAATGTAAAATAAAAGTTTTTAAGGGAATAAAAATAGCTAAAAAAAGTTCGAAAAAATAGCTGGAATAGCCTAATATCAAGGGTTTATTCCAGTTTTTGTTTTGATTAATAGTGCTAAAAATTATATAATAAGTACATAAATAACATAAAAGGGATAATGAGTATG
>JAEZOA010000125.1 GCA_023441625.1 Bacillota bacterium
GTATCTGATCGCTTGTGGCCAGAAGGTCTCTATCTGGCAGTCACCATCAATCCCAATATTGAAAATATAGATCAAGAGATAGTTTTTAATCAGGTGGACTATTCAATTATCAGTCAAGAAGTTAACAGTGAGGTATTTCTACAATTCGTATGGGGTAAAAAAAGCGGGCCACCTGCTCCGGTAACCTCGGTTACTAACCTAAGTGTATTTATGGATTATGCTATCGCTTTGGTACCAAATAATAAATTAATCTTAGGAATACCAACAATTGCTTATGATTATACTCTCACTGAAGCCACAGGAAAATCTTATGCCCAGTCATTAACGAGAGATGCCGCTATAAGTCTGGCAAGTAATGTTGTCTCACAAATTCAATTTGACGAAGTAAGCCAAACTCCTTACTTTTATTACTATGAATATAGTGTTGGCTATCCAATTCAACATATTGTATGGTTCGTGGATGCAAGAAGTTATTCTGCCTTACTATCATTAATCTCGGAATATGACCTGTTAGGATGCGGTATCTGGAGCATTATGATATATGATGCTCAGCTTTGGTTAACTATAAATTCTCAATATGATGTCACTAAAATTTTACCACCAATTTGATACCATCATATCGTGCTTCACCAAATCGTTATGTTGACAGTGAGTAAAACATCAATAAAATCGTGGTGTTGCGAAGATGATTTGCTATAATAACATGTTAGCAAGTTTACCGTCTTCTCTTTTATCATAGGCGTTTTGTCTCTTAGTGATGCAACCTTCTTGTCCAGCATCTTGTCCAAATGACTATTAAAATATGTTGAAATTTATATAAGATTCATTTAATATAAATTGTTAGTAATAGGAATATCAGAGTGCACTTTATTAATTATAGGTGGTGTAAATTATATGAATACACAAATTGATGAGTTTATTAAAGATTTATCTTCTAAATCACCTGTTCCTGGCGGCGGTGGTGCAAGTGCTTTGATTGGAGCAATAGGCGTATCACTTTGCTCTATGGTTGCCAATTTGACATCGGGCAAAAAGAAGTATGAAGCATATCAAAATGATTTGGAGTCAATAATTGTAAGAACCCAATCGGCGATCAATAAATTGTTAACACTAATTCAAAAAGATGCCGAGGTCTTTGAGCCTCTCTCTGCCGCATATGGCATACCAAAAGAACAACAAAACAGAGAAGAAATTTTAGAAAATGCCTTAATTATTGCTTGTTCAGTCCCATTAGAAATACTTCAAGAGGTTGAAAATGCTTTAGATATTATTGAACAACTTTCAGTAAAGGGCACAAAACTTGCTATAAGTGATGTTGGGGTGGCTGCTTCTGCATGTAGATGTGCAATGGAAAGTGCTATTATGAATGTATATATAAACACAAAATTAATGAAAAACCGAGAGTATGCTTCGAAGATCAATCATGATGCTGAAAATATTCTTGCAAATGGCATTGAAGTGTGCAGTAGAATTTATCAAAAGATAACAAATGAGTTGAGGTGAAAAGCATGCAGGAATTACGAGGAAAGCCAGTTATAGATGCACTTGACGAAAAATTTCACATAAATATTCAAAAATTAGAACAAAAAGGTATCCTTCCGAAATTAATGATTGTTAGGGTTGGCGAGCGAGATGATGACTTAGCCTATGAGAAAGGTATTATAAAGAGGTTTTCTCATGTTCATGCAATTGCAGAGGTTATTGTTTTACCGCTTGACTGCTCACAGAAGATACTGGATGAAACAATAAATACTTTGAACGAAGATAAAAGTGTGCATGGTATATTACTATTTAGACCACTACCGAAGCATCTTTCAGAAGATACTGTTAAATCTATCATTTCAAAGAATAAAGATGTTGACTGTATGGGCATCAACAATATTGCACATGTTTTTTCTGGTGAAAGAAATTGCTATCCACCTTGTACCGCACAAGCTGTTATTGAGCTCTTGGATTATTATAAAATTGATGTAACAGGCAAAAAGGTTACGATTGTTGGACGTAGTCTTGTCGTAGGTAAACCACTTTCCATGTTGTTACTTGGTAAAAATGCAACAGTTACAATATGCCATACTAAAACAGAGAATTTAACTCATGAATGTAGAAAAGCAGATATTTTAATTGCTTGTGCTGGCGTGGCAAAAATGATAAAAGAAAATTTCGTTAATTCAGATCAAATTATTATTGATGTCGGAATAAATGTAGAGAACGGAAAACTTTGTGGAGATGTTGATTACGATTCTGTTGCTAATAAAGTGAAAGCAATAACCCCTGTACCAGGCGGTATTGGAACAGTTACAACATCTGTACTCTTGAAGCATACTATACAAAGTGCAAATAAACTCGCTTAATGAATAACCTTTGTTTAATATGGAATCTATTGTTGTAGGTGATGAAGAACTAAGAAAAATGCAACAAACTCTTATAGCAGAAATGAAAGTCCTAACTATAAAATATATAATTAACGTTATCTTTAGGATTACAAAAATTTCATGATAGCTTATTTTTTGATGTATCATTCTAGGCACGGTTAATGACCATGGGAAGGAAGTCCTTCTATCCTCATCCAGCTTGATTCAAGAAGGAAGCTCCAAAATGATCAATAAGTTAGTTCTGCATAATATAAAATTAAATTATTCTACGGGTAATAGTTTTTGTATATCATATTGTGAATTTATCAATACCCAAATTGTATAGTAAATCATAATATTCCATACACTAATGCCACCAATCCCATACTCATCCACTAATTTTAAAATTGCGTTTGTATATCTGGCATCTCGAAACCATACAACATGATCAACATCTGCAAAATTATAAAAAAAGTACGAAAATTGAGTAAGTTCATCAAAAAGAATTTCGCTATTATACTGGCTTGCAAGAGCAAGCGCTCTAGGAGTAGTAAGGGATGTAGCAACGGATTCATTTTCTACATATGGAAGATCCCATTCATACGCAATTCTTGATATACCCAGGTAGATTTTTTCTGGAGGTATCTGCGCCACCACAGCATCTAAATACTGCTTTAAATACGAATAGGCAGTCTGATAAAGCTCTGGCACATAGCCGGTTGCCCACTGATATGTTAAGAGTATTACACCATCATTAACCTGCCCGATTTCCGCGAAATAGGAGTGATTGATCGGCTGGCCTTCAATATATCCAAAGGTAGACGGAAGTAATACCGATCCACATAGGAAGCCTTCTTCATGGAGCCGCATCGATGCATATTTTATAAAAGCTGTATATTTAG
>JAEZOA010000067.1 GCA_023441625.1 Bacillota bacterium
GTCCCAGTATCGGTGCTCACTCTGGCCCCGGTGCAATTGGATTGTGTTTTATGGGAGAAAAGAGATAGTAATTTAATCTGTAGCATTTTCGTAACTTTAACTATTTTACAAGTATTTTACTTAAATATGCTTTCTGTTCTCCATATTATCTCCATATGTTTACGATATTATATTTATATAATCAACGATGGAGGTGTTACTATGTTTGGTCTTTCTTTAGCAGAATGCATTCGTGCTTGCGGTCATTTAGGTCAGGATTTAGCTAATTGCATACGTATGATGTTGAATATGTAATTTTAATTTCGATTCACATAACATTATGGACATTCTTCTTTGGATGTCCATTTTTTAATTTGTAGAAGCAAGATTTTAAGCACAAAAAAAGCTCCCCATGGGACTCGAACCCACGACCTACGCATTACGAATGCGTTGCTCTACCAACTGAGCTAGGGAAGCATTTATAATCTTTAGCTATCAGAAAAAGACTACTCAACTATTCTATTATAAAGGGAATGAAATTTCAAGGATTTTTTAAAAAACTTACCATATAAATATTGACCATATCGACAACTACATCATATTTCATTCTATGATTGCATAAACAAACGAAATCTAGACCCCAACCACAGAGCTCCTTCTTTCCATCAGCACAGTATTGTGCCATACACCATTATTATCTATACCTATTTTTTCACGATAGCCGATCATACGAAATCCAGCTTTAGTATGAAGAGCTATGCTAGCTTTATTTATATCAAAAATGCCTGATTGAAGAGTCCAGTAGCCCTCTTCTTCAGACGCTTGTATTAAAGTCTTTAATAGTCTTTCTCCCACATGCATTCCACGAAACTCACTTGCAATATATATGCTTACCTCAGCCACACCAGCATAGACGCATCTGCTGCTAACTGGCGAAAGGGCTGTCCAACCTATAACCCTATTATTGAACTCAGCCACCAAACGACAAGTCTTTGCATGTGCTTTATCCCATGAATCATAAGTAGGTACTTCACTTGCGAATGTCGCAATCTTTAAATCTATACCCTCTTTGTAAATAGCAGCAACTTCTTCCCAATCATCGATTGACATACTTCTAATGTTAATTTCCATATGCTCTCCTTCTGCTTTTGGCTTACTCTAATTTTTTAGTTTATTATTTATTATTCTTATCACTCGTTTTTAATAGAAAAAAAATTAAAACCTAGCAGTTTAATCAACTGATAGGTTTCTTAGTCGAGGCGACGGGATTCGAACCCACGGCCTCTGCGTCCCGAACGCAGCGCTCTACCAAACTGAGCCACGCCTCGATTATAAGCGACGCTGTAACGCACCGCATTAGTTATTATCTATCAAATGCTCGAAAAAGTCAACCACTAATTTATCTTTTTAATGAAAATTTTCAACAAATTACTAACAATTTAGTGTAACTTCCCCCGTTCAGCCTGCTACTAAATTGACAGCCATAGTATAGGTGCGAATTGATTTAATTGGATATAAATTGTATCCTGCGATCCTATCTTTACTCAAGATTAATAATATTTGTCAAATACTCGTTTGCTTGCTTTTATATCTGTTCTTTGAAGATTACACCGAAGAGAAATCTGTCCCAGAACCATTTACTGAAATTGTGCAAGTATCTTCCCGTCAGAATTAATAACATACCAAGTGACACTAACACATATGCCTCTCCAACTACTGGTACTATTATAATCCATACATGTAGCTGGAATAAGTAAGTAATCGCCATATTTTCTTATACATGCACTATAGCTAAAATTCTTTTTTTGTTTATAAGAAAGGTTAACAAAAGCTTCAACCAAATTTTCCTTATTGGTTCCAGATGTAAATCGGGATACAGTTATCAAATTTTTACCGTCCGCTTTGGTACAATAGGTCTCATCTCCAAGAATATTGAAGGACTCTGTACCAGTGGTTTTATATATATAAGAAGAGGTTTTACCAGTCTTTGTGTTGAATTGGTAATGTTCTCCGCTAAAATCAGTTCCATTATAGAAGATGCTGTAATCATTATGATATATTTGTTCCTCATACAACTGCTCTGCTATAACAGATTTTTTACTTGTATTTAAATCTAATTTCTTTAATGTTCCGTACCAATAGTATCCTGTACCCTCATATGTACCATATTGATAATAAATATCTCCGTTTATTTTAATAAGATCGGACACAATTGCATCTGTCCGCTCAGATCCATTCAACTTAATCTTTTCTGTGGTCAAAGTAGCTAGCTTTGACTGCTCCGGCATCAAGGTGTATAAAGTTAGTTTCGAAGTGGCTTCATTATATTGTGTAAAATATAGTGTGTTATCCAGGTTTTTCACAAATCTGAAGGTCATATTAACGTTACAAATAAAAATGGCTTTATTGCTGCCATAATTTCTTTTATATAGCTTATTTTCTTGACCCTTAATAACGGTATAATAAATACTGCTGTCATCAAGACATAGGAAATAGCCGTTGCAAATCGTTTTTTTCTCTTTGGCATCAGTAGAAACCGAATGAATCTGATAGACATCTTTTTCCCCATCATAGCAGGTATAATACAATGTATTTTTATGAAGCATCATGTTCAAAATGTCATTCCTTGACGATAAGAGCCTTGTTTTATTACCTGTGGCAACCTTCAACCGGTAGATATCATAAGAATACTCATCACCTTCTACTATCTTAATATAATAGATGTTCTCGTTATCTGCCAGCATAGGAGAATATTCGTAAACTGTTGCTTTAGTGGCAGCATTCGTAATCATGACATTTTGAGGCAGTAGAATGATAATAATAAAAAAGATCAAAGTAAAGTTGAGTATTCGTTTTGCTATTGCGCTCATTATGTTCTCCTTAGTTTTAAAATAATTAACCCATACTACATACGTATAGTCTATTTCACTTTACTCTATCACCAAGCAAATATCAATTACTTTACTAAATTATTGTTCGTTTATTGAGGTCATGAGTGAAGCTACTGCCTCTTCCATACTATACAAATTCTTGCTTTTATTCATAATCCATTTTGCAGCATAAATTGCTCCCTGCCCAAAAGCAGCTCTGTTCAGTGATTCATGTTTAATCCGTATTGTCTGGTTTGGTAATCCAAAAATCACTTCATGTGTACCAACAATCCCTCCTACACGAATTGATTTGA
>JAEZOA010000121.1 GCA_023441625.1 Bacillota bacterium
CTATGATGGCAGGTGTCGGCGCAAGCTCATCAGCCTCACAGAATATGGTTACGCCATTGTCAATTAGAGCGGCGATAACAATTGTTGCAGCAATACCAATTATCGTTGTATACCCATTCCTGCAAAAACACTTTGTTGCTGGACTAAATGTTGGTGGCGTTAAGGAATAAATTTGAGTATCCACATTGTATATTAACTTCAGTCTGAGGAGAATTCCAGATATGGCATTTAGGAATAATAGTAGTTTTCAACACAGAAGGGGAACAACAACTATAAAACTTGTTGGAACTGATGGGAATATATTAAGAAATATAGAAATATTTGTCCAGCAAGTAAAACATAAATTTCTCTTTGGATGCGGAGAGTTTAACTCTATACCTTATACTAATAATCAATTTGAAGGTGCGGCTAAAGAAGAAGCAGAGTTTAGATTTGAGAAATTCTTTAATTTATTTAACTATGCAACCTTACCCTTTTATTGGGGAAATTTTGAACCAGAGAGAGGTCAGCCAAAAACTGAGCAATTATTAAAGGCTACTCAGTGGTTGGCTTCAAAAGAGGTTACTCTTAAAGGACATCCATTATGCTGGCATACTGTTACAGCCCCTTGGCTACTTGATCTGAGTGATTCTGAAGTCTTATCAATACAGCTAGAGCGAATTCGCCGTGAGGTGGCTGATTTTAACGGTTTAATTGATATTTGGGATGTAATTAATGAAGTGGTAATAATGCCTATATTTGATAAATATGATAATGGCATTACACGTATTTGCAAAGATATAGGACGTGTAGCTTTGGTTCGTGAAGTATTTGCAGCAGCTAAAAAGTCCAATCCTAATGCTACTTTATTAATTAATGATTTTAATACCTCGGAGTCATATGGAATTTTAATTGAAGACTTGCTTGAAGCAGGAATTCCAATAGATGCAATAGGAATTCAATCCCATATGCATCAAGGCTATTGGGGCGTTGAAAAAACAGAGGAAGTTCTTGAACGTTTTTCAAGATTTAATTTGCCAATTCATTTTACTGAAAATACACTGCTATCCGGACATCTAGTACCTCCTGAAATTGAAGACCTAAATGACTATAATGTACTGGAGTGGCCATCAACACCTGAAGGCGAAGATCGTCAGGCTAGCGAAGCGGTACTCCATTATAAAACACTTTTTGCTCACCCAAGGATTGAATCCATAACGTGGTGGGATTTTGTAGATGGGAGCTGGCTTGGAGCACCTTCGGGATTTATCACCAAGGACAATAGAGTTAAGCCAGTGTATAATGAAATCCATAAACTTATCAAAGATGAGTGGTGGTCAAAAGCAATAAAACTAGTCACTGATGATAACGGGTTAGTAAATGTGGAAGGATTTCTTGGTGAATACCAATTAACCTTCAGAGGGAAAACAAGTAGCTTTAAACTAGACAATTCAGTGGAGCAGATATCAATTACTGTATAGATGGCTTTTGGTTAGTATTTTGCCTATGGTATTTCCCAATACACTTTATATTTAATATAGCAAGAATCAAGAAAAAGGGGTAAGTTATACCTCTTTTTTTTGAGTGTCGTGTGTCCAGCATGGGCGCCTTTTAACATAAGAAATGCTGGCATGCCAACTTGCGTTGCTTTAGTTCGTTTATCCGTATTAAGTAGGTTAGGAGCCTTTCTAAAAAATTTACTAGTGTTTCTATAATTAAATAGATTAAATAAATATAATTTAGCAAAAATATGGATTAGAAAAGTATTTATACTTATAATAGAGTTATCCAATCTAATTAATTTAAAAATATCAATAGTAAAGGAATCGGTGATAAAAATGATAGTAGAAAAGTTTTTCGAGGATCCTAAAACACTTCATGTAGGTACCATGGACAATAGAGCCTATTATATTCCATACTCTACTATAGACGAGACATTACTTGAAGATAGAACACTTTCTAAACGGTTTCAATTATTAAACGGTCTGTGGAGCTTTGAATACTATAATAGTATTTATGATGTTTCAGAGGAGTTCCTTGCACCGGACTTTGATATTTCAAGTTATAAAAAAATACCTGTACCAGGTGTCTGGCAAAATTACGGATATGACAAGCAGCAGTACACAAATATAAAATTTCCATTCCCATATGATCCACCCTTTGTTCCTACAGAGAATCCTTGTGGAGTATATGTTAGAGAGTTTGAAATTGATAATAATTATGACGGCTTGCGAAAATACTTAAACTTTGAAGGGGTGGACTCCTGCTTTTATCTCTGGATAAATGGTCAGTTCATTGGATATAGTCAAGTTTCACATTCAACCAGTGAATTTGACATAACAGATTTTGTACAGGTGGGTTCAAATAAAATGGCAGTTTTGGTGCTCAAATGGTGTGATGGCAGTTACTTTGAGGATCAGGATAAGTTTAGAATGTCTGGTATTTTTCGTGATGTGTATATTCTTTTTCGCCCACAAAACCATATACATGACTTTTATGTGAAAACTACATTAAAGAACGACTATAAGCAGGCAGAAATCACAGTTGAGTTAGATTTCTTAGGTGACCAGCTTGCAGTAGGTTATGCTCTTCTAGATGCCAATACACAAAATGTTGTTCAAAAAGGACAGGCAAATGGAAGACTTATTGGAATTAATCTAAACAACCCAAAACTGTGGAGCGCTGAAACACCAAATCTGTATACATTAATCCTCAGTACAGGCGATGAAGCAATTGGGACTAAGCTTGGTATTAGGGAAATTAAGATTGAAGATAAAGTAGTATATTTAAATGGATCTAAGATAAAGTTCAAGGGTGTGAACCGTCATGACAGTAATCCTGTTACAGGGCCTACAGTTTCTTTAGATGATATGCTTTTAGACCTTAAGCTAATGAAACAAAATAATATAAATGCTATTCGCACAAGCCATTATCCTAATTCTCCAGTGTTTCTTGAGCTATGTGACAAATATGGTTTTTATGTAATTGGTGAAGCAGATATAGAGGCACATGGAACTACTACAATATATGGTGGAGCTCAGGATGGTAAGGCATTCCCGCTTTTAGCCCATAATCCGATGTATGAGGAGGCTATTTTAGACCGAGTACAACGATGTGTTATAAGAGACAAAAACCGTCCTTGCGTGGTTATATGGTCGGTGGGAAATGAAGCCGGCTATGGCAGGAATTTCGAAAATGCACTTAAATGGATTAAGGGCTTTGATGAAAGCAGGCTTACACACTATGAGAGTGCATATTATCCACCAGATGGATATAAGAGCGACTACAGTAATCTGGACTTATATAGTCGAATGTATGCTTCCTGTGAAGAGGTGTCTGATTATTTTGGCAGAGATTGGGACAAACCTTTTATATTGTGTGAATATATTCATGCCATGGGAAATGGACCAGGGGATATAGAAGAATACTATGAACTTATTGAGAATTATGATGGTTTATGTGGAGGGTTCGTTTGGGAGTGGTGTGACCATGCAATTTTCATGGGTAAGACTAAGCAAGGCAAAAATAAATTCTACTACGGCGGAGATTTTGGAGAATTTCCGAACGATGGGAATTTCTGTGTGGATGGACTTGTACATCCCGATAGAAGGCCACATACAGGGCTTTTAGAATACAAAAATGTTATAAGGCCTATAAGGCTTGTGAAAGCAAATCTTAAGGATGGAAAGATTACTTTTAAAAACATGTTGGACTTTACTAATATAAAGGACTATTTATATATAACCTATCAGTTAACAAAGGATGGGAAGGTTGTATTTGAGGGAAAAATAGACGATAGTAGTATCCTAAATATAAGACCCCATCAAGAAAAAGTGATTTACCTAACTCTTGAAAAAATAAATGAAGGAAATTGCTACATCAAGTTTAACTATATTCAAAAGAACGATATGCCGTTTATAGCAAAGGGTCATGTGCTTGGCTTTGACCAGATCGAAGTATCTGTTGAGAAAGTGTATGATAGTAGCAGTAAGATAGAGAAAATTATCGGGGAGAATAAGGTAAATAGCTTAAGCTCAAAAACTCTGCCTGATTTAGATGCTGTAAAGTCAGCAGATAATATAAATATACAGAATATGTCAGAGTCAGCTAACTCATCTGGAAAAAAGACAACTAAAGCAGACTGTCTTTTTGCTAAGGAGAGTGACCGCTATGTAGTTATTACTGGTGAGAATTTTAGATATACGTATAACAAATTAACAGGTGTTTTTGATGAAATGGTTTTTGACAACGTGGTTATAATGAATAAACCAATGAATTATAACATATGGAGAGCTCCAACTGATAATGATATAAATGTACGTGCCGAATGGGAAGCCTGTGGCTTTGATAGAACTATTTCAAGGGCATATTCCACTACAATTGCAAAACTTGAAAATAGTATCAGAATTGTTAGTGAGCTATCAATTGCTGCAGTGCATATTCAGAGAATATTAAACATAAGTGCAGAGTGGCTTGTGGGTGACACTGGTATAGTTGCTTTTAATATTCAAGTAGAAAGAAATATGGAAACACCATTTTTACCTCGTTTTGGATTGCGCCTATTCTTACCTAAGGAAATAAATAATGTAGAATACTTTGGCTATGGCCCTTATGAAAGCTATCCTGATAAGCATAGAGCATCATATTTAGGAAAGTTTACTGCAAAAGTTGAAGACCTGCATGAGGACTATTTAAGACCCCAGGAAAATGGTAGTCACTGGCACTGCCATTATGTGAAGCTGCTTTCAAAGACAGGAGTTGGCTTGGCAGCAACAAATAATGAAACCTTTAGCTTCAATGCATCTCATTACACCCAAGAGGAACTGACAGCAAAGAAACATAATTTCGAACTGGAAGAGAGTGGCTACACTGTGCTTTGTCTTGACTATTCTCAAAGTGGTATAGGTTCAAACAGCTGTGGACCTAAACTATCAGAAAAGTACAGACTTGATGCCCAGAGATTCGACTTTAATATGACGTTTAAACCGATAGTAGAATAGGACAAAGTAGTAGGATTAGCTCCACTTTTTCTGAGAGAAAGTGGAGCTAAATTATACTTGACCTTACCCTGCGGTGGAAGGTTTATACTTTGTCTATGAGGAGATATAAACTATGTACAAGATTGGTGAATTTTCGAAAATAACAAATCTTACAACCAAGGCACTGCGATATTATGACGAACAGGGAATTTTGAAGCCTTCCTCCAGAACAGAAAGTGAATATCGTCTTTATGATGAGTCGGATTTTGAAAAAGCACAGCTGATTGTCTGCCTGAGACAATTTGATTTTTCTATTGCTGAGATGAAGGATGTGCTTATAAATTGTGACAGTAAAGAGGATATTCATTATTATCTTGCTGAAAAAAAGGTTTTTATCGAGAAGCGTATAAAAGAGGAAAAGTTACTTATCAAAAGACTAGAAGAAAATCTCCTTAACGAAAACAGGGAGGAGATAAAAATGAATTATATGATTGAAGTGAAGAGTATAGAACCAATTGCAGTGGCAAGCATTAGATTTCAAGGAAAATATAGTGATGTAGGACAGTATATTGGTGCCATTTATAAAGAGGTGAAGGATAAGGCTAATGGTGCGAACTTTAACTGCTATTATGACGAAGAGTACAAAGAGGTGGCCGATATTGAATTATGTGTTCCAACAAAGGGAGTTTTGCTCAGTCACAATTCCGAAATTACATATAAAAAGCTTCCAAAAATACGAGGCATTTCCACAATGCATAAAGGGAGCTATGAAACCCTTAATCAAGCCTATAAAGCACTTCTTGACTACGCAAAAGAAAATTTTCTAGAATGTAAAATACCATCACGTGAGATTTATCATAAAGGCCCCGGAGCAATATTTAAGGGCAATCCAGATAAATATGTGACTGAAATAATCATCCCAATTGAAGAGGTCTAGAGATTGTATTGGTAAACAATTAAAAGAAAAATGCCGAGGTAAGTGCGAAATAACTGAAATAATAAAAAAGGGGGCAAGACCATGCCAGTGCAAAATGCGAAGCATGGGAATAGTTTATGATAAAAAAGATAGATTACAAGAAAGAATACAAGAGTTTTTATATGCCTAAATCAACACCACAATTAATTGAGATTCCAGAAATGAATTTTATAACTGTTGAAGGAAAAGGCAATCCTAATGAGGAGAATGGGGAATACCAGACAGCAGTTGGTTTGCTTTATGCCCTTTCATGGACAATAAAAATGAGTAAGATGGGATTAAACATACCTGACGGATATTTTGAATATGTGGTACCGCCTCTTGAAGGAATGTGGTGGCTGGCGGATGGCAATGCAGGTATTGATTACACTCATAAGGAAAAATATTGCTGGATTTCAATGCTGCGTCAGCCCGAATTCGTTACTGAGGATGTATTTAATTGGGCATGTGGTGAGGTTGAAATTAAAAAGAAACTAGACACTTCAAAAGCAAGCTTAAAGCTTATTCAAGAAGGGCTATGTGTACAGTGCATGCATAATGGCCCCTTTGATGACGAACCTGCAACCCTTGCGAAAATGGAGCAGTTTATTAGTGAAAATGGACTAATTAGTGATATTAGCAATCAACGTCATCATCATGAAATATATTTACAGGACCCTAGAAAAATAGATGCTTCAAAAATGAAGACTGTGCTACGCATTCCGGTTAGAAGAGCGTGAGAATGGAGATGAAAAGATGCCATTACTAGAAATACCCCATAAGGTCTGTGATTGTACCTGTATGGTGAATGGTCTTGAAGACTTATATGAGTGGAAAACAGGAAAGAGATTATCGGATTATTTATTTTTCTATTTAAGTGGTATGTGTGGGTTTACATATGTAAAGCAAAAGAAAGCTCCAGCTCCATGTATGGTGTTCTGGGGTTCAAATATAAAATCCCAGTATGCTTTCTTGTCTGAGTTAGTAGGCTACAAGTGGGAAATGACGGAGGCTCGTAGCTTTTCGTTTTCTCTTGAAAATGCTAAAAGGTGTATAGAACATGGTACTCCTGCAATTTTAGGTGCATTGGATATGTACCATATACCTTATTTCCAGAAGTTTTATCATAAGTATCATATCCCTATTCATTATGTTATGATGGTAGGCTACAATGATGTAGAACAGCAGGTTTTTGTAAACGATTGTGGAAAACAAGAAATACAGCCAATACCTTATACTGACCTTGAGAAGGCTTGGAATGTAAATATTGCGGGATTATCCAAACCTAATACCTTCTTTACCTTTGAATTTGATACAAAAGTATCCTCCATTGAGGATATAGTGTTAAATGGGTTATACAAGAAAGCTCACTTTATGCTTAATCCCCCAGTTAGTTTATTTGGATTAACTGCTATGAGGAAACTCTCAAAGGATTTTCCACTATGGAAGGAAAACATGGATGCGCAACAGTATAGTAAAGCTCTCTACCATTTTGCTGAATTTACAGGTAATCCGCCAGGGACTCCAGCCAAGCTTCTTAATTATAAAACAGATAATTACAACAATCATTTAGCAGGAAGAGATGGATTTGCCGATTTGCTGATTAAACTTTCACAGCAATATACATACCCAGCTTGGAAGGATGCAGCCCAACTGTTTAGAGAAAGTGGGGATAATATTGAAAAACTCACTGACCTTGTCGTGGACTATATCCTTGATAACTCAAATAGCATCATACCTATTTCAAGCCAAATTGTAAAAATAGCTGATTTGGAGGAAAAGGCTTATAAAATAATTATTGATAGTCTAAAGGGAGTAGCTAAAATATCTAACCTGTAATTTGAATATATGCAAGGAATAAAATAATTGGTTTTGAAGGATTAGTAAAAGCCAAATTAGAGCTATCCAAGTGGAGGATTAATACCATTTGGATGGCTATTAATAATTTAAGCAATTTTAGCTTGCCAACTTGCGTTGTTTGTGATGAGTAATGAAAAATATGCCATTGTTAGAAATGCTGGGAGATTCAAAAAAATATATTTATAATATGGGAAATATTGTGTTAAAATTTAAAGCAGAATAAAAGCAAATTCTCTATAAATATATTTTTAGAAAGGAAAAATATGAATATTGAATGTAATGTAGAAATAATGGAAAGAGAACATGTAGCTCAATCGGTTAAAATCTGGAGTGAACAATACAGACTTCATTGTAATAACAAAGCTTTTCCGGAATATTGGAAGACCAATACAAGTGATATTGAAGGTTTTTTAAATGAGAAGATTAATAATAAAAATGCTATTGTAGCTTTAATTGATAATCAAGTAGCTGGTTTCTTAACATATGATGAATTTAACTTTAATGGAGAAAATTCTACTTTTAGTCCAGCAATAGGTCACACTGCAGTAGAAGAGTACAAAGAGTTGGTATATCTGAGCTTATATAAATACATATCGCAGAAATGGGTTGATAGGGATGTTTTGAATCACTTGTGGATGATATTCTTTAATGATATAAAACTAAAAAATTTGTTGTTTGACATAGGCTTTGGATCTCATTTGATAGATGCATTCTCAAATCTGGATATCAAACAGGATAAAGAGTCTGAGTGTAAAATAACAGTAGCAAATGCTGATGATGTAGATAATCTATACGAATTAATAAAAGAATCAGATTTGTATTATAGATCAGCTCCAATATTTCTGAGAAGGCCTGGAGTTTCAAAAGAAAATGTTTTGGAAATGGTATCAAACGGTACTGTGTTTATTGCATGGGAAAAAGAAACAGCTGTTGGTTTTATTAATCTTAATATATCTGATAGTAGTGACCCTGAAGCTTTGTTTGATAAGAACACTGGTTTGATTGATGATATAGGAGCATACATAAAACCGGAGTATAGGAGCAAAGGAATTGGGAGTAGATTACTTAGGGTGATTGGCGATTATTGCAGGCAGAATAATATATCAACTGTACATGTAGATTTTGAAACTTCAAATCCTTTCGCAAATAAATTCTGGAGAAAGTATTTTGATCCGATGTTGATTTCAATGAGAAGAACAATTAATAAGAATATTAATATTTAGGCTCTTTTCGCAGTATAGTGAATGCTACACTAAATAAGAACACATGTAAACTCTTACCATGAAAGAATTGAACTTGGATTAATAGGCATTTTATAGGCGTTCTACGAAGCATATGATAATTATTTGTGTTGGCGCAAATTTCTTGAATTGCACAAATCACTTGATTTAGAAAGGGGTTTCATTAAAATGCTTTTTAATTATATTTTAGGTATTCAAGATATTAATGAGGGAGAACAAAAAGTTAATTATCGAGAGGCTGTAAGAGCAGTTATAATAAAAGGTAGTGAGATTTTATTGGTTCATTCCAATAAAGGAGATTATAAGTTTCCTGGCGGTGGACTAAAGAATAAAGAAAGTCATGAAGAGACTTTGATAAGAGAAGTAAGAGAAGAAACAGGTTATATTATCAGTAGAGTAAAAGAAAGAATAGGTATCGTTACTGAAAGAAATTTTGATGAATTTGAAAATGATTCAATATTTGAAATGCATTCGTTCTATTATCTATGCGAAGTTTCTGAAAATCAAGAATCACAGCAGTTAGATGATTATGAATCAGAATTGGATTTTCGTCCCCAGTGGATGAATATTAATACAGCAATTAGTAATAATGAAGGTATACTTGATAATGCTGATACAAACCATTGGGTAAGTAGAGAAACCTCTGTTTTACGTGAACTGAAAAGCATCATTGTTTAATCAGAGATTTATATAAACCGTAGTGAATTGTTGGGGACATTACAATATGTCCCTTAAAAATTTCCATATTATCACCACTGTTAATTTACAGTATCTTAATTCTAAAAATAAGCTATAATAATTATATTAAGTTACTTAACTTTCCCATTTGAAGTTTGTAGGTGTTCATACTTATCAATGGGAAGTTTGCTAAATCCAAACAAAAGCAGGTGACCGCAATCAACAACTACAACACTCCAATATACAATTATTTAAGAGAATATGCCAAGCAGGCTTTAAATATATTTCACATGCCTGGACATAAGCTTGCTAAAGGGTTGCCACAGGAGCTAACACAGGATGTTTTGCAGCTAGATGTCACTGAAATAGAGGGCACAGATAATCTACACTACCCAGAGGGTATAATAAAAGAGGCTCAAGAGTTAGCTGCAAAGGCATTTGGAGCTGACAAAACATTTTTTCTTGTGAATGGGTCTACTTGTGGTATTCAGGCGGCTATCATGAGCGTCTGCGCCAGAGGACAGAAAATCATCATAGGAAGAGATTCCCACAAGTCGGTGGTGTCAGGGCTTATACTGTCTGGCGCAGAGCCAGTTTTTGTCTATCCTCAGTACAATTGTGAGTTTGGAATTACTGAGGCAATAACTGCTAAAAGCATAGAAAAATCCTTGTATCAGCACCCAGATGCGGTCGCCGTGCTGATAACAAGACCCAATTATTATGGAATATGCAGTGACATTGAGGAAATAAGCAGCGTTGTTCATTCTCACAATAAACTGCTTATTGTAGATGAGGCTCATGGAGCACATCTGGTATTTAACAAGAAGCTGCCGCCATCTGCGCTGCAGCACGGCGCAGACCTATGCATACAGAGTGCCCATAAGACTCTTCCGGCGGTGACCCAAGGCTCATATCTGCATATAAAAGGCAGCAGAGTTGATGTAGATAGACTGAAATTTAATTTAACCATGCTACAAACCTCAAGCCCATCATATATTATAATGTCATACCTTGATATTGCTAGGGAAATAATGTCTACAGCTGGAGCCACAAGTCTGGATACTCTGATTAGTAATGTTGAGTGGTTTAAACAGGAGCTTCAGAAATATCCTGCATATAAGGTCTTATCAAATGAAGTTCTTATGAGTAATGTAACTTCTGCTAATTCTTTATCAAAGGAGGATTTAGGCGCAAAAGCAATGCATGACCCCACCAGATTGGTTATAAATATCAGCAAGCTTGGCATAAGTGGTTATTTTGCCGAGGAAATATTGAGAGATAAATATAATACTCAGGTAGAAATGGCGGATAATGAGAATTTAGTGTTTATTACAACAATAGCTGATAATCGTGAAAACTTCGCTCGCCTGTTAGACTCAATGAAGGGGATGGCTGAGAGCGTGACCCGGGTTGGCTTAAATGATGACCAGTATGATGAAATACGAAGCTATGCCTTAGAAATAATGAAACCTGATAGCACTGTTGATAATGAGATCCGCAGTACCGGTATTTCCCCATTTGAGGCATATGCTGCACAAAAGGAAGAGCTTTGTCTTGAGGAAAGCAAGGGCAGAATATGTGCATCAATAGTAACGCCATATCCTCCGGGAATACCAATTTTGTATCCTGGGGAAAAAATTGAGCAGCATGAAGTTCAATATATAGCTGCTATAATTAAAGCTGGAGGCAAAGTTAATGGAATAAGCCATAATACATATATTCAAGTAATAAAATAGTATTATATATTAGAATATTTTACTACTCAGCAAGACAATTTGTGTGGTCATTGATTTGAATATATGCTACTAAATTATTACATTAGATTTTATAACATCTTGATTGGTAATATGTTATAATTCAAATATAAATAGAATATTTGGATTTTTTTAAGTATAGATGATAATTTGCTTGGAGGAAACATTGATGAAAAATGGTTTGTTTATAACTTTTGAGGGCACCGATGGTTCAGGAAAAACAACACAAATAAAGCTCATAGAAGAACGTATAAGGGAAATGGGCTATGAAGTAGTTTTGACCCGTGAACCAGGAGGTACGAAGGTAAGTGAATTGATTAGGGATTTAGTGCTAAATCCTGAAAATTCTGAGATTGTTCCTCTAACTGAGGTGATTCTGTATGCTGCATCTAGGGCACAGCATGTTGTACAGGTAATTAAGCCGGCAGTTGAAGCAGGTAAAGTTGTAATTTGCGATAGATTTGTTGATTCCAGCTATGCATACCAAGGCTGTGGCAGGGGTGTTGACCTTAAGATAGTTACAGATGTTAACCGAGTTGCTATAGCCGGGCTGAGTCCAGATATTACATTTTTTCTAGATATTGATCCAGAGACAGCACTAAAAAGAAGAATAAATACCACTGGTGCTGATAGAATTGAACAAGAAAAGATGGACTTTCATAGACGAGTATATGATGGGTACAAGAAAATGTCGGTGCTATATTCAGATAGAATAAAGACAATTGATGCAAATAAGTCAATAGAAGAGATTTCTTTTCAAATAAATGAATACCTGAAAGATTTACTCTAAAAATTTATAAAGGAGGTAAGGTCTATGAAGCTAGTATTTGCCATTGTACATGATGAGGATGGTCACAAATTAATGGAGGAACTCAATAAAAGTGGTTTTGGAGTAACCAAAATGTGCTCTTCTGGAGGATTTCTAAAGGCTGGTAATACAACACTATTAGTTGGAGTAGATGAGGAAAAGTTAGAAGAAGTAATTGCTATTATAGAGAAAAAATCAAAAAGCAGGAAACAGGTTATCAATACACCAGCTACTCCTAGTGGAATGAATGGTATGAATGGAATGTATATGCCATATCCGGTTGAGGTTGTTGTTGGAGGAGCAACTATTTTTGTAGTTGATGTAGAGCAATTTCGTAAAGCATAACAATAAATATAGTATAGATTCTATTAAAGAATAAAATATACTTGTTAGTTAGGGAGTGAGTGTGCCATAAAAATACAGGATACATCATCTAACCCCTCTGGTATTAGAGCTATTCCTGGCAGAGATGAAAGAAGCATTAGAAATGAAAGGGATGCCAATTTTGCGTCACAGCTTCGTAAGCTTGAAACCACCAATTATGAGGAAAAAATTAAGGTCCTTGCAGATAAGATTCAAAGCCAAGGAAAAAAACTAGAGAAAAAGGCTGATATTCGTGATTTGAAGATATATAAACAGCTAATTTCTGAGTTTCTGGATGAGGCAGTTACTCACTCACATAGTTTTACAAAAAAAAGCTTTTTAGATAGACGTGGCAGACATAGAGTTTATGCCATTATTAAGAAAATAAATGAAGAGCTTATTGAGCTTACAAATGAAGTGTTGAAATCTGAGCAGGATAACTTAAGTATATTAAAAAAGCTAGATGATATTAGGGGACTAATTTTAGATTTATTTTTATGATTTAGAGGTTGGAAGCCAGACGTTGGAGGTTACGGTTGGAATGTTAGGTCACCCAAAGGTGTTGACCACCTTAATAGAAGCAATTAAAAGTGATAATGTTAGCCATGCATATATATTTGAGGGGCCTGATGGAATAGGAAGAAGAGAGACTGCGCTGTCCTTCTCAGCTATGCTTATGTGTGAGGCTGAGAGTGAGAATGAACCCTGTGGGCAGTGTAAATCCTGCCAATTATTACAGCAAACCTCTCATCCTGATTTTCAGGAAATTTATTTAGACGACCATAGCATTAGTGTGGAAGATATTAGAAACATATTAAAGGGATTGGTTATTAGACCTTTATATTCAAAATATAAAGTTTTTATCATTAACAATGCAGATAATATGACTATTCAAGCTCAAAATGCATTGCTTAAGTCTTTGGAGGAACCTCCATCATATGTGGTTTTCATTCTGACTGTACAATCTGGAGCTGCAATGACACAGACTATTCGTTCTAGGTGTCAGAGAATATTGTTTAATAAAATTAGTTATGAAGCTACAATGCAAATACTTGAACATAAATACGGTAATAGAAAGCATAACTGGGACTTTATTGTTTCCTATGCAGATGGAGTTATTGGAACAGCGATAAACTTAATTGAAGCACCACAGTATCTTGAAATAAGAGATGAAGTGATAGAGACAGTGGCGAAGTTACTAAACTCACAAGATGCAGACTTGTTCAAGCTATATGAGCTTTTCGAAAAAAATGATGATAAAATTGATTTTATATTGCGCATAATGCTGTTGTTTTTCAGGGATATACTGATATATAATCAAACAGGAAATTTTAATATATTGATTAATTCTGGTAAAAAAGATATGATTATTAGGAATGCGAGTGCAAATTTATCTAGCCTTATAAAATGTATTCAGACAATTTGGAATACTAAAAGAGGTCTAGAGGCTAATGCGAATTTTCAGCTGGCAATAGAGGTAATGTTGATGAAAATTCACAGTGCAATTTGATAATTAGCATAAGCAATGTTGGATTGCCAACCTGCGTTGTTTTTTATATGTGATTTATAGAAAGGATTATATAAATGGTAAAGGTTGTAGGAGTTAGGTTCAAAAATGCGGGAAAGATTTATTATTTCGACCCTGGAGAGCTTTTGATAGACTTAAACCAAAATGTTATAGTAGAAACTGCAAGGGGCATAGAATTTGGACTAGTAGTAGTACCAAATAGAGATGTGGATGAATCTGAGATTGTTGCTCCCCTCAAAAAGGTAATTAGGATAGCAAGCCAAGAAGACGCCACCCATGCAGAAGAAAATGAAAAAAAGGAAAAAGATGCCTACAATATATGTATGCAAAAAATAAATGACCACAAGCTTGATATGAAGCTCATTGATGTAGAATATACTTTTGATAACAATAAAGTATTATTTTATTTTACAGCTGATGGTAGAGTGGACTTTAGAGAGCTTGTAAAAGATTTGGCTGCTATATTTAAAACAAGAATTGAGCTAAGACAGATTGGTGTAAGAGATGAATCTAAGATGATGGGTGGAATAGGTATATGTGGTAGAGTGCTTTGCTGCAATTCCTTCTTAGGAGAATTTCAACCAGTTTCAATTAAAATGGCAAAGGAACAGTCTCTTTCCCTTAATCCAACAAAAATATCCGGTACCTGTGGAAGGCTCATGTGCTGTCTGAAATATGAACAGGAGGCCTATGAGGATCTTTTGGGCAGAGTGCCTAAGGTTGGTGCAATAGTTGATACACCAGAGGGGCAAGGTACAGTTGTGGCGGTCAACCTATTAAAGGAAATTCTCAAGATAAAACTTGATGCAGGTAATGATTCTGACCTTCGAGTATACAATTACAAAGAGGGAGAGGTTAAAATAATAAAAAATGCCACCTCTAATGATGATGTTGATATTGATTTAGAGGCCCTCAAACAATTGGAGGACTAGTGTAATATAAATGAAATAACACGGCAAATTCATGAAGCAAAATAATGTAAAATAAAAGTTTTTAAGGGAAAAAAAACAGCTAAAAAAAAGTTCGAGAAAATAGCTGGAATAGCCTAATATCAAGGGTTTATTCCAGTTTTTGTTTTGATTAATAGTGCTAAAAATTATATAATAAGTACATAAATAACATAAAAGGGA
>JAEZOA010000129.1 GCA_023441625.1 Bacillota bacterium
TCAAATATCCTCCACATTCCACCGTATCCAATAACCTTATCTTCTGACATAGCTACTAAATAAATAGCTAGATCATTATTAGTGAGCTCTTCTATAAAAGAACTTCTTGACCAAGGTATTTTGAAGCTCAGTGTTTCCACCACCATTACACCATCAAGATGCTCTTTTTTCATTTCTCTTATTTCAACATTATCAATCATTTTTGGTTACCTTTTTTTCAAGCTTTTCTTTTTCACGCTCAGCTTGTGACTTTCTAAGATAGAAGGGCACCATATCATAGCAGCTTTCTATCCTTCCATCCACATAAGCATTACGCGCTAAAACCGCCACAGAGGAAGCCTTAACAAATGCAGTATTCGCAGGTGCAATGCTCACTCTCTCACCCAACTCAGCAGCAAAGTAATCCTTGTGCATGCTGCAGGCATCACCAAGCAAAACTACCTCACCCTCCATTGTGCGAATTATATCCACTAATTCATTTATATGTAGCCCCAAGTAATCTGTGAGTCTTTCAAGCTTACCATTAACAAATCTAAATATTGCAGTAAAAACCTGATTATTTCTAGCATCTAGAATTGGACATATTAGCGCCTTTGACATTGGCAAATTATAAGCTAAAGCATCTAATGTAGGAACGCTTATGACTGGCTTCTCTGCAGCAAAGGCCATAGCTTTAACTGTTGTCACTCCTATTCTAAGTCCTGTAAAGGATCCCGGCCCAACTGATGCGCAAAAAGCATCCATATCCTTAGCGCAAAGTCCTACTTTTTCCAAAAGATTTTGAATCATTGGCATAAGTCTCACAGAATGAGTTTTTCCTTTATTACAGCTATATTCTCCTATTATTACATCATCTTCTAGTATTGCTACAGAAGCAACATTTGTAGATGTATCTAAAGCAAGTATTCTCATTTCTCCTCCATGATTTTATCCTGATATGAAAAATATTTTTCTCCGATGAATTCAACAGTTATCTCCCTAATATCAAGGCCTTCACTGAGATTCTTTTGAATTTCAATTTTTATTATATCCTCTGGAAGTATATCTTCTATTTGCTCTCCCCACTCTATTATAGTAATCCCTTTACCATTAATATATTCATCAAAGCCTATATCAAACATTTCATCTGGATCAGATATTCTATAAACATCAAAATGGTATAATGGAATTAACCCTTCATACTCATTTACAAGTGTAAAGGTTGGGCTTGTTATATATGACTTTATCCCAAGCGACTTAGCTATTCCATTTGTAAAAGCCGTTTTGCCTGTGCCTAAATCACCAGATAAACTAATTATATCACCAGATTCTAAAACAGCACCTATTTTTTTTCCAAATTCAACAGTTTCTTCATATGAATGTGTTTGAATTTTTATCATTTCTTATTCCTTTCATATACTATTACACCATTAATAATTGTTTTCTGAACCTGAGATTTTAGTTCAAGGGGATTTCCATTATATAAAACTATATCTGCATCCTTACCCTTTTGTATTGAACCTACTCTATCACTTATACCAACTATCTCAGCAGCATTAATTGTTATAGCTTTCAACGCTTCTCTTTCCTCCATACCTTCCCTTACAGCGATAGCAGCACAAAGACAAAGATGCTGCTCAGGAACACAGGGGTGGTCAGTCATTATTGCAATCTTCATGCCCTGTTTTGACAAAATAGCAGGCGTTTCTAGGTTTTGGTTCCTAAGCTCTATCTTTGATCTGTCTGTAAGCATAGGTCCAACAACAGCTGATAAGCCTGACTCGGCAAGAATATCCTTTATAAGATACCCTTCTGTACAGTGTTCTAGTGTAATGTTAACATCAAATTCTTTTGCTATTCTGATAGCAGTCATAATATCATCAGCCCTATGAACATGAGCCTTTAGTGGTATTTCTTTATTTAGCACCTGTGTAAGGGCATCCTTCTTAAAATCAAAATCAGGTTTATCAAACTCTTCAGGTTTATTTTTATAGTTTTCCCACATCTCTTTATATTCCTTGGCTTCAAATAAACTCTCCCTTAATATTGCAGCCGTTGCCATTCTAGTCATTGGTGCTTGGTGTTTCTCATTGTATATTGTCTTTGGATTCTCACCAAATGCAACCTTCATTGCTATCGGCTGCTTTAGAATCATTTCATCAACACAGCGTCCATAGGTTTTTAAAGCAGCAAACTGTCCACCTATAACATTTGCACTACCAGGGCCTGTCACTACTGTGGTAACGCCATTCTCATATGCTTCCACAAATGCTCGGTCTGCATGATAAATGGCATCAATTGCTCTCAATTGAGGCATTACAGGATCAGTAGATTCATTGCCGTCATCACCCTCAAAACCGACAGCATCCTCCCACATTCCTATGTGACTATGTGCATCAATCAAACCTGGCAAAACATAGCCTCCACTTGCATCTATTAATTTAACATCAGCCTGGAGTAGGTGCTGTACCTCTCTAATATCTTGGCCTACAGCTATTATTTTATCATTATCAACAAGTATATATCCATTTTCATAATCTATATCATTCATTGTTATTATTTTGCCATTATGTATTAAAAGCATGCCTTTTTCCTCCACTTACCCCTTAGTTATGATAATTTTATTATATTATACCATCAAAAACAATATAATTAGTATTATATATCTTGTCCTTTTGAATATACTTGTTATAGATGCCTAATTGGCAATATTACTGAAAGAAAGTGATTCAAGTGGAAGAACTTTCAAAGTTTCATACTGTTCGTGGATATCAACTTTTATCTCAAAATAAAAAGCTTCTTACTTCTGCTATGGAGGATTACCTTGAAATGATATATAGGAATAGTCTCATAGACGGCTATGTGCGCATAAATACTATTTCTGAGCTTTTAAATGTTGCTGCTCCCTCAGCTACAAAAATGGTACAAAAGCTAACAAAATTAGGATTACTTGATTATAAAAAATATGGAATTATTTTTTTGACAGAAAACGGACGTGAAATAGGCAAGTTTCTACTAGATAGACATAATATAATTGAAGTGTTCCTGAAAAACTTAGGTGTTAATGAGGACATTCTTATTGAAACTGAGTTAATAGAGCATAACATATCGGTTAACACTCTCACTAAAATTGGCCTTTTTAATAAATTCTTAATTCAAAGCCCAGAAATATCCAAAAGGTATCGAGAATATATAAAAATAAACTTAGATAAAACAGTATAAATATAAATTGTAAACTAATAGTTTTCTTATTAACCTATCCATTTATGTCTAAAATGCTGATTCCCGATTTGCCAAATACAAATGGTTTATTAATATTCTTCAAGAATTACTTCATTGCTGTAACACTTTTTTTATTTATAACATATTTTAGATTAGGTAAACAGAATTAGGCTTAGCTAAAGTTGTTAGTCGTCTGTAAATAAAGAGGTGTTAGCATTGATAGAGGAAAGTTTTGTCCCAACATCTGGAATACCCAATGAAGCTTTAGGTGTTGGAAGAATATTAGTTAAAAATAGTAAACCATTTAATAAAATTAAGACTCTTTCACGTTTTCTGGGTCCCGCCTTTATTGTAAGTGTTGCTTACATAGATCCGGGGAATTTTGCAACAAATATCAGCGGAGGCTCAAAATTCAATTATAATTTAATTTGGGTTATCCTTTGGAGCAACCTGATGGCAATTTTTTTGCAGTCACTTTCTGCAAAACTTGGTATTGCAACAGGTTGTAATTTGCCACAAATGTGCGGTAAAGTGTTCTCACGAAAAACAAATTGGTGCTTCTGGGTGGTAGCAGAACTTGCTGCCATGGCTACCAATCTTGCAGAGTTTCTTGGCAGCACATTAGGCTTGTATTTGTTATTCCGTATCCCAATGCCCATAGCTGGATTAATTACAGCCGCAATTACATTTTTTGTGGTGTATATGGGTAAGTACGGTCAGAGAGTATTAGAGGCCTTTATTTCTATATTACTTGCTGTAATCTGTATAGCTTATACCTTGGAACTTTTTCTGGCAAAACCTGACTGGGCTGCAGCTGGACTACATGTTTTGATGCCCTCCTTCCCAAATGGAGAGGCGGTATTGATTGCAGTTGGTATGTTGGGAGCAACTGTAATGCCACATGTCATTTTTTTGCACTCCCAGTTAGTTCAGGAGAGGAATACCCATTCTTCAGATGAAGCCAAGAAAAAACATCTAAAGTTGGAGAGACTGGATATAACAATTGCGATGAACATAGCTTTTATAATTAATGCTGCAATTCTTATTGTTTCAGCTGCTGTTTTCTATAGAAATGGAGTGGTAGTGGATAGTATCGAACAGGCGCACCAGTCACTCTCCCCTCTGCTTGGTGCTGCATCTAGTGGAGCCTTTGGCATGGCACTGTTAGCATCTGGTCTGTCCTCCTCTGTTGTAGGGACTATGGCTGGTACAACTATAATGCAGGGTTTTGTTGGCCTAAAAATAAGCGATAACATTACAAGGCTTGTGACTATGCTACCTGCAATGATTATAATAGTATTAGGTATCAATCCCATACAAGTTCTGGTACTTAGTCAGGTTGTTCTGAGCTTTATTCTCCCTGTTGCAATAATCCCTATGCTAATGATAACTAAGCGCAAGGATTTGATGGGAGCCTTGGCAAATAAGCCCTTGACTAATATCATTGGTATAATAATAACGAGCATAATAATCGCCGCAAATGCAGTACTCCTGTTTCTCACCTTTACAGGAGGGGTATGATATAAGAGTACTGAACTTCAGAATGAATACAACTCACTCCGAAGCTCAGTACTACTTTTTTGCCAATACTCAATTATTCTCCATTTAGTTGTTCAAATTGCTCCAAAAAGAACCTTCAGTCTTTTTATTATTTTCTTTTGTGTTTTTGAATCACAAACAAATGATTCAAATTTTTCTTTATATAGCTGTAATTCAGTTTTATTATTTATTGCTTCATAGTACATCTGATAAAGATAAAGTAATTCTGCCTTGGATTTAAAAGATTTGAGAGCTTCGAAGTTAATCTCCGATAGAAGTTGTTTAGTTAGCTGCATATCTTTTTTATAGAATTCAACCATTGCTTTTTCTAAAGTAACTTCTTGTATATCACAAGAAGAAGGCAATTCATACGCTTTTTCAATATATTCCGCCCAATCAGCTAAATTCCCAGAATCAAACGAAGCCTGACCTACTAAAAAATAAATATATCCATGATTAGGGTATTTCACTGTTAATTCTTTAAGCTTTCTTATGAGTTCACTTTGTGAAATCATTGATTCTCTAATAATCGCCACATCTTCAACGACTGGATCAATAACTTCACTTTCTTTATATACGTATGGTGATAGCTCAAAGTCCATTGGAATAAAATAAACTGTACTTTTACTTGCAAGGTAATAATTCCTTGCAATATATATACCCGCTCCTTTAGGATCGATTATAATCATTTGATTGGTATCAATATTGCAAATACCTCTTGTGACGCTACTCATATTATAATTCTCACCACTTGGTCCATTTTCTGTTCTCAGTAGAGATATGACATTATCTAAAGAAAGCTTTTGATTCTTATTTATTGATTGACTTAGTATTTCTTGTCTTGAGTTATTAAAGCTTTCATCACCTGTATATTTATTTTCGTTATACAATATGTAATTAGGATCTAAATATTTATTAATATGCCATTGCACATTGCCAGTCATTTTAGTGACTTTAGTTGGATATTTTTCATCTGGTGCTGATTCAATTATGCAACCCGTCAAATTATTCCTATCACTCCAAGAGTGCGCATCTCCAACCACAAAAGGCTTATCGCTATAGAAATTTATAACTTCATTTAAATTTGAGCATTCTTCTAAAGCCATCCGAGGAACGAAAAACTGTGAATTACTATTTAAGTTGGATTTGTTTGCAAATCTAGAATGATGAGAATATCCTAGACCATTATTACTATAGCCAGTTGATACTCCAACAAATCCAGGGAAACTTACTGAAACAAAGGAATTATACCCTTTTGGATTATACTCAATAATAACTGCCTTCATCCCTAATTCCATGCCGAAATATAGATCCTCATTTTTTCCATGAAGCATCAAGCCATCTTCTGTTAATGCAAGTATTGATGTACAGCCCATTGAATGGACTATATCATCAAACAAACTTATTGTGTAAATTGCATTAATATCAACTCCCGATCCATCAGAAATGCCTTGCATTTCTTGTTTGTATCTTTCGGGAATATTCTTAACTAATTTGTTGATTTTATATTTAAAATAAATGTATACAAGATCTTTAGGGATTCTCATTTCTTCAGAATAGTATGTAACAACCTTATGTACTATCTTAGCCATTTCCTTTGTTTCGTCCTTTAAAAGAACACCATACTGTAATCCCATTTCGTAATGTGTTCCTGACAAGTTAATCTGAGCAGGTACATTTTCTCTTTTAATGGCATATCCTTGGTGAAAAATATACCTTTCACCAGCTCTGCCAATATCAAATTTAACATCTTTAAATTTTATTAGAGTATTAACTGAATTAAAACACACAAATATCACTCCAGTTAAAATTAGTAACCCTAAAATTATTAGACCTCTTAATAAATGCTTCTTTATGCGCTTAAACATTGTCCCCCCACTACTAATTAATCATATCAACGTAGCTATGACATATACTATTAATTCTGTACTAAAACTCGTAATGATGTATGGTTACATCAAATCAACATATCATACTTGTAAACATCTAATTTCGAATGCTTTTCACAAGTTGTTTTACATATGCTTTTTTAAACTCTTCAATCGGCTGTTCAATCATTATCTCAGTCAATTCTGACCAAAAAGCAGGACAAGTAAGTGATGATGACAACATAAGTACTTTAGGAAGAACCATCTCAGACTCAGTATTAGGGCTATAGGTTACAATAAAATGTTTCAGCGCTTTGAATTGAATTTTTATTCTATTTGCTGTCGCCTCATCTATTCCAGAATCCATATACATTCCTTGTTCTGATCTTACAATCCCTGTTGATTTCATTTCATAGTTCAATATATTCATGCAAAAGGTTTCTGCTTGTTCCGTCGTAATCTTTTTCTGATCTAATATCTCAAGATACATATCCATCACATTATTCCAGTATTTGTCCATGACTTTAAAAAATAACTGGTCTTTTCCACCAAAGTAATAACTAATGGCAGCAGAATTTACTCCAGCTTCTTTCGCTATTTCTCGAATTGATATCATCTTTATATCCCGCGTTTCAAGTAGCCTTAGCATCGCTTTCATTATCCCCTGCTTAATGTCTTCTTCCATAGTAATACTCATTCCTTTCTCTTCGTTCAAGGCACAAAACGCATTTAAGCCTTCGCCTCTGATGGATTTTTAGTCTAAGTAATTTATAAACAAGTGATTCAATCATTAGTTTTAATCACTTGTTTAACATTGTAACATACATTATTACACCTGTAAATTCCTTTATTGTCAATGATTTATTTGATTTAAAATAACTTGAAAGCTTTCTTCTTGACTTTTACCTTAGGGCAAAGTGTAGAGTAAAATATACCAATCAATATTTCAGTTGAATCGTTATTTCTGCATAGAAATAACATCTCACGTTGTAATTCAACTAGCAATATAGCTTATTTTTAAAACAGGAGGTAACTCATGCAAGAAATATCTAGCAAGGAGCAGCAACCAAATAGCCTTAATAATTCGGTCCTTGAAGTAACTGGACTAACAAAAGCTTATGGAAATACTATCGCAGTAAATAATCTTGATATTCGTATTGAGAAGGGTGAAATCTTTGGTCTTCTAGGACATAACGGAGCAGGCAAAACTACTACTATTGAATGCATCTTAAATACTAGGAAAAGGGATTCTGGCAATGTAAATATCTTAGGACAAAAGCTTGAAAAAAACCGTAAGAGCATTTTCGAACAAATCGGCGTACAAATGCAGGAAACTCATTATCAAGATAAGATAAAGGTCTATGAAATTTGCGAAACTACAGCAGTATTATACTCTAATCCTCTCGATTATAGTAGTCTACTTAAAGATTTTTCACTTTATGAAAAAAGAAAAAATTATGTAGCTGAATTATCCGGCGGGCAAAGACAAAAGCTCTCTGTACTTTTAGCCCTCCTTCCAGATCCAAAGCTTTTATTTCTTGATGAGTTAACTACAGGTCTCGACCCCAAGGCACGAAGAGAAATCTGGAAATATCTCGAGCTACAAAAAGAAAGAGGCAAAAGTATTTTGCTTACATCTCATTATATGGATGAGGTTGAATATCTTTGTAATAGGATTTGCATTTTAAAGAATGGAAGTGAGCAAATTACCGGAACTCCTCAAGAGGTAATTCTAAAAAGTGGTACACAAACACTAGAGGATGCATATTTGTTCTATACTGGAGAGGAGAATTTGTATGAAAGTATTTAATACGTTATTGAAAACAGAAATAAAGCGTTGGCTAAGACACTTTGATAGTATTTTCTTTGGAGTTCTATTTCCAGTTGGAATAGTCCTACTACTAGGTACTATTTTTGGGAACAAGCCCGCTTATGATGGGGCGAAGTACACTATGATGCAAGCATCCTTTGGTGCATTTACTACTGTAGGAATTTGTGCAACAGGTCTCATGGGACTTCCAGCGGTACTTGCAGATTATCGTGATAAGAAAATCTTAAAGCGCTTTAAAGTAACCCCTATTGGCCCATCAACCCTCTTAATAACTCAAGTGCTAATTTCTTTTTTGCTTGCCGTAGTTTCAGCACTCTGTACAGCTCTTGTAGCAATAGTTGTTTTTGGTTATACAATGCCAGGCTCAATAATTCAATTTATATTATCCTTTCTTCTGCTAGCTATTACTATTTACAGTATTGGTATGCTTATTGCAAGCCTTGCTCCAAATACAAAGATTGCTAATTTATTATGTACACTATGCTACTTCCCAATGCTTTTACTATCAGGTGCGACAATCCCTTATGAAGTAATGCCAAAGGTGCTTCAGACAGTTGCCAACGTATTTCCACTGACTCAAGGTATTAAACTTCTAAAGAGTACTTCTCTCGGTGAACCTGTTGGAGATATACTTTTACAAATAGCAATTATGGCAGTAGTAAGTATTGTTTGTATATCAGTTTCTATAAAATGCTTTAAATGGGAATGATTTAGAGATAAAATAAATACAAGCACTAATAAAGCTGTTGGCATGTACTTATGCTGATTTCAAAGCTCGTGAAGTATACTAAACAATTCTGGAGGATGAAAATGTATTCAATTGGGGTATTTTCTCAAATTATCAAGGTAACAACGAAAACACTACGGCATTATGATGAAATCGACCTACTGAAACCTGAGTATGTTGATAAATTCACAGGATACAGATACTACACCTCAAGTCAACTTCCAACTATGTATAAAATCATTACACTAAAGCAAATGGGTATTTCACTAATTGATATTAAGGAAATCCTTCGCAACCCCCTTGCGGCTGAAATATATCTCAGGCTCAAGGAAAACGAGCTTCTACAAAACATAAAAAATGAACAAGCAAAATTATTGCAAGTACAAAACTATGCAAATATGATTAAAGGAGATTTAAAATTTATATATACACCTATAATTAAAGAACTTCCACAAGTGATTGTTGCAACTATGAGACAGGTGGTTAAAAACTATGGTGTTTTTTTCCATCTCTGCCCAAACGTTATGGCAGTTGAGATGAAACGAACAGGTTGTGTATGTGCAGTACCTGAGTATTGCTTTAACATCTATCATGACGGTGAATATAAGGAAACTGATATAGATGTTGAAATATGTGAAGCTATAACTGAAATGAAGCAGGACACAGATATTGTAAAATTCAAAATAATAGACAAGGTCGAAACTGCAGTTTGTGTTTTACATAAAGGTCCCTATAAAAGCTTAAGGAATGCTTATATTTTTGTTTTTGAATGGATAAAGGATAACAATTATGAGGCTGTCGATCATCCAAGAGAGTCTTATATAGATGGCATTTGGAATAAGGATAGTGAGGAAGATTGGCTAACCGAAATACAAGTACCAGTTAGGATAAAGTAGTCAGCTTAAGTGTAGCTCTATACCAAGGCTGGTTGTATGACTAACTAGAGAAGTAAACAATGCAAGTTGGCAAGCCAACATTGCTTATGTTAAAGAAAACTCAGCTTTGCCAGGTCTATAGGTGCCTGTCGCAGCTGAGTTCCACATATACTTTAAAAAATGCAAAGTAAGTGCACTAAAATTGCATGATTTCACTTGTGCTTTACCTAACTATGTCGTTTCATTAACTAAGGCCCAGTTTATTAACTTCCTCCTCCACCCTACTCCTATCAATTCTTTCAAACAAAATACTGGTAGCAGGTATTACATATCCCTCTCTAACATATTGCACTACCCAGGTATCCTCCAGGCCAAGCCAAGCCTGTATATTTTCAGAGGATAGTGGCAAAAATGGCTTTAATAACACCGCTAAATTTGAAATTATTTGTACGCAATTAAAGAGGGTATTTTGGCAGGTGTCAATATTTGTATTTCTAGTCTCCCATGGCTTGGCAGTATCAAAAAATTTATTTGACCACCTTACAAACTCAAATATTCCATCAAGTGCATCCTTAAATGAACCAGACTGAATCTTACTGCCTGCTGCGTCAAACAGCTCCTCAATTCTTGCTGCCACTTCATTATCTAGCGTACCCCTTGGAACTACACTATTAAAATATTTTGAAATAAATGCAAGATTTCTATTAACAAAGTTCCCATAAGCCCCAAGTAATTCTGAATTATGACTATTAATAAATTCTCTCCAAGAAAAATCAGTATCTCTTTTTTCTGGTCCATTTGTTATTAAGAAATACCTAATTGAATCAGGATGGTAACTATTAAGCATATCCTTAGCCCAAACAGCATAATTGTTGCTAGTAGAAAATTTTCTTTTCTCAAGTGTAAGATATTCGCACGACACTATTTCGTCCGGCAAGTGCCACCCCTTTCCATTAGCTAGTAACAACCCCGGTAGAATGATTGTATGAAATGGAATGTTATCCTTACCATGTACATAATAATGCTTTGTGTGATCTCCAAACCAAAGCTCATTATAATCATCGTCCCTGCTTTTAGCCACCTGCAAACTACCAGAAAGATATCCCAATACATTCTCTGCCCATATATAAATTTTCTTATCATCAAAGCCTTGTTTGGGTACTTCTATTCCCCAGTCCAGGTCACGAGTAACAGCTCTATCTCTTAAGCCCTCATTAATATATTTTCTAGAAAAGGCTGTAGCATTTTTCCTCCAATCCGAGTGGCTATCTACGTACTGTGTGATTTCATCTTCAAGCTGCGATAAGGCAAGGTACAAATGGTTTGTTTCCTTAAATGTAGGAGTAGTACCACAAACAGAGCATTGAGGCCTAATTAATAATTCTGGTTCCAGTACTTTTCCACAAGCCTCACATTGATCTCCTCTCGCCTCCTGGCCACATTCAGGACATTTGCCTATAACAAATCTATCTGCAAGGAAACTATGGCAGTCATAACAATATGCTTGTGGCACACTTTTTTCATATATATATTCCCCTTCATACATAGCTGCATGAAAGTCCTTTACAAAGGCCTTGTGTTCCTCAGAAGAAGTCTTATCATATAAATCATAACTAAAGCCTAACTTTTTAAAACATTTAGTGAACTCCTCATGATAAAAATCGCTTATTTCCTCTGGCGTTTTACCTTCCTGCTTTGCTCTGATGGCTACAGGTGTCCCATGGCAATCACTGCCTGATACATAATACACCTTGTCACCTTTTGCTCTATGATATCTTGCTAATATATCTCCTGGTATAAGTGCTGATACTCTTCCAATGTGCAGTGAGCCATTAGCATATGGCCATGCACCCCCAATTAGAATATTCATATAAATCCCTCTTTTCTCTAAAGTCGGTTAAAATAATATTTTGAAGCAATACTTATAACTATTTTTTAATCTTCATATTTGCTTTTGTTATTAAAAAAACTCCCACCTCCGAAAAATATTATTTTCGGAGACGAGAGTCTGACTTCGCGTTACCACTCCAAATTCGCCTACACCTCACAGTATAGACCTTATCAAGTACGAGCACATTTATGCAATATCCAATAATCAGATTAATTTCTCTGAATCAAGGACTATGCAAACTGGCCTTATACTCTATTGCTATAACGGGCAAAACCGTCGCAGCCTATCACAATATGTGTTCGGTGCGCAACTCCAAGACCATGTTCAGTACTTTCTAACTATACCCAATCTCAGCATAAAGGGTTCTCTGTAAACGTATACGGTACCTACTCTTCTTTTCGCAGTCTTTAAATGATTCTCTTTTTTATAAATTACCCATCAATAAACTATAATATGAGAATCTTTAAATTTTTATTTATTATACCTTTAATGTTATTTAAAGTCAATTTGTGAATTTAGCAAGAGATGTACTTTTTTATTCTTAACATTAAAAAGAGAATGGACTACATAAGCTAGATATCACCTTTATTTATATATTTTCATTTTAACTTCCCAATTGATAAATTTACTTTGTAATTACCATACTGAAGAATTTTATCTAATAAGTCTGACAATTCCTGCTGATTTGCTACTGAAACCTTCATTAAATAGCAGCCCTCTCCACTTATCCTATGTACATCAGAAATACAAATATTAGCACTGACAAACTTCTGAAAATCAGCATGGTTATTACTATTCATATATACAGTAACAAAAGCTGTCATTTCAAAGCCCAATTTGGCCATATTAACTTTTACAGTATAGCCTTCAATGACTCCAAGCTTTTCTAACCTTACAATCCTATTCTTAACTGCCTGACCAGTTAAATGCACTACAGAACCAATTTCCTGTAGCTGAATTTTTGAATTGCTTTCAAGAAGCTTTATAATATCCCTATCTGTTTGATCAATCATTTAGCAACAAACCTTTCTTTAAAATCCAAATTACTTGGAACTTTTGATTTAAACAAAACTTTACGGCCAATATAGTTGAGCCGCTCAACCTTTTATAGCCAAACTCTTACATCATTAAAGCTATTCATAGTTTATAATTAATTTAAAGCAACGTTGTCAGAGATTTGATGGGTTAAGAGCCCATTAATTGTAAATTAGTATATCATATAAGTGAGGCGAAACAAATATGAACCTTAGATTAATACGTCATGCTACATTATTACTTAAAGTTAAGGGTAAAACTCTTTTAGTCGATCCAATGCTAGCTGCTAAAGGGGAAATTTCCGCAGTACCAGATGTTCCAAACAAGAACAGTAATCCTTTAGTGGATTTAACTGTAGCCAAAGATGAAATAGCAAATTGCGATGCTGTTCTAATTACTCACCATCATCGTGATCACCTGGATGACGCTGCTATGGATGTAATAGCAAAAGATAAGTTGATATTTTGTCAGCCAACAGATGTAAAAAAAATAACAAAGTTTGGTTTTACTAATGTTGTTCCCGTTAATAGAAGTCTTAAATGGGGAGATATTGCTATTGCCAGAACACAGGCTAAGCATGGACATGGCGCAACCGCTGTTTTGATGGCCCCTGTATCAGGCTTTGTAATTATTGCAGCTGGAGAGCCTACTACATACATTACAGGAGATACCGTTTGGTACTCAAAGGTTAAAAATATATTGGAAAAATACAAGCCTGACATAGCAATTTGCTATTGTGGTGAAGCAACCTTTTCAAGTGGAAAGCCAATTACTATGGATGCCAAGGACGTTAATGAAATGTGCAAATTCTCTCCTAATACCAAAATTGTCGCTGTACATATGGAAGCATGGAATCACTGCCGACTTACCAGAGATACTCTTAAAAAGTTTGCTAATGAGAATAAAATACAAGACCAAGTGTATATTCCTGATGACGGAGAAGAACTCACGTTTTGAAACTATACTAAAATCTGAAACCCTTTAGGAAAACCTTTATTATACATAATTCAAGCCACTCAATCATTGAAAATGCTTTCAAATGCTGTTAGAATAATGATTAGAAAACTTTTAAAAGTATGATGATTGTGAGGTGGATTATATGAGTTTGAATACAAAGATAGAGGAACTAGCAAGGCAATTCGGCATAGCTTACTTTGGTGTTGCTGACCTTTCTTCTGCCCAAAATGCAGTTTTTGAGCAGGGTGGGGCTTTAGTTACAAACTATCCATACTCAATTACGTTAGGAATCCCACTGATTAAGTCTATTGTAGACCAGCTTCCAAACCGTAATCAGAGAGAAGTAGCACTGAGTTACAAGCTACATGCCTATGATATAATAAATCAACGGTTGGATATAACCTCATCTATTATCAGCAGCTTTATTCAAGATGAGGGGTATAGAGTACTTCCAATACCTGCTTCAGCGCGGGTTGATGATGAAAGGATTTGTGCTTCATTTTCTCATAAACTGGGAGCCAGGCTTGCCGGTTTGGGATGGATAGGAAAAAGCTGCTTATTGGTTACACCAGAGCATGGTCCAAGGGTTCGATGGACTTCTATCTTAACCGATGCTCCTCTTGAGCCAACAGGAGAACCGATGGATGAAAAGTGTGGAGACTGCACTGCATGTGTAGATATTTGTCCTGTCAGTGCATTCACAGGGAGGAATTTCCGCAGTGATGAGTCCCGTGAAATACGGTATGATGCTCGAAAATGTGAAAAATATTTTGAATATATGAAATCTAGTAGGAACATAGCTGTTTGCGGAATGTGCGTGTATACTTGTCCGCATGGAAAAAAGTAATGAGGGAAAGGCATATAAGTTATTTAATGCCACTCCTTAATTTTATAAACACTCACTTAATACCAGCAAAACACTCTTCAGCATTCTTATTATCTCCCATTAGAACATAGTTGTCTAACAGCAGTTGTGAAGGACATTCATAGAACTAAACCGCTCTTGCGGTATAGCTCTATTATCCTAACCCGTACTTATTTAAATATCTGTTGTTATATTATTTGCTTCTACTTTTCTTTGTTTACCTATTATAAATTGAATATAGTTATTAATGATATAAATAGCAATAACTCCAAGAGGCTTTTTGACAAGCGCTATGTTAATCTAGTAATTCCTTTTCATATTTATCTAAACCGCAAAATTATAAGTTTATATACATTTTATTACACCAATAGTATAATTATAGTAAAAGTCTGTAAATTCTATAAAATAAACTTTGGAGAGAATGAATGTGAGTATTGATGATTTACACATATATACAATTGGGCATAGCAACTTGACAATTGATATGTTTATTAATATGCTAAAATTCCATAAAATAAAAGGTATAATAGACATACGAAGTGTACCTTATAGTAGGTTTCATCCTCAATTCAACAAGGAAAAATTGATGGATGAATTGAAAAAGGCAGATATCTTTTATTTGTTTAAGGGTGATATTCTTGGAGGGAGAATAACCGATGTTACATGCTACAAAAGCAAAGCACTTCCTAATAGAAAAATAAACATTGCTGAGTTGATTGATTATGATGAATTATCTAAACGTACATGGTTCAATGAGGGTATTCAGCAACTTATTGAATTGGCTCTTTCGCATAGAATATCAGTAATGTGTAGTGAAGAAAACCCATCACGTTGTCATAGGAGTTTACTTGTTTCTAGAAGATTATTAGAAAAAAACTTTAAGGTTTTTCATATAAGAAAAGATGGTAGACTTGATTATGCAGAAACTGAACAGTCATATACACAAATGAGACTTTTTTAAGACTCAATATAAATCGGTAACTAATATGACATGGTTAGTGCAATTTTGCATACCAACAGGTGCAGGGGTAGGCTCATCAGGTATGCGTTCAAGTCTCTCAAAACGCTTGATTTTGTTCTCATCGTCAAAGACAAACTCAACCTCTACATCATCGGGAAGTAATGAGAGTGTGTTTTGGTAGGTAGCTACAAGGCAGTTCGGTGTATGCAGACTGGCATAGAGTGTCCTTTCCTGCGGCTCATTGTCAGTGAGTTATAAACACTCCCTTAATGCCAGCTCCAATCGTGTAAGGCACGTTTTTCCCATCTCAGAATTTCTTAATTTTTCATAGCTTGGATCCAAAATAAGAGCCTTGTAATAACTTAATCTTATATCATCACATACATCTGTTGTTGCTGTTACTATATTATCTGCTATATCTTTGAAATAAATAGACTTGCTATATTCACTACTAATATTAATAATCTCATCAATATACCTGCAAAAACACTCTTCAGCCTTTTTGTTATCTTCCATCAGAACATAGGTGTCTAACAGAAGCTGTGAAGGACAATTTAAAGTATTGCCTATTGTTTGGACTATTGTATAATAGCCTTTGGCATATTTTAAAGCCATTTCAAGATTTTTTTGTTTACAAACTACTTTATAAAGGGTGTGAATATCACCCAGTATATGTTGAAAATTCCGTAGCAAATTCCGTTCTGCTGCCTGCAATGACTTATTATACTCCCCTTTTCTCAGAAACACAGTTGGTAAAATGTATTCTCCACTATATTGCTGTTTGGGCAGTTTTTCCAATAACTTCTCTGCCTCATCAAGTCTTTTCACTCCCATATACCTTGTAGCTACACAAAAAGTAGCCGCCATTCTAATATCAGCATCTACCGAATTCATCAAATCTTCCAGAAGCTCTGTTGTTTTTGTTAGAATAACCTCATACTCTTCCTCTGAATAATCCTCGGTCACAGTAAAAGCCAACATTTGGGCATTCATTGCAATCTCTAGCTTTAAGTAATCAGAATTAGGATATTGCTTCAATAATTCAAAACCCTTTTCCATTCCGCTTCGGAAGCCTTCCTTTTTGCTTACCTCTCTCACATCTTCAAGTATTTTATCTGCTTCTTCTTGTGTTAATTCTGATTTGTAAGAAAACAATTCATCTATGGTTACTTTAAAATAACGAGCTATTGGAGCTAATAGAGTAATATCAGGCATTGTAGTGCCAGTCTCCCATTTGCTGACTGCTGGGGTAGATACACCTATTGCATTTGCTAACTGCTCTTGCGTAATGTTTTTTTCTTTTCTTAATTTATAAATCTTTTTACCTATATTCAATGCTAAATATCCCCTTCATGAATACGAATAATAGCTTCAAATTAAGTATATAGAATACTTTCATCCATTTCAATGGAGTTTTTGTTAATTTATGGGCTAAATAAATTAACTGTGAGGAAAACTAATCAAGCAAACCCATTAATTAACTCCAATAATTTCATGTATCAATTCTCATAACAAATTGCTCTATTATTCCATAAAATACTTGACTAATTCATTGTAACTATCCTGTGCAGAATAACAGGTATCCGTCAAATATCCCTTTTCTACCGAAAACTCTTTTAGCCCTCGATAGTAGAATAATTTATGTTGCTCACCAATAATTAATGGCACTATTCCATATTTCAAGCATTCCTTGAACATAATCATCCGCCCCACCCTTCCATTTCCATCTTGAAACGGATGAATAGACTCAAACTTATAGTGAAATTCAATGATATCCTCAAATTGCACATTAGAAATTTGGTTATAATCTATTAATAGTTTTGCCATCTCTCCTTTTACCTTGGATGGAGCAACCGTTTTTTTATCTCCTATCATATTTGGCCTATTCTTATAATCACCTACGTTAAACCAATCTTTCCTACTATCCGAAGTATTACTTTTAATATATTTATGAAATTCTTTAATTATTTCTTCCGTCAATTTTGCATCTGCTACTTCTAACATATAATTAAAACATTGAAAATGGTTGATGGCTTCTATTATATCATCAACAGAAGTTGCTTCATCCTCTTTAGGCGCAATTGTATTTGTTTCATAAATATATCTCGTCTGATCTTCCGACAATCTACTTCCTTCAATACGATTCGAATTATATGCTAATTTGACTTGCGTTTGATGATATAAACCTCCTTTCAATTTCATTCGCTTCTCTTCTCTTAACAGCTTCAATAAAGGACTGCAGTCATTCTTACCTATTTCCATAATATCTCCGGGTTGACAATTTAAAACTTCACATATATCCTCTATTATTTTTAATGAAACCTTTTCATTTTTCGATAATTTTGCCATTGTAGTTGATGACATTCCGATACGCTTTTGTAGTTCTGTTTTTGATATGTTCTTTTCTGAAAGTAATTCAAATAATTTTGAATATTTTAATGACATTTCTATCACCCACCTTGTAAACAGTATAACACATATCTTTATAAATATAAAGTTTTATTACATTTTCTTTATAATTGTCTCTATATAATTATTATGTTTTAAGATTGTCATATAAAAAAATTGATATTATATTAAAGTAAATACCATCAAAGTCATTAAAGAAAAGTCGTTTGGCAAAAGAGGTAGAGAAATTTACCTAACTCTTTCTGTCTTTGTAATAACAAAGCCATTACACTGGTATAACGACAGTGCTTTTTCATTCCATCTAGCAACATGAATTATAATCGGTTCTTCACTGTATTTTCTAATATGACCCATTGCCCAAAGCAATAATTTTTTTCCAATACCTTAATTCTGATACTTTTTGTTAACCACCAAATCATCAATTTCTTTTCCATAACAGGCAACACTTCCTACAATAATTTCATCTTGTAACAGCAAGAAAATATCCTTAATTTTATCTTTTATTTGCTCAAAATCCGAATAGAAATTATATGGATCTTTCTCCCCAATCTTGATTGATATAATAGAGTTAATTATACTAGTTACTCCCGTAATATCCAAACGTTATTTGCATTCAACACCATACAATTCATAAAATATCGAAAATATGCAGAAGTACGCTCAATTGCGACACCACAAAAAATCAAAGCCCCGAAACGCTGTGTATTCGGGACTTTTGTAAACTTTGAAATTATCTCTATTATAACCGAGGTATGGATTAACATTGTTCAAATGCACTATATATTGTACTATTTTCAACACCCTTAGCACTATATTTTTATATTTCAAGGGCTTATATCTCTGACCATGTGTAAATTGTTTAAAATGGCTTATGACTCCATGTGTCATCGGCAGGGGTACAGTTTGATTCCTCTTAATTTGCCGGAGTAAAGACTACCTTTGCGTGATCAGGTGCAGAGCCTGTGTGGGTCCAAACAATGACTTTCGTACCATTGTCTTTCTTTTCACCGCTTGCGTTAACAATCAGCTTTTGTTTGCCATAATCTCTGATTGTGCAGAAGGAAGAATATTTGTTGATTCGCCACGCATGGGCAAGGTTTGACGATTGCAACTGATCTCCGTCCTTTGATGATACCTGTTTGATATAGGTTCCGTCATAAGAAATCGTGTACATAGGTCCACGGTCTTCTATGTAGTTTATCAACTTTACAGTGAACGGCTTATCAGGTTTTTTGTCCGAAAGTTCCAATCTGTAATCACCACCTTCACCTACAGGATAAAGGTACTTACCAAAGATTTGCATATAATAATCTCCGGTTCTCACAATACTACTTTCCTTCTCTTTTAACACCATTACATCAAAGGTATCAACCTTTTTGTCATTATACCGAACTTCAACCGTTTTAATTCCGCTGGTTGTAAATGCTCCGCCTTGCGTCAGTTCCACCGTACCCGATGTGTAAAACTTAAGCTTTGAATTATCAACGATGCTACGAACCCCATTCTCATCTTGATAATGTACAATAAGACCAGTAATATCAAAGCCGTCGCCTATCAAATAAACCCGACCTTCCGGATACGCAACAATAAAGCCTCTGGCATTTATTGGCTCAGGTACAGGTTTGACATAGGTTGTGGCGGGCAACTTGCCCCCTATTTTTAATCTTGAGGCGTTGATTGATCCAACTTTGCCGTCTTTCACCACAAGTGTGTAGGTTGATGCATCTTCTGCTCTGGAAAATACAATTCGTCCGTCTGGTCCAAATATATAGTTATACGTGTTACTAAACAAACCACGACTCATTGTGCCTATATTCAAATAGGTGGGGGTTACTTGTTTCCCGGTATCCATATCAAACAGAGCTTTCAAGCTATTGCCAACCTGAAAAGGCACTGTACCCCCAATACCTCCAAAACCATTTTCCACAAAACGGGAATTGTTAATACTTCCGGTGAGAATGCATGGAGTGGTAATTTTGAAGGTGTTTAAGTTATATATTCCATATTTTCCGGTGGCGTAATCTTGTATATTGATGTAACCATCCTCGCCCCACTCGATAGAGCGATAGTTACATGGCAAGAGCACTTTGCCTGAAGTATCAACCATACCCCATTTGCCGTTCTTCTTTATCGTGGCATATGGGCTTGTTGTGTTTAACCAAGCAGAGTAATTTATCTCTTCATACTCGAAGGGAAGGATTATCTTACCATTTACATTGACAAGTCCCCATTTGCTGCCTTTTTTCACCCAAAGGGTGTCTTTTTCACTGACCAAGGTAGCTCCAGAGCCTTTCAGGTTTTCGTGGGTATAAGATTTACCAGTCTTTACTGAAGTAACACCTTTAATAGATGATATATTACTGTGATCATCAGCATCACCCATGATAACATAACCATTCACAGGAATAACGTTTGCTCGTTTTTCTGTTGCGGAAATCTTCGTCCCATTCGGCCGATAAACAGGTTCATAGACCCCTCCGTAAAACACCTTACTCTTGGAGTCATACTCCAAAAAATTAAGAGTACCAAAAGGGATGATTACCTTGTTGCTGAGGTTTATAACACCTTTCTTAGCGGCGGATTCTTTGAAACCGTCGTAGCCGCACTTATATGTTATAGCCAAGGACAGTTCAGGAATGATCTGTATTTGGGCACCCGAAGGATACCATCCTACTGCGGAGTTACCCCAAACGCCTCCATGATATTGCGCAGGCACAAGAATGCCTTTCGGTCCGACAATGCCAGACTCAAGGTGGGATTTATAGATAATCTCGTCGCCCATATCCGTTTTCATACGCAGCCTTTTTGTCGAGAGCTGGTCGTAAACCATATACTGCCCTACCTGTGGATATGCGCTAGTAATTGAGGGAGTAATATTAAAAGGATATGGTCCTCCAGAAAGGACTTCCTTGCCGTTTTTATCAATAATTTGAGCGTAAATCAGCGTTCTCGTATTGCTGTGACGGGAGTAGGTACACTCTTCGGTGACATTTACCATCTTCCCTGTAGGCACCAGTGTGTATCCCTTGTAGAAATCAAAAGCCGAGGCATACCGGCCCTCACCGATATCGGGCATAAAGAATCCATGCAAAGAACCGCCCGCGGGTTGTGCTAAATATTCGTAACCATCAGGTAAGGCATACTTATTTGGTGCAACAATCTCTCTGCCTTTCTCTAGGTTCCAATAGCCAAGGTAGGTCTTTCCGTTTACTTTTTTAGCAATACGGCTGACGCCCTCCGACGGTAGCCCTACTGCGTCATAGGTACAGGGAATAACTTCCTTGCCCGTACTGTCAAGCAATCCCATTTTCCCATTCCGTGTTGCCTGAACATATCCGTCAACGAATATGCTTTCGGTTTTTTTATTTTGGTTTGTTTCTTTTATCTCATTATAATCTTTGTGCCAGTAGTATGCCTCTATCTCTTCATAGATTGGCTGTGCGGCGAAGGCCCCGTTCATGCCAACAAGCCCGTATTTGTCTCCCACAGCTACCTTGCGTAGCCCTGAATCAAAGAAAACCTTGAGGGTCTTTTGATACTCGGATGTAGTGCCGAGCCATGTAACATCACTGTCATAGTAGTTTTCAGCCCCAGATGTATTGCTCGACTTGGCAGTGAGCGTACTACTGTCCGCTGCCATTGCCAAAACCGGCAGTAGAGTCATTATCATACACATGATGAGCAAAATACTCATAAGTCGTTTTATCATATTTTGTTCCTCCTATTCCGATTTTGTTGCTTAAGCGAAGAAAGTCACTTACCCTCATGCTTATTCTACCACAAACTCCAAAAAAAAACAGTCAGTTGTATGAAACATGATTTTTCTGACATGAATCGTTTATTTTTTTGACATTAACATGGGTGTCGAGCATTCAATTTCTATATTAAGCTTAACTAGGGGAGCCAAAGGATAGGAGGAGCCCTAATGCTTCAAATTGATACATGCTGATGGCATCATCGAATAGGAGGTAGCTGATTATTTCAGCTAGCGACCAAGTGAACGGAATTTTACTTGGTTACAAATTTCTTTCAATTGAGCCATTTGATCAGTTGGAAGCACTAGCATATCCCATGTATAAGTCTTTTTAATCTTTGAAGATAACTTATTCAGTTTTCTATTTGATTGGGTATAGCAGGCAGTATTCAAGTCATCTAGCCCTATTTGACCATTGCTTTTTCCATTCCAGACTGAATTACTTTCTCCTAGCTTAAGAACTGCCTGAATCTGCCCGTGCAAATCTGAAATTACCAGAAAAATCTCCTATATCAACTGATTGCTCTAATATGTAATTCTGACTGAAATTTTTCCAATAGCTCTTTCGTTGGCTTACTTTGGGGAATACTCTTCAACCATTTGAAGAAGGTTTGTTAATTTCTCTTTATATCTTCCATCCTCAGCCAGTATTAAGCCGAATTTTTCCAGACAAAGTGCTGTGTGTCCTATCATTAGCTGGCGTCCAAGTAATCGTAATATTTCATCAAAATATATTTCTGAAAAAGCATCTTTTCTAAATCTGCAATAATCAAAGGTATTTCAAGGCAACTACAAACTGTTATTGCATGTTCCTTTTTGCCTGCTCCATTTGGCCCGTTAAAATAAAATATTTGCTTGCTGGCATATTCTTTGTTTTGCCGATAATAGTTTACATAACGAATGATATTGTTTTCCACATTAGTATGTATAATTTCTTTTTTGTATTGTCCGGTAAAACCATTTCTGCTACATTTGCTAAACGTGCATCAAGCAACTGAGCATTCAGCAAGAAATTTACAACCCATTCATCCAGCTTCAAATGGCGTGCAATCATTGGTATACGCCTATCACTTATATCACCCTGTAGCTCCATTAAGTACCTTATTAACGGAGCCTGCGGATCGAAGTAATATCGAGCTGTTATTTTTTCACTTTCTGTTCTTGTAAGTATCTCTAATATTAGGTCAATGCTAGGACTCTTTACTGTTATATCATCCTGAAAGCAGCCAAATATCTTTTCATATTTTCTGTTGATTTCAGGCAATAGGCAGATTATAATGCAATACTCTTCAAATGAGCTTAGTCCAAGCAGCTTAGAAATATATGGCACAGATAGATGAATACCATTGCTTAAACTAGCTTCAAGCTTTTGTGCTATTACATTATTTAGCTCCGCTAATTCAGCTTCTATAAGACCTTTATCATATTGTTCATAACCATTACCATTGAGTAAACTATATATCACATCTACTGCTGGAGCATTGCTAATATATGAATTTGAATCATTATTTTCATTTTCAGTCTGTCCATCTGATAACATATATAGTTTTAGCAACAAATCCATACGCTTGAATTCATCTGTTAAATGCTCCCAGCTTGACATGTACATATCTACCATTTCACACTCTCCCGATTTCCTAATCTTGCACTATATCTTGCTTATTACGGTGAATCAAATATCTTATACTAATTGCATTTAAAATATGGAATACAGTATCTGCTAATTACATTTAAAATGTGGAATTCAGTATCTTCTACTAATTACATTTAAAATGTGGAATACAGTATCTTTTACTAATTACATTTAAAATGTGGAATACAGTATCAAATTTTGGATTCACTTTTAATTAGCTGAACCTTTTATCTGATATTTGATGTCATTACCTTTTTTCGTTTTTCAATATATATGGTAACTGGCCGGTGATTTACAACTAAGTGGAAAAGTATTTTTAATTATTGTGATGATTATCACTAAACCTTTGTAAACTAGACTTAATGCAAGCGAAACCTTATTGAACGGCACATAAATTCGGCTAAACTTGTCTCTATTTACCTCAACCGCACTTATGATTACTAAATTTAGCCTCAGTTTTCAGGCTCTTATCAATTACTTCAAGCAATATAATCAGATTTTTCAGCTTGAAATCTGATGTCCAAAGACCTTGAAAAAGTCTCCCATACTCAGCATCACATAGTAGCTTATCCTCTGGACACTCATTTAAAGCTATGCCATTTTGTACTCTTACCTTCTTTAATAACTCTATAACGCTATTTAATTCACTGTTTACTTCTTCCATTAGCTTTCCTCCTAATATAAGTTGATTGTTATAGAAAAACTTCTTTACATCAGCGGCGTTTCAACGAGGCGGGAGATATTCTCACCGTCTGAAAACCAAGCGGCACCCGCAACTTATAGAAGTTGTGGACGTTTTCTTTCCTCGTTATTTTCATAATATAGGTAAGAATATCGCAGCCTTAATGCTCCATTCCGCCTGATATAATTTAATTACTCACTTTTTACACGTTAAAAGTATGTCGATGCTCGAACTTACAATTTTTAATTTGGAAAGTTATTATTGCTTAAACCTAAAACTAACCGCCATATTGTCAAAAACAAATACAAATTCAAACCCAAACTGTGTTTAAACTGCTTAAAGAATGTGATTTGCAATAAAAACCGCAATCGCTTATATCATTTTTATTAACTCACTCGCATATAAAGTAAAATTGGGATGGGAATTACAACCGGAAATTTTGGGAAGTGATTGAGAATAAATTTTTTTGAAACTTAAAAGAGTTATTATCTTTATACCTAAAAAATTGGAAGGATATTACTACATCAAAACATATAGTTTTAATGTAATAATATCCTTCCTTGAATTATGTAGTAGTCTTATTTGTGCTTTTAATTATAAATTCATAACAAACTTATCATCGCTTTTCTATAGAGTATATAAAGTATTTTTCAACTGTCTATGATAATGGTATGTTATGGCATTAAATCATAAATAAAACAGCCAACACTTTGTTCATTCAAATGATTTAATTATTTTTTCTTGTCTTTGCTTTAATACTTGTGGAGTCCATTCATTGTAACTTAACACTTGCTGACTTCTCACTAAGTCTGTTAGTCGACCACTTAAATATTTTCTTTTCTTTTCATCAAAATCTAAATTGCTTGCCTGAGAATTTTTTTTATTACTCAGTAAGATTAGATTACAAAGCTTATTTGTTAAACTCTTTCTATTTTCGATGTTAAAATTTTCTAACCATTTGCTGTTTTCTTTTGGGTTTTGTGGTAGTACGTGTTCAACGCTAATAGTTCCATAATTTTTTACATTAATCTGTTCAGTCTCAAGATATTCAAGTTTTAATAAAATATATTTCGCATGACGTTTTCCATAGATATCTTTTTCAAGTTCATTTATTAATGCATTTTTATCATATTTTAGCGAGTCACTTTTTAAAACATCTTCAGCTGTTTTTGCCTGCTCTATATCTTTCAAAATAGCATTTAAATTAACTGTTCTCTTGGTAGGAGTATATGCTATAACCCAGTCAGCCACAAATTTATTTTCTAGTAATACCAAGAATTCATAAAGCTTATTAGTACTAAATTTTTTAAAATAATATAAAAGTTCAGGCATCCATTCATTTGATTGTAAAAAATCAGTCATGATATTAATTAAGTTTTTAAAAGCAACCGTATTACTTCCTAATTCTACTTCTTTGTCTAATATAACACGTTGATATATTGTTCTATACGATTGCACATAATCAATAAAGTCCTTACCTCTCCTTAATTTACCAGTACTAAAAATAAGATTGTTAAACTCTTTTAAAATATCCTCTTTAGGTTTATCTTTTATAACTATAGTTCGAATAAAAGACACAAGATTTTCAAAATCGTCTGAACCCAAGTCATTCTCCATTGACTCCCAAATATACGAGTAAATTTTTCTATCATTATGATCTAAAATTGCTTTAGGATCCAGATTATTTGTTTTTAATATATCAATCCTTCTAAGTTGCAGTCCCCTATCATTAATTATAGTAAATAGTCTATATGCATCATCAAAGTTTTTAGTCGAAACATTTATAAATATGCATTTCTGAGAAATATGTTGAATTAGAGCTTCTATTTGAGTTTACCGCAATCCAGTAATCTTATTTCTGAATACTATTATTGCATTTTTTATATTCATTTGAGCATCATTTTCTGCATCGAAATCATCTATCCTATTAGTTGCATTAATTTCTTGAACATATTTTCTAAAAACTTCATTTTCTCTTACTTTTAACCTCATAACCTCTGGCAGACCATCAACGGGATTAGCCTTTTGACAAATTTTATCCTGTACCGAACTTTTAAAAATATCACTTTCGATAGCATCCCTTAAACACGCTAATAGTATTTGGATTGTTGTTAGCCTTTGCTGCCCATCAATAACATCATATTTTGTACCTGTACCTAGTTTTTCAACTTCCTGCAATATTACTGTTCCTAAAAAATAATCACTTTCTCTATCCGATTCATATATATCATCAAATAATTGTTCACAATTGTCTTTCTGCCACGAATACGGTCTTTGATATTCAGGTATCTTGAAAAAATACTCATTTCCAAACAAAGTACTAAGTGTTATTTTCTTACCATCAATTTCTGACATAATAATTCCTCCTGTTAGACCCTAAGTTGTATAAGTTACATTATATTCCATAATTCACTTAATTCAATATTAACTTGCACATAAATAAGTGCCTATGCACCTTGAAAATTCAATAATAGCTGGCATTTAAACAGCATGAAAACACTGTTTTGGTATAATCAGGTTACCACACAAAATTATAAATCAGAGGGCTCCTGCTATGAATAAAAATATAGAATGGTGAGTCTCAGGACAAACGTTCTCTAGGCGAACTCTTTTTATACTTTACTGATGAAATGTGTGATATCACAAGGATTTGGGCGTTTCAAATTATGCTTCAGATATTCAAAACACGCTTGCGTATAATTTAGAAATATACTATGAAAAAATCTGCGAATTAGTAGATGCATTTATAAGCAATTCCATCTGCATTGAAAGAAGTACTACAGACTACATATGTGCTGGTCATTGACAACTTAATACTACCAGATATCGGTTTCTCAAGGTGCATTGCTAAAATCTATGTGCGAAGTTTGAGTCTCTTAAATATAATGTACCATTAGTCTTTAAACCTAAAGCTTAAAGATGTTTTTTACCCTTATAGCCACATTAGTATAAAACTATAAAAGAGAAAAAGACCTAGACAGAGAGTTATCTAACTTGTCAATATATTATCCCATAACAATTTATATGACAATCTTTATATTGATAAACTAACCGTTTTCTTGCCAGTTCTTGATGAAATAGTCACTACATATATAAATATTAAAATGCCTTCGCTTCCTGAAAACAACTTTTTCTCTTTAATATAAAAACAGCCTCCTATGATATTTTAATTTTATCATAGAAGGCTATATTTATTGACTTTTTCACACCATAGATTTAGTTTTACACTAATCTTGAAAACCACATCATTCCAAAACTCCCTGGAGTTCCCCTATAAGGCTTATATGGACTTTATATTTGACTTTTTTAAGGTTATCAACACTTTCTTCTCCACCTAAACTTAACAAAGGTTCATATCCAAAACACTCATCACACTCCAGTTCTCCATAATCTTCTACTGCTTCAAAAAACGGGTTGCACTGCAAATACTCTTCTTTACAAAAATCATCTGTAAAAAAATTCCAACTAATTTTTTTATCTGCCCATAATACAAGAGTTCGTTGATGCCTATAGTCTGCAATAGTAAAACTTCCTCTACTATTACACGTAATAATATCTCCCATACCAGTTACAAAAATAGGGATGTCATCAAAAGGCATAATATATGTTGTTTCAAGCAACTCCTGTATATCATTAGGATTTATAACCTTTAAATATCCTTTTAGTGTGCATCCAAAACCATACCTTTCCCATATTTCCACCACATCTTTTCCAACTTTATCCCTATACTTTTCAATAATATCTCTTGGCACTCTTTCTGATAACTTAAAATCATTAAATACTTTTTGCGTATTATCATCCATTCTAAAACCCTCCATATGGCAATTTCACGTTTAAATAAATATTTTTTTATCATCGCTAGTTAAGTTCTTATTTTTAACGTATGTATCAACTCCTTTTTGAAGATCATTTACTCTTGTCTTCCACTGTGAACCTATTGAATAATTAATTCTTGCATTACCCATTTCCATTACATTTTCTGGATCGCCACCAGCAATTTGATATGGATCGTGCAAAGCAGCTTGAGTACTAATCCATTCTTTTGCTATATCAGCTGCTTCCTTTTTAGATAAAGGATGTTTAGTTAGTTCGTTAATTTTTGTTTTTAATATATCATCTTTTTCTTTCTTAGTACTTCCCTTATTGTTTTGGTTTTTCATCCATTCTCTTGCTGCTATATTTGCTTCTTCCCTAGATAGAGGTTGCTTTTCGAGTTCCTGACTTTTTCGTCGTATTGCTTCTTTTCTCACCACTTCTTGTTGTGTATTTCCTTTTGGATCTCTGCCACTAGGGTTCTTCTTACCTTCATCCTTCTCTTTTTGAAGTTTATCCATGTAACTCTGTCTATTAGCTAAAAACATTGAAATACTTAATCTATTTAACCCATCCTCTTGACCCTTTAGTTGTTTTATATATTCTTCTTTTAAATATGCATCACTACTAAACTTTGGTTTAACATTAAATGCTGGAATTTCAATAACTGTTTCCATTCGTTTAACTTCACTTACCCCTGCTAAAGCTTTTTGAATATCTGATGCAAGAGATGTTGCAGTATTTAATTCAGAATTACATTGTTTTTCATCCTTTACTACTTTAAGTGCATTATTACTTTGTTCAAGTTTCTTAATAAGAATAATAACTGATTTTTGCTTATCTTTACTTAAATTCGGTACTTTCCCCTTAAATTCCTCTATTTGTAAACTAAAATCTTTAACGGTACTCGCCATTAAAACAACATTCTGAGTTCCACGCTGTTCAACCCAAAGATTATGTTTTTCACTACCAAGCTTAAACGGCTTCTTATCTCCTAAAATAAATCCCTTAATCTTCTCTGCTCCAGACTTAACAACTTCCTTACCCTTCTTCGCTCCTGCCACTGCAAGATCTTTACCTTTTTGTAAGCCTTTTTTGGCCAAGCTAGTTCCCTTCTTAAGCAGATTTGCTTCTCCAAATCTCATTAATCTTGTATGTATTGCGGATTTTAGAGTGCCGAAGAAATCTCCTCCGCCTTTGCTTCCGCCCTTACCACCTATAAAGCCAGATATGAGCTTCTCTATAAGACCTTTATCATATTGTTCATAACCATTACCATTGAGTAAACTATATATCTCATCTACTGCTGGAGCATTGCTAATATATGAATTTGAATCATTATTTTCATTTTCAGTCTGTCCATCTGATAACATATATAGTTTTAGCAACAAATCCATACGTTTGAATTCATCTGTTAAATGCTCCCAGCTTGACATGTACATATCTACCATTTCACACTCTCCCGATTTCCTAATCTTGCACTATATTGCTTATTACATTGGATCAAATATCTTATACTAATTGCATCTAAAATATGGAATACAGTATCTGCTAACTACATTTAAAATTCGGAATACAGTATCTTAACTTATTACAATTTAAATTTTGGATTCACTGTTGATTAGCTGAACCTTTTTATCTGATATTTGATGTCATTACCTTATTTCGTTTTTCAATATATATGGTAATACTAACTGGTGATTTACAACTAAGTGGAAAAGTATTTTAAATTATTGTGCTGGTAATCACTAAACCTTTGGAACTAGACTTAAATACAAGGATCTTGAAAGATTAATGGCGCTCTTTAATATAAAAAGCAGGAAGGATACCACTATATCAAACCATTTAGTTTAATATAGTAACATCCTTCCTGCTCTTATAAATAAAGAGTTTTTCCAAGCTTTGTGCAAATCTTCATCCATTGGTAATGGACACAAAAAGAAAAGGTCTCAACAGAAAATATTTCTCCATTAAGACCTGGTTTGTATACCTTTATGCTATTCTTTTGGTTTTGCTCTTTCTATGTCTGCTATATCCCTTCTTTCAAGTTTGTTTACAAATGTCTTGATTCCTACTTTTTTTACTTCTAGTACCTCTTCCTCTGAGATAGGAATCAATATATAAAAATCAATCCTAATATCATCATTATACTGATATGATGGGATATCTTCAGACTTACATAGTACTACACAACTTAATGCTGTATCTTCATTAAAAGGAAGCGGTGGCATTCCAGGTTTTCCATTTGGTACTATAGTATTTTCATCAAAATATCCGTCTACCAAATGTGCAAGATACGCTACCATAATGATGGCAACTTCATCACCAGCTCAGCAAACTTGTACTCTTTATCACTCTCAGAATACTCCATTGATTTATCGCTCATACCTGATGTAACTAATGTGTAATAGTCTTTTCCTCCCTTTGGAAAAATAATATGTACTTTAACAGCTACATCACCAGACTGCACTTTTTCACCAATGGTAACATCTATCTTTCCTAGATGTTTTTCAATATATTCAATTGTACTATCTTGGTTTCCTTTTGTTACCATACTAGGAGTTATACTATTAATCCCCTTTTTATTCATGTTTTCCTCAATAAGCTCAGCTATATCATATTGTTTCATGTACTTTGCATATGATAATGCATCATTCCATCCATCTCCTCATATTGAACACTTAGATCAATTCCATTTTCTATCAAAAGCTTTGCAATATCAAAACTTTTAATATCAATAGCCTTAAATAAGGGATTAATGATATTACTTCTTGTGTCCATTTTAGCACCCAGTTCAATCAACAATTTTACTTTTTCATAAACATCATCAGGATTATTAAGCATTAGGTATGAAAGGACATTTTGCTCTGAAGATTCATTGTACATATTTATGTCACATCCTATTTCTGATAGCATTTTAATCATTTCATAAGATGCATTCTCTTCAGCTGCGGCATGTAACAAATTTCCCGTGGTTTCATCACATTCATTTATAAACTCAGAATTCTCACTTAACAATTTTTTAACTTCTTCTATATCGTTTTGTTCTATCATTACAACAATTTCGTACCAAATATCCTCATTATTTTGACTTATCATTTCAAGATCCTTTCTTAATTATGTTGTTTTATTTACTTTTTTTGCTTTTTCTCCTTGTCGTCGTAGAGCTTGCCGTATCTCTTTAGCAACCATACTTTTCTTTAAAGCTTCTTTATTTTCTTCGCTTATCTCAATTCCTTTTTTCGTTATTAATTTTAATTCGATAGGGTACCTACTTTGTCCTTTTTTCTCAGCTTTCTTGATTGCTTCTACAACCTCTTGTAAATTTTCCTTTATATGCTGTCCTTCTACATTCGGAGCCCAGACCAAATTATCTCGATCTGTAAAAACGTCTATATCATACTTTTCCAATATTTCTCTTCTTTCAGTTACTATTGCTTGCTGTTCTTCACCCGCTCCAACTTTATAGAGTATATGATGAGCATGAACATTTTTTAGATCCCCTTCTGGATCCACATTATATGATTGAAGTAATTCTTTAAATTGTATTTTACCTAATTGATCTCTCTTTTTTGTCGCTAAATAATATGCTGTTGCTCTTACACTTTTATTATTTTTAGTTAATGATTCATCTTTTTTGCACTTTTTAGCATGTTTATTAAAATCTTCCCATGACATGTTACTTACATCGTATCCACTTGCCTTAAGTTTTTCAATAATTGCTTGTGCGGAAATCATTACTTTGCTGTCAGACTTAGAGTTTTCCTTATTCTCTTCACTTACCCCCGCAGAAGCCTTTTGCATTCCACTTGGTAATTCATTAATATTTGAATTAACACTTGACTCTTTTTGCTTATTTTCCGCAGCATCCTTATCCTTTTTTAATTCGCCATCTTTTGCCAATATCTTTTTTGCAACAGAATTTTGTTCCATTGGTCCAGGTGTACTCGCCATCATTACAATTAACTAGGGGAGCCAAATGATAGGAGGAGCCCTAATGCTTCAAATTGATACATGCTGATGGCATCATCGAATAGGAGGTAGCTGATTATTTCAGCTAGCGATCTTTCACAACCACCGTGCATACCGTTTGGTACACGGCGTTTATCTAGCTTATGCCTTTGAGCAAATTTCTTCAACTATTAACATATGTCCATAATAAAAAAAACTTCTTTTATTTAACAAGGTTTTTTTACCTCTAATTATTAAAAAATTTTATTTGATAAAACTAATATTTACACTAGAACCATTTTCTCTTTCTCAAAAACGCTCGTTTAAAATAATTTCTTTTCCATAATACTTGGCTGTCTCCACCATGGTA
>JAEZOA010000133.1 GCA_023441625.1 Bacillota bacterium
CCTCCAGCTTCCTTCGGATTCCTCGTCGCCGAGGACACCCTTGCTATTGGCTAACGGTTGGCACTATCAACCCCCGTATCGGACTTTCACCGACGGGAAAGCGCCCATGCTGGGCGCACATAAAAAAGGTGATTACTATTTCTCTTGTAATCACCTTTTGTATTACTTATGAATTGATATTACTTTATTAATACTCTTTTAATCCTTTAATGGAATACCCTTTGCATCCTTGTTAATCGAACCAGCAAGTATCATAATTCCTTCAATTAATCCCCATATCCACGTTGCTAAAGAAAGGAATCCGCAGGAAAGAACTGTTATTAATACCTGTGCTAATCCTATACCTATATGTCCAAGATAGAATCTATGAACTCCAAATGCCCCTAAAAAGATTCCAAATAAGCCTGCTGCCAGCTTAGACTTCTGCTCATTATTTGCAGTAAGACTTACTCCGCATCTCATACATATCTGAGACATTGAATCAGTAATATCACCGCACATATGACAATAATTATTACCCTTTCCAACAGGAACCCCACAGGAAACACATATCGCTGCTTGATCATTCATTACATTTCCACAATTTCTACAATACATTATTTTTACCTCCTACCCAATAAAATATATATTTAATCTTTTTACAAGTTTCTAAAATGCATTTCAATTAAGTATACGTATTAATACATTTCATGTCTGAAAAATAATACTTCTTTACCAGTATTATTACGATGTAGAGATTACCCCCTAATACCCTGTAATGCTAAATATATAATAATTCCTCGAAAAAATCAAATCCAAATTTTAAAGGAAAGCGAAAGTTAATATTTTACATATTTTTATATTTTTAGTGTATTATGTCTAATTTTATGCTAATATTGTAAATATAGTACATCTATTACAGGAGGATAAATGAATGAGATTTGTATTAAAATTATCCTATGCATGTGCAAGACATCTGGCATCTGCCCTAAACGAAAAGCATAATAAAAAAGCAGTTTACTATTATGGCTTTTTTATTGTATTTGCTACATTAATTGAAGCAGGAATTTTAATTTTAACTTCTCTACTATTTGGAACACTTATACCTTCACTAATAATTGTAGCTATTTTCGGTACTCTAAGACTATTTGCAGGTGGGTATCACTTTGATACCTTAGGCAGATGTCTTTTTATTTCTTTAGGTTTTATTTTAGCTGTGGCTCTGGCATCACAGTACACCTATCAATATTGGAGTACTATTTCGGTTATAATATTTCTTATGACAACCTTTACTGTAGGCCTTATTATTTTTATAAAATATGCCCCAAAGGACACACCGACTAAACCAATTACAGATCCTGCTAAGAGCAAAAAATTAAAAAAATTATCTGTTTTATATCTGTGTATATTGTTGCTAATATGCAGCATTTTAACAATTTTAAGCCTAAAATTATATGTAATTGCAACATGCTTCGGTGTTCTGCTGGAAATTTTTTCTGTTTCTCCTGTTGGACATGCTTTTTTTGATAAGATAAAGAATGGTTTAAACAATGCTTCTGTTTCCAACTGATTTAATTCGATCCTTAATGTCCTTTGCCAATTCAATATAGCTTTGATTTTCAGGGTTTTGGACAAAGTCATTTATTTCTTTAGATAAATGGCTCATATATGGATTCCTTATATCACTGTATCCTATAAGGTAATCCACTGAAACGTTAAAATAGCTTGCAATAAGCCTTAACTTTGCTATGGAAGGTTCCCTCTTATCACCTATATAGCCATTAAACGTTGGTGTTTTAATACTCAATAGAGCTGCTGCCTCTTGTTGCTCCAGGCCTCTCTCTCTTACCAATTGTTTTAATCTCTCGCCAATAGTCATACTATTTGCAATTCCTTCCTATATTAGCATCTAATAACATTATAAAATTGAAATTAAATAATTGTCAATATTTTCTATAAAATGCATATTGAATTCTTATTTACAATTTTTGCTATATGTCTATTGACAAAATGCATATCGAATTTTATAATAAAGAAAAGTGGTAATTCATTCCATTTACTAAGTAATATTGGTAACTGCAACAAACCATCATATACACCTATACCAATAATGAGTTTTAAAATCATTTACATGGAAGATGTATGTAGGAGGTACTATATGCTAATTGATGAAATAAATAACTTACGAGAAAAACTTAATAAACAAGTTGAATATTTTTCTCTCGATAACGAGGCAATATTAACTCTTAGTCAAATTTTAGATGACCTTATTATCGAATACTATAAGGCCTCTAAAAAGGTATAATTTATATCCTTGATAATTCATTTATTGCATTGAAAAACTATATGAGATATAATTTTTATGGTGTTTTCAAATGTTATAGATTATGAGAGGATAGATATATAAATGAAACTAGGTATTGTAGGACTTCCAAACGTAGGCAAAAGCACTCTATTTAATGCTATTACAAAAGCAGGGGCTGAGAGTGCAAACTACCCATTTTGTACAATCGAACCAAATGTAGGAATTGTAGCTGTTCCAGATGAAAGATTAGACATGCTCGCGAAAATGTACAATCCTGAGAAAAATACTCCAACAGTAATTGAATTTGTTGATATTGCAGGTTTAGTTAAGGGAGCTAGCAGAGGTGAAGGATTAGGAAACAAATTCCTATCTCATATAAGAGAAGTTGATGCAATCGTTCATGTTGTTAGATGCTTCGAGGATGGAAATATCGTTCATGTTGATGGGTCTATTGGTCCAAAAAGAGATGTGGAAACAATTAATTTAGAATTAATATTTGCTGATCTTGAAATGCTTGATCGTAGGATTGAACGAACAAAAAAAATGCTAAAATCAGGTGATAAGAAGTTCCAGAATGAGTTAGAGGTATTTGAGGCAATTAAAGCTCATCTTGAAAGTGGAAATCCCGCTAGATCAATGTCTTTAAACAATGAACAGCAAGTAATTGCTGAACAACTATTTTTAATTACTTCAAAGCCAGTGTTATATGCTGCAAATGTGTCAGAAAATAATCTTTCTGATTTAGATAATAATAGATTTTTAGCAGAGCTAAAGGAACTTGCTGCCTTGGAGGCTTCAGAGGTAATGGTCATTTGTGCAAAGGTTGAAGAAGAAATTGCACAGCTTGCTGATGAGGAAAAGACTGATTTTCTTGAAGCTATGGGGCTTGAAGAATCAGGCTTGGACAAGCTAGTTAAGGCTAGCTACAAAATCCTTGGCTTGATTAGTTTCCTTACAGCAGGACCTCAAGAGGTTAGAGCTTGGACTATTATAAAGGGTACAAAAGCGCCTCAAGCTGCTGGTAAAATTCATAGTGACTTTGAAAGAGGTTTTATTAGGGCCGAAATTGTCGCCTATGAAGATTTGATGAAATGTGGCTCCTATACCAATGCTAAAGAAAAAGGACTTGTAAGATCTGAGGGAAAGGATTACATTATGCAGGACGGAGACGTTACATTGTTCAGATTTAATGTATAATCCTTTTGATAGTTTAGTACTTACAACGCAAGCTGGCAAGCCAACATTGCTTATGTTAAGATTTAAGAAGGTGGTGCCTCAAATTGAAGCACCACCTTCTATATGTTATTTAACTATGTAAAAGTTTATTTCTTGTCCATAATTGCTTCAACTACCTCTTCAACTTCCTCATTAATTAAAACTTCATTTAAATCGATTATTGAAAAAAGTTTATCATTCTTCTTTCCAATTCCCCTAATATATTTTTTATTATTCACCCTAAGAACAGCTTCTGATTTATCTATTGAATTCTCATCCAGATTTATTATCTCAAGAACATTGTTAACCATAAAGCCTAAGAGCTGATTATCCTTTTCAGTAATAATAATCTTCGTTTTTTTGGTTATCTCCGAATCGCCCATGGTAAATCTTTTATTTAAATCAACTACAGGGACTACTCTTCCTCTTAAATTGTACACACCGCTAATATAATCCGGCAATTGAGGAACAAAAGATACTTCACTATACTTTTCTATTTTATAAACAATTGATGCTTCAACACTGCATAATTCATTATTCAACATAAATACCACAACTTGTGTTTCCCCCATCCATCAATCCCTCCCAGAAATTGTTTAATTAACTTGGTTAAATAAACCATGGTTTATTTAACCATCTTTATAATATCATATTATACAAGCTTTTTAAAGGACATTATTTTTGATATAATACAATTTGTACGTTATTTGTAGCTTATAATTATGTGGATAGGATGTGAACTTATATGGAAAAAAATAAAATTGAACGTCTCAATGAATTGGCGAAAAAAGCAAAAACTGGTTCTCTTACAAGCTCAGAGCTAGCCGAGAGAGATCAGTTAAGAAAAGAATACATTTCAGCTTTTAGATCAAATCTTAAAGCAACATTAGATAATACTGTAATAATTGACAAACAAGGAAACAGAAGAAGTTTGAGAAAGGATAATTAATATAACTTCCTAGCCCCTCGCCCCTCCCTCATAAAAAGGTTAGGGGCTTCTATTAATAGTAGACTGGTACTGGGAGTATTACAAATAAATTAGTGTAAATATTTACTTGGTGCTGGAAGCTTTTCTAGAATCTGCTTCTGTAGCTTGTCAAGCACCTCTTTAGCTATTCTTATATCTAAGTCTATATCCTTTTTAAACTTTGCAACTTCCTCTTCGTCTTCTAATACCTTTGCCTCATTAAATGGAAATTGCTTTTTAAGACTTTCTATTTCTGATAATACGTCATCGGTCTTTAACTTCATAGATAGTACTTTAGTTTTAAGACTGGTATCAGATTTCTCCTCATTCGTTAAGGAATCAGTATTTTCCTCTAGCACCTTTTTTTGCAGTCTTTTTAGCTTTTTAATATCACCATTTTCATAAGCCTTCTTAGCTGCCTTCCATATTCTATTTGCATTTTTATCTAAATTATCTATTAGCTCTGGATGAACATAGCTTACAATAGAAAAATATATATCTTTGAGCTCTTGTATATTTTCAAAGCTTATATTTTCTTCCTCACTTAATCTGTGTACATCATCAATTTCCTTTTTCATATTTTTTAGCATTATATCATGCTTTTCAAATTCCTTATCAAGCTGTCTATCAATGTGATCTGTATCTATTGGAATTTGAAGCTTTATACATGCCTGCATCATATCAAGCTTTAGCTTCGTCCTAGCAATAGTTAATTCCAGCTTGTGCAACTCATATCTAGGCTCCCCTAGTTTAAGAACAAACTCATTTTTGAGTAAAAATTCCTCATATATTTTTAAGTAATCCTTTTCAACTATTGCTTCGACAAGTATTTTTTTTTGTATTTTATATTCTTGATATATTTTATCCATTTATATTCCTACCCTTGCTAATAAATAAATTCTATAATAAGACTAGCATTTTGAATTTAGTACTTTTATTTCATTATAATTATTTTACTGAGTATTTTCATATTGGCTATAATAAAGTTTATGGTAAAACCCACCCTTGCTAAGAAGCTGTTCGTGGCTACCCTGTTCTACTATTTTACCATCACTTAGTACCAGAATCAAATCTGCCTCTCTTATAGTAGAAAGCCTATGTGCAATAATAAAGCTAGTTCTTCCTTCCATCATCTTTAAAAAGGCCTTCTGAATATTTAATTCTGTTCTAGTATCTACACTACTTGTTGCCTCATCGAGTATAAGCATTGAAGGGATTACCAGCATTACTCTGGCAATTGTCAGCAGTTGCCTCTGTCCCTGAGATAAATTACCCCCACCCTCAGTCAGTTCTGTGTCATAGCCCTTTGGAAGCCTTTTTATAAAACTATGTGCATTTGCTGCTTTAGCCGCTTGCACTATTTCTTCATCTGTTGCGTCCGTTTTTCCATATGCTATGTTATCCCTAATAGTCCCTATGAAAAGCCAGGTATCCTGCAAAACCATACCAAAGGATTTTCTTAAGCTGTCCTTTGTAACGTTTTTAATATTTTTGTCATCAATAAATATATTCCCACTGTTTACGTCATAAAAACGCATAAGTAAATTTACTAAAGTAGTTTTACCAGCTCCAGTCGGACCTACTATTGCAATTCTAGTGCCTTTTTTTACATTAAGACTAAAACTCTTAATCAGCGGCATATCAGGTACATATGAAAATGAAACATCATTAAAGCTTACATTACCGTCTTCGACAACTAGTTCAATATCATCACCATTCTGTTGTTCCTCGGTTTTAGTATCTAATATAGCAAATACCCTTTTTGCCGAGGCTATTGCTGTTTGTATCTGTGTTGTGACACTTGTAATGTTATTTATTGGTTGTGAAAAATATGTTGAGTATGTCAAAAAGCTTGAAATATACCCAATGCTCAATCGACCTGCTAGTGATGCAATGCCACCTGTCATTCCAAGTAAAACATATGTGATATTATTTACTAAACGGGTTGAAGGATTTACTAGGGAAGAATAAAACTGTGCCAATCTACCACTTTTGTATAACCTATTATTTATTTCTTCAAATTTATTCTGTGATCGCTCTTCATAGTTAAAGGCCTTAACTACATTCTGATTGCCAATTATTTCTTCTATATAACCATTTAACTCTCCATTTAGCTTTGATTGCTCCTTAAACATCCTAGAGGATCTTTTTGTTATAAATGAAGCAATAACAAAGGTAATAGGTGTCATTACAATTACCACAATCGTTATAACTGGGTTAAGTATAAACATAAATACCAATGAACCTACTATGGATATAATACCTGTTACAAATTGTGTAACTGATTGAAAAATGCCCTCAGATATATTTTCAATATCATTAGTAAGTCTAACCATTATATCACCATGAGGATTACTATCAAAAAACTTTAAAGGCATTTTAGATATATGTGTAAAAACATCCTGCCTAAGTTCTTCAACTGTTCTATTTGATAATTTACTTGTAAGCACCTGTAAGCTCCATTGAAAAATAGAACTTATACAATATAATCCAATTATTATCAAAGCAAAGTATTTGACTTGACCAAAATTCACATTGCCCTCATCTATAATGTTGTCAACACCCTTTCCTATAATAAATGGTCCAACAATCATAAGTATATTACTAAAGGCAGCACAGATTAATGCACCAAAAACATATATCTTATTCCTTATAATATATTTAGCAAGGCGTTTTATCACATGACTTTTCACTTGTGCTCCTCCCTTGTTTCATCCTGGGAATTACATATTTCCTGATACACAGGACAATTTTCAAATAGATAATCATTTTTACCTATACCTACAATTTCTCCATCGTCGAGAACTACTATCAAATCTGCATTTCTTATAGTGGTCACTCTTTGTGTAACCATAATTACAGTCAGTTCGGTTAGACTCTCCTTAAGTTGTCTTCTAAATGCTGCCTCCGTTGCAAAATCTAAGGCACTTGTGCTATCATCAAGAATTAGAATATCTGGCTTTTTTACCACAGCACGAGCAATTGCAAGTCTTTGCTTTTGTCCACCTGAGAGATTTGCTCCCTTCTGCTCTACTATTGACTCAAAGCGTCCTGCTTTCTTATCAATAAACTCATAAGCCTGTGCTATTTTTGTGGCAGAAACAATATCTTCATGAGATGCATTTTCATTTCCCCATTTTAGGTTGTCCTCAATTGTACCAGAAAACAAAATTGACTTTTGAGGTACTAAGCCTATTTTATCACGAAGCTGGCTCTGTTTCTGAGCTTTTACATCTATGCCATCTACATATACAGAACCCTCAGTTGCATCATAATAACGAGCAATTAAATTTATTAGTGTTGATTTTCCTGAACCAGTTGAGCCAATGATTCCAACCATTTGCCCTCGTTGAATCTCTAATGTAATTTCTTTTAGAGTATATTCTGATGAGCCTTCATATGAGAAATTAACATTTTTAAATTCTATAATTGGCGTTTTACTATCAATCTTATCGGATGCTGTAACCTTTCCATCAACATTGCCATTCTCCATAATAGATAACTCGTCTACAATGGAGGGCTCTGTTTCGAGTATTTCATTCACCCTATTAGCTGATGCCGCTGCCTTTGTAAAGGTTACAACTAAATTTGCAAAAACAATTAATGCTGACAGTATCATATTTACATAGTTAATATAAGCAATAATTTCACCCTGAGTCATACTGCCCTCATATACCTGTATTCCACCAAACCAAAGTATTGCAGCAATTCCTAAATTTACAATAACAGTAGTTGCAGGATTTAAAAGTGCAGATACTCGTCCAACACTTATAGCAGCCTCCGCGTACTCCTTATTACTCTTTATAAAACGCGCTCTTTCCCTGTCCAAACGTGCAAAGGCACGGATTACCCTAGCTCCCGACAAATTCTCTCTTATTATAATTGAAAGTGTATCGAGCTTTTTTTGAACAATTTTATAGAGTGGAATTGTACGGGACATTATAAAATAAATGAATACGGCAAAGAGAGGCATTGTTACCAACAATATCAAAGAAAGCTTTAAATTTATAACCATTGCCATAATTAAGCCACCAATGCACAGAAACGGAACACGAACAACAAGTCTTATTAGCATCGCAACAGCGAACTGCAGCTGATTAACATCACTGGTTATTCTATTAATTAGTGATGATGTACCTAACTTATCAATCTCACTTAGCGAAAAGCTTTGAATTCTTTTGAAAAGTATATTTCTCATCGTAGTTCCAAAACCCTGTGATGCTATTGAAGCATAATATTGACACACATAGGCCGAACCTGCTCCAATAATCGCTATTACTATCATTAGCATGCCCATCGTATAAATATAAGAGGGATTGTTAGCTTTAACTCCATTATCAATTAATTTTGCCATTAGAAGTGGAATTAGTAACTCTAGAATTGCCTCAAATAACTTGAAAGCAGGTCCTAGAGTAACTTGTTTTATGTATGGCTTTAAGTATTTAACTAGCTTGAACAAGAAAACTTCCTCCCGTGTTTGTTTAAAATACAGCTTAGACTAGTATAACAAAAAATGTTGAACTTTGTAACAAAACAGAACCATTTTATATTATTTATTAAAGCAAGGGTGATAGCAATCTAAATATATTCTCCTGCAGCTTTGAAAATGCACTTCTATTTATAAATTGATCCTTTGTAATTAAAGTACATACTTTTAAATCTTTGTTAAATATTTGTGCACACCTTTGCGAAATTTCCTTTCCATACATAAAAGCATTTATTTCAAAATTTAATGAAAAGCTTCTCATATCAATATTAGCTGTTCCTACAGCACAGCAAACATCATCAATCACCATCATTTTTGCATGTAGAAATCCAGGATACAAATATACTTTAATCCCATAGTCTATTACATCCGCCACAAAGGACATTGTAACCTTATAAACTAATGGTTTATCAGGTATTTCAGGTATTTGAATAATGACATCAACTCCTGATATAGCCGCATTTTGGAGAGCCTCTAAAAACGAACTATCTGGTACAAAGTAGGGTGTTTGAATATATATATATTTCTTGGCGGAATTTACCATTTTGATTAAGCAGCGCTTTATCTCTTCTCCATTTGTATCAGGTCCGCTCGATACTATCTGAACTGGTGTATCGCCCTCTCTGTTTTTATTAATTGGCATAAAATATTTTTCAGCATCACTAAGCTTCACATCCGTCTTTGAGGCATAGAGCCAATCTTCCAAGAATCTTAGCTGTAAGCTGTGTACACAACTTCCTACAATTTTCAAATGAGTGTCTCTCCAAGGAGAAGTCCTTGAATCTAAACCAAGATATTCATCACCTATATTAATTCCACCTAAAAAACCCTTTTCGCCATCTATAACAACAATTTTCCGATGATTTCTATAGTTTACTCTCAAATAATTTGTAAAGGTATTTGAGAAAAAGCTTTTAACCTCACCACCATTATCAATAATTGCCTTATATGCCCTAAATGGGAATAAAAGATTAGATCCATGATCAAATAATACTCTAACCTCTATACCCTCTTTTGCTTTTGTAGCTAATGCATTTATAATTTTTTTACCTATGTTATCATTTTGAATTATGAAATATGATATGTGAATTGATGATTTTGCTTTTTCAATATCTTGTAAAAGCTCCCTATACTTATCCTCTGCACTAGTAAATATAGTAACTTTATTATCATTTGTAAATGTACTTTTTGAGGAATTGATATTAAATTTAATTATTTGTTTTATATCCTCGCTATATGCCTCTCTAAAAATAGTTTCATCATAACAAGCAAAATCTAAGGTCTTCTGCAACTGCTGGCAATATTGTCTATCCTTATCACATTTTATAAGAAATTTTCTTTTTTTAAAATGAAAGGTTCTTCCAAAAATCAAGTATACTATGAAACCAACTATAGGCAATAGGGCTAGTGTTAAAACCCAGCTCAAGGCATTAACAGGCTTTTTTCTTTCAATAAAAACAGCAGTGATTATGAATATGATATTTATAACAATAATAGTTGTTGAAATAATTGAATATATATTATTATCCATTGGTCACTCCATTTTATATCTTTATATATTACTTTAAGCTTTTTAAATAGTCTAGCTTATTATAAGTCTTACCCAGATGCTCCTTTATGTATTTTTTTGATATTAAGCTCAGTTCCCTGATTGAATCCTCTGAAAGTGAAAAATTGTATAGTCTTTGGGGATTTATACACATTATGTATTTTAATGCCTTAACCGTCCCAGGAAGAAGTGGAATTACTCTTCCTTGTTTGTTAACACATTGACTACATACCAGTCCTGAGCTATCTAAATTAAAATACATGTTTTCATCATCTGTCCTAGAACAGTTCAGACAGCTAATAACATGTGGCTCATAGCCCAGCAAAGACATAAATCTAAGCTCAAAAACTCTAGTAATAAGATCTAATGAACGGTTTGTTTTTGCAATCACATAAAACGTGTTTAATAGAAGTTGAAGAATACTTTCAGATGGTTCTCCCTCCTGTACATTATCGGTTATTAATTCTAAAATATGAGAACAGTGGGTAAGCTTTACGATATCACTTCTGATTTCATAATTTGGTTCTATAACCTCACAGCTAGACATATTATAGAGTTCTTTACCCTTAAACAGCATATAATTACTATAACAAAGCAGCTGAGTGCCAGAGCTCAATGAATTTTTGGAACGTCTGGCATTCTTAGCTGCTATAGATATCTTTCCTTCTTCAGCAGTAAGAACTGTAATTATCTTATCTGCCTCACCAGTTTTTACTTCTTTTATAACTATTCCTTTGTAGTTTACATAACCCATTACATACCACCATGTCCTCAATGCGAAACTTTAACTTGTGCCTAGTGACATCATAAATGCAAGCCTGGTGCCAAATTGGAACAAAAATTATTGCTAAATTTTTATTTCTTCTTCAATGACATTCTCTGTTTTTTCAGTTCTGTACTTTTCCTCAATTTCCTTCATTAGTACATAAGAATCAACACTACCAGTTGATTTAAAAACATTCCATACGAAATCTACTAGCATAAATGTCAGCCCCCTTAGCTTAATTTGATATATATATTTTCTCTCAAAAAAGCTAAGAGTATACGAAATAAATAATTATATTACTGGCATCCTATTCCAATTACTTGTTTTTTTGATAACCAAGATTTTTTAGCATGTTATTATTATTTCGCCAATCGGGCTTTATTTTTACCCAAAGCTCCAAAAAAACCTTTGTGTCTAGGAGCTTTTCAATTTCATACCTAGCAGCCGACCCAATTTTCTTAAGCATTTTACCTTGTTTTCCAATAATTATACCCTTGTGAGAATCTCTTTCACAAAAAATAGTTGCTTGTATGCTAATAAGTCCATCTTCTCTTTCTTTAAAGGAACTAACCTCAACTCCAACGCCATGTGGAACTTCATCATCAAGATTTAGAAGTAGCTTTTCTCTTATCATCTCAGCTGCAATTACTTTCTCTGGTTGATCAGTCAAGGTATCATCTGGGAAAAACTTGTCCCCATCAGGTATATATTTTAGAGCTTCTTTTAAAATGATATCTGTTCCATCATTTTTTAATGCTGATATAGGAATAATAGCCTTAAAATCCATCATTTCGCTGTATCTAGAAATGACAGAGAACAGCTTTTCCTTCTCTACTATATCTACCTTGTTCAAAATAAGAAATATTGGTGTATTCACCTGTTTTAGCTGTTCTATAATGCTAATATCCAGATTCTCAGGCTGAGAATTTGCTTCTACTAAGAAAAGAATTAAATCAACTTCCTTAATTGTTTCAGTAGCAACATTTACCATATACTCTCCAAGCTTTGTCCTTGGCTTGTGAATACCAGGTGTGTCAATAAGTACAAGCTGACACTCATCATTTGTAATTACGGCTCTGATAGTATTTCTTGTTGTCTGTGGTTTATTTGACATTATTGCTATTTTTACACCAGTTAGTGTATTCAAAAGAGTAGATTTACCAACATTTGGTTTGCCTATTACAGATATAAACCCCGATTTATATGCCATTTTTTTTATTCCTCCATATGCTTTGGTTTTTTACAGTTAATATTATAGTACTTGCATTATTAAAAACTTCTAAATGCATTTGGTAGCATGTCCCCCAAACGAATTATCTTAAATTCCCCATTCTTTTTTGTGCTTATAATTTCCATATTATCATCTGCAAATTCAGCCATTACCTGCCTGCAAATACCACATGGATAAATATAATCAATATCATCACTAACAATAGCAATTTTCTCAATAGCTATCTTCCCTTCTTCAGAAACAGCCTTCCATATCGCTGTTCTTTCAGCGCAATTTGTAGCACCAAATGATGCTATTTCCACATTGCAGCCTGTATAAATATTTCCGGTTTTAGTCAGGAGTGCAGCACCCACTCTAAACTTAGAGTATGGAGTATAAGCTTTATCTATGGCCTTTTGTGCACACTCAATAAGTAGTTTATCTGTCATTTATTTCACCCCTTCGTGTGGTATCATTTGGTTTATGTACAAACTAAACTTATTATATATTTAAAAAATCCATTATCTTGTATATAAGCTTTTCACCTAGGATAATGCCTCCGATAACTATGCTAAAAAAAGCAGATACAAAAACAGCCCCCGCAGATACATCCTTAATAATCTTTGCTCTAGGATGAAAAACATCAACTATGATATCAACCATAACCTCCATAGCTGTGTTAATGAGTTCACAACATATCACTAAAGCTATTGTAAGGCACAGTATCATTAATTCAGTTCTGCTGACGCCTAGCCATAATGCTAATAAAAAAACAAAGGCAGCGACAGCTAAGTGAATTTTCATATTTCTTTCTTTTGCAAATGTGTAGACTATGCCCTGAAACGCATTTTTAAAGCTTTCAATTAGATTTTTGTTTTTCATATAAGTACTCCTAATTATTTTTGCCTAGTCAAACCCACTTCCTTCAAAATAGCCTCTTGCTTTTCTACCATAACCTTTTCTTCAGCTTCCACCATATGGTCATATCCTAATAGATGAAAACAGGAATGAGCTGTCAAAAAAGCCATCTCTCTTTCAAAACTGTGCCCATATTCTATTGCCTGTCTTTTTGCTGTTTCGGCTGAAATAATTATATCACCTAATATTAATTCATTAAGGTCCATGTCATAATCGCCTTCATCCGAAATTAATTCACCATTAACAAACTCTACCATAGGAAAGGATAAAACATCTGTTGGTTTATCAATGCACCTATGTTCTTTATTAATCCCTCTTATTTCCTCATCATCTACAATTATTACACTTACCTCGTAGTCCTTATCAAGCTTTTCTGCCTTCATGCACAGATTAATTGTCTTGTTAATGATTATATTAATATTCTCATCAATTATTACCTTATCCTGCTCATTTTCAATAATTATCAACCTTTGTTTCCCCATCTTTTCTGCTTTCATTTAAAGTTTCAATATCTGACTGCTCTTTATTATACTTTCCCTCTTCTTCAATAAAAATATCTTTTTTTTCTAAATCCCTTATTTCTGGATATTGCTCTCGCGCATGAAAATATCCACTAAGAACTCTCATAAAGGAGTTTGAAATTGTATCTAAATCTGCAAGTGTAAGCTGACATTTATCTAACTGCCCATCATCAAGCTTGTCCTTTACAATTTTTCTAATTAAAGCTTCTATTTTTGCTTCTGTTTTTTCAGTCATGGACCGAACTGCTGCCTCAACAGAATCTGAAAGCATAACAATTGCTGCTTCTTTGGTCTGCGGCTTCGGCCCTTCGTATCTAAAGTCATCTTCTTTAATTTCCACACCATCATTAGCCTTTAATGCCTTATGATAGAAATATACTACAAGTGTAGTTCCATGATGCTGCCTAATAATATCTTTTATTACAAGAGGTAGCTTGTATTTGGCCGCTATATCAACGCCATCCTTTGTATGTGATGTTATTACAACTGAACTCAAATTTGGTGTCATCCTGTTATGTGGATTTTCAGATAACTGATTTTCTTTAAACAAATCTGGTCTCGTGAGCTTGCCAACATCATGAAAATATGCTCCTGCCCTAGCAAGGAGTGCATTTCCACCCAAATCCTCTGTTGCAATTTCAGCAAGGTTTCCCACCATTAGGCTGTGATGGTAGGTACCTGGTGCTTCAATTAGCAGCTTTTTAAGCAAGGGGTGATTAGGATTAGATATTTCCAGGAGTTTTAATGGGGTTACAATGCCAAATACACTTTCAAAAAATGGAAGTAGACCAATAGTTAAAACCATAGAAATTAACCCATTAAGAAACACTATAACACTATCTGTTAATATAGTTTCTAAGCTACTCTTATCAATGAAATTGAAGAAAACTATGAAAATAACATTAATAAAACCAAGCAACGCCCCATTCATAGAAAGCTTACTGCGCTGTTGAGCCTTTGTAACAAGATATGCAGATATAACACCACATACTAAACCCATATATAAGAATTTATAGTCTCCTCTAAGCATCAAGGAAATACTGACTGTTAGTACACAGTTAATAACTACAGCTAATTCAAAGTTCAGCAATATAGAAATCAACATGGTACCTACAAAAATAGGTATTAGCAAGCCTCCATAAAATGGGAATAAATATCTAGCTAAAACTAAAATAATAATAATTATTATACAAATTAAAAGTGATTCTTTTCTGCTATTATATATTTGATTATTATACTTTTTTAAGAAAATTATAACTATTCCAGCTAAAAATAGAATTGTTATCAAAATACCAAAGGAAAACAGGTAATCATAACTTCCCTTTTTTTCTAATAAATTAAGTTCCTCAAGCAGCTTTAGCTTGTCGTTTGTAACAATATCTCCAAAGCTTATAATTCTAGAACCCTTTTTAATCTTAACAATATTGGCATCATTATCATATGCTTCTTTTTGTTTCCTTGCTGTTGCCTCTTCATCAATAATCCGATTAGGCTTAACAATGCTTTTAACCAGTTGTCCCCCAATGTCTTTTAATTCTCGGGTCAAACCCTGTTCATTTTGATAATTATTCTGTAAATTTTGTATGCGGATTGAAAGATTACTTTCTGTTATATCCTCAGACATCACTTGGGATATGAACTGCTTTGTCACAACCTCAAAGGCTCCAATCTCACTATCAGTAGCTTTTGAAACAAGATAACTGATTTGTAGCTGAGACAATGGTATCGTAAGCTTATTTAGTTCCTCAGTCAAACTTGCTGCTGCTAAATTTTGTGACTCTGTAAGATACTGATTATACTCTTGACTATTATTCGATAAGCCAAGCTCTCTCATTCTCTTCTCTACACTTATTCTAGCAGTAGTTACCGCCTTAAAGAAGTCTTCGTTTTTGTAAATAACCTCACCAAAGGCCTTGGTATCGGTTTTTGTTCCAGGTTCAACAGCTTCAACAGCTAATACCCTATTTTCTTCAGTCAGAACTTCATTAATCAAATCTCTAGGTGCTGTGATGTCATAGGTTGAGACATCGCCAGCATTTAACTTATATTTTACTGGTTGTGCACCTGTTTCAATAATAATGAAAGAAATTAAAACAGTTATTATTAATAAAAAAGTACGTTGTACTGTAAAGTTCTTGGTTATCCTTTTTATTTTACTGCTCCTCTTCTTACCTTTTTTCATTTGCTCCCCCCAAGTTTAATCAAAGTAAATGGCCTACTTCAGATCAATTACTCCGATACACAATGAACCTATTAACTCTACTTATCCTTTAAAGAATGTTTTTCATAAGCAACAATTATCTTTTGAACTAATTCATGTCTAACTACATCTTTTTCTGTAAGGTACACGAACTCAATTCCATCTATATTGGTTAGAATATTTGTAACATCCTTTAATCCAGAGCGCTTATCGCCCGGCAAGTCTATCTGAGTAATATCCCCGGTTATTACTGCTTTTGAGTTGAATCCAATTCTTGTCAGAAACATCTTCATTTGCTCAGGTGTTGTATTTTGCGCTTCATCCAAAATAATAAAAGAGTTGTCTAGAGTTCTTCCTCTCATATAAGCCAGAGGAGCAATCTCTATCATACCCTTTTCAAGATATCTCATATAGAGGTCTGCACCCATAATTTCATATAATCCATCATATAAAGGCCTTAAATAAGGGTCAACCTTGTTTTGCAGATCACCTGGCAAAAATCCTAACTTTTCTCCTGCTTCAACTGCGGGCCTTGTAAGAACTATTTTATCCACTTCTTTATTTCTAAATGCTGTTACTGCCATAGCAACCGCAAGAAAAGTCTTGCCTGTACCAGCAGGGCCTATCCCGAAAACTATATCATTTTTTTTCATGGCATCAACGTATAGTTTCTGTCCATGAGTTTTATTCTTAATTTGCCTTCCTTTCGCAGTTAGGCAAACATAGTCATTTATAATTTCATCAGCTTTTTCTATTTGTTTCTCATTAGTAAGACTTACTAAATATTGAACATTCTGTCTGGTAATTGACTCCCCCCCTTTTGCAATATCTAAAAGCTTATTAACAATTGTTTCAGCCTTTTTTACATCATTGGCCTCTCCACTTACCGCTATAGATGTACCTCTTGTTAAAAGCTTTACATTAAAGGCTTCCTCTATAATTTTGATATTTTCATCATAGTTTCCAAAAATATTCATCGCATACTCTATACTAAAAAAATCTATGCTTTTCTCAATTTTTTCTGTCAAGTATTACATTCCTCCAATCTCTTGTGTGATGCCTATGTCCTCTACACACTCTATTATGGCCCTTACTGTACTAACACCATCATCGTCTGTCAAAATTGTACTTATTTTTACTACCTCTGAATTTCGAGGTAACTTTTCTTGCGCTAAGGCTATCGCCTTTTCTGAGGCCAGCTTCTGTGCTGTTTCAATGTCAATTTCATTATACTCTAAATCATATTCATAATATTCATCAATGATAATTTCAAAAGGCAAAACTAAATTTTCACCAATACTGAGCTTTTTTTTAATTTCTATATGTTCAGAATTATTATATGAAATATCACTATGAAATAATTTGAATTTTTTTGTAAATAAAACAATAGAATACTGGTCTTTTTTAAGACCAGTTCTTTTAGGCTTAACAAGCTTCTGTTCTACCTTGGCATTAGCGTCATACCACGTCCTAGCTTTAACAATACCCATAGAATGAACCATTAAGGGCATAGCATCCGGGTTGTTTATATTTTCAATTTTCCCAGTAATCAGTAACTGGCCCTTTGTAACAGTATCTCCTATCTTGACCATTTCGAGTCCTTCCTTAGCAATAATGGAAGAAATAACTCCATCCTTTAAAGCAACTAAATTACAAGGCTCATTTTTATTTATCAAGTCAGGCGGTTTAACTCTTTCGTTTACAACAACCGTAACCTTTGTCCCGCGAAGTACAACACTCATTCTAGCCAGATCCGTTAAATCCAGCATCATTTTTCCAACAATCTCTTCAGGATCTACTCTATATTTCAGAGTACCAACACTTATGCCATTCTCACTTAATTTTTCCATTATTACTTCTGTAGAAACCTTGTTATTTCCTGTAACTGAAATATCCCATACAAAAGATGATATTAGGAAAAATGCTGCTATACAAACACTTGAACCTATAATAAATGCTTTTCGGTTTTTATACCTCTGTAATATGAAGGGAAGTCCCTTTCTCTCAATAATATGTACTTTGCAACGGGTCTTTTTTGCAATAGGTCTGAGCATTCTAAAATCTTCAATACTCATTGTCATTCTAATCTTATTGTTTTTTTGCCATTTAACATTCCATAATCTTAACTGCCTGTGAGTACATATATTTATAAACTTTTCCAGGAAATATCCTTCAATAATAATAATAACATATCCTCTAATATAATTCCATAACCTCAAAATTAACATTTTGCCCTCCATATTTCAATGTACTACTTTTGGAACTCTAGTGACAAGATATTACCATAAATCATAATACTTTCTGAAGTAATCTCTTTTATATATATATCTATTCCCTTTACTAGTATAATTCCAGCTGTTGTATTTATGTGAACAATGCCCTCTTCATATTCCATTATGCCCTTATAGTTTTCAACAATTAAGTCACCATTGCCAAGCATCATCAATTTTGGCATATTCAAGACTATTTCTTTTGGTAATTCGAGAATCTCAGTAAATTTTTCTTTTAACTTTTTTTTGGGGGTAGCATTAATTGCTTTAGACTTGACATCTTTAGCTTTAATAGCCTTATTATTCAGTTCATATTTACTGATTTTAATTTTCTCTATTTTCCGCGCCATATCATAACCTCTGCTCTCACTAATTTGCCAAAGTCTCTACATCACCAAATTCGTATCCATTTTCTATTACCCCTTTAATAATCATATCTAAAGCATCAGCATTATCCTTTGAAACTGCATGTAACAAAATAACCTCACCATTATGCAGATTTTTCATAACCATATTATAAGCATATTCTGGTCCCCTTATCTTATCTCTATGCCAATCATCATATGCAAAACTCCAGAAAAGGTTGCAGTATCCAAGTTTACTTGTAATACTTAGGCTTCTTTCGCTATATTCACCCTTTGGAGGTCTAAGAAACTTCATTTTGGCTCCGAATTTTTCTGTGAAAGCCCGTTCCAATCCTAAAACTTCTTCCTCAATTTCAGAGTCACTCTTTTCTGGCAAGCTAGGATGGTGTATTGTGTGATTTCCAACTGTATGCCCCTCCTCAACCATTCTCCTTACTAAATCTTGATGCTCCTTTAGATATGGCCCTGTTATAAAAAATGCTGCCTTAACATTATTAGCCTTTAGTGTATCAAGTATTTTAGGTGTATACCCATTTTCATAACCCTCATCAAAAGTTAAGTAAACAACTTTTTTACTAACATCACCAACATATTTGCCTCCATACTTTGTCAGTACTTCATTTGCACCAGGGTCAGCTTTTGGTGTTTGGTTATTAGGTTGTCTTAGTATACCCCAGCATCTCTTTTGTTCATATGGAAATACACTTTGCTGTGAAGTATTGTCCTTTAAAGCTAAGTCTATTTCCTCAATTAATCTGCCTGTAAGTTCTGTAGAATAGTCAACACTCCTGCTGCTAACACTATAAACTCCACCTAAATCAGAGAGATTTGAATTTATATTAGAATTATTGTTTCGAGTGACAATTAAATCTACTACAATAGCTAAGATTATTAAAACTAAAAATATTAGAATAATTTTTTTTATCTTCATTTAAATACCCCCATTGTTTAAGAAGTAATGCTGATTAATACTTTTTAAATAAATTCTCATTAAAATAAAAACTTATATATATATATTTATATAGAGATTCTTAGTATTTGAGAACAACAAAAAAAGCCTTATAACGTGTTAATTAACACAATACAAGGCTTAAAACATATAGTCTGAATGTTTGTTATTTATTTTCAACTGCAGTTAATTTATTTGTTTTAATTAGTTCTTCACTAATCTTTGGGATTTCCACGCTATCAGATTTTTTTACATCAACACCAATAAATACTTTAATCCTTTCTAAAGGGCCACCAATCATATTCAAAGTATTTATTGCATTATCAGGGTCAACAATTGCCTTTATCTGATATGGCGGAAC
>JAEZOA010000137.1 GCA_023441625.1 Bacillota bacterium
CCTCCAGCTTCCTTCGGATTCCTCGTCGCCGAGGACACCCTTGCTATTGGCTAACGGTTGGCACTATCAACCCCCGTATCGGACTTTCACCGACGGGAAAGCGCCCATGCTGGGCGCACATAAAAAACAAGTCAGAAAAACAATTCTGACTTGCCTTAAATAATCAATTCTTATTTTTCATTTCTATTTTCTTTTAATAGATCTCTTATTTCAGTAAGCATTTGAAGCTCAGGTGATGGAGTCGGCTCAACAATCTTAACTTCTTCAACCTTTTTCCTTTTAAGCTTGTTTATCAACTTAACCATACAGAAGACAACAAATGAAATTATCAGGAAATTGATAATCTGCTGAATAAATGAACCTATAAGTATTGCTGTTTCTCCATCTTGTGGCTTTCTTGGAATTGTAACTCCTGAAAAATCAAGTCCGCCGATTAAAAAACCAATAGCTGGCATAACGACATCCTTAACCAATGAATTAACAATAGCTGTAAATGCAGTACCAATGATGATACCAACAGCAAGGTCGATGACATTGCCGCGTGAAATAAATTCTTTAAACTCAGAAATAAATTTTTTCATAGTCTCCACCTTAATTTAATAAATTTTAAACAATTCATTTTACCTTCTGAGTATAGACTATTCTTTCAAATAATTCAATGATGAAAAAGCCAGCTTATTTTTCTAAATATGATTAATTCTTCTTTCGTCATTGCTCTCCTATATTCCGTTGCTATCTTCTTATATCGCGACTGAAATTGCGTAAAAAATACCGCAATTCATAACTGAATGTGCGGTAATAGAATGATTCTTGATATATAAACAATATGAAATACTACTCCATCAAAGAGTTTGCAATATGAGTACAGAATTATTACACCCAAAACCCCCATCTTACACCAAATTTATCAACAAACCTGACTACGCAAACGCTGTAATCCGTTGAACTTAAAGGAGAGATAGTTATACTGCCTTCCTTTAAAATCGAGTAAGCATTTTTCAAATCAGCTTCATTGTTGAAGCTGACAGCTAACTGATACCCACCTGACTTAGAATACCCATCGTTATCACCAAAGTCATTTAACATAAGTAATTGATCATGAATCAAGATTTCAGCATGCATTACAAGATCACACTGTTCAGGATTTTGTATGACTGATTTGATAGTAGCATTAAACGCTTTTACGTAAAGCTCAATTGCTTCTTTACATTGACCATTAAAGTAGATATGCGTAACTAGCATTTTTTCCTCCCATATTCCATGAATTTTAGTATTCAACCAGTAACCTTATTTCGTGTATTAATACGATTACCTCTTAACATCTCATAGCAATTATATCATATTTTTCCAATAGAGAGGAATACATTTTAAGAACTTCTTACCGCACTATTCAGTTGTCAATGTTCATACTCCATCGCAAACTATCCAAAATGTACTTTGTGGAACCATCCAATTTTCAAGCCCGACTCCATTTGCAATATTATCACTTTTAACAAGCCATTTTTTATACTCTTCAAATGTTCTTCCGTTGCAACCATTTACAAATCCATTCTCGTCTTTGGGAATTTCCTGCAGCATATTATAAACTTCAATGCCATCATCTAGTGATAATTTTCTCAACTCGATATCCATCCATAACACCCCAATGTATATAGTTTTTTCGCTGTTAAAATAATTTGATACAAGTATTACATTATATTCTATATAAGGAACATATATCTGTAAAGACTAATGTTTTTACAAAAAAATAAAGGACTTCACAAATTATTAAATCTGTGAAACCCTTTATCGTGGTGCGGATGAAGAGACTTGAACTCCCACTGTATATGCAACGTTGTTTGATTCCATATAATCACCCACTCATTTACTATCTAAATACCTTGCATTGAAATCTTCCAAATTTTCAGCCATCTGAAAAGCCTTCATAAATGATTCAACTATTGATTTAGTTGCATAGCCCTTTTTACGACATTCTGGAACTGTGTATACATCACCAATAAAGCCGTAAAAATGAGTTGTGAAAAAACTATATGGAATATCATTTTTAATAAAAGCACCTCCACAAGAAACGATATTGCCTTCAATTTCCTCAATAAAATGTATTGCTTTTTGTTCAGAATACAATTTATAATACTCGGCTTCGATTATATCTTTAGCATCTTTGCTTAACAGGTGAATATGACCACTTTCTTCAAACATTCTAATTTTCAATTCACATATGGATTTAATATCATCAAAGCCCCTTAAGGGGCTGCCCGTAAAATTCACGCGGTTGGCGGACAATTCAATATGTCTTTAGACATAGCTAGTAACATGCCCTTATAGGGCTAGAGCATGCCACACGTTCTACGTGTGGTCATGACGTGTCCAATCACATAGATTTTGATACAATTTAGCAGTAATCGGATTACGTTAAAAGGTTTGATTAACGTTGAAAAGTATGCTTTGCTCTAAAAGGTTTGAACACCTTACTATATTCTTTGAACGCTTTATATAATCCCAATACCCCAAATGGTATAACTTCGGATAGTTCCCCCCAATATCAAAAGAATTATTCATAATATTTTATTGAGTCATTTATCTATTTTTACTGCCTTGTAAAAAATCATCTGCCATATCCGCTATAGCTTGTGATTGGCTCCACTGCAAATAATGCTTTCCTTTCAAATATACTATTTTTTGAATATCTGGATTTGAGATTATCTCTTTATGCAACCCATCCCATGTTTTATTATATCCCCGTTTCTCCATTTGCTTTTTATATTGCTTACACGAATCTTCACTTAGTATAAAAAGAGCAGGTATATTATCTGGGCATTTAATATCATAGATTGACTTGCAATTCTCTTTTAAAAGCCTGAATTCACTGAGTCGCGCATTTGTAATAGATGTACGGCTATACAAAGCATTAACATTTTCCATTTCTTCTTTGGAATATCCCCCGCTATTTTCCATGTCCTGAAGATATGGATCACCAGAAAGATATGATAACCGTGTAAGTCCCGTAAAATCCATAAATCTTGCCAGATAATACAATGCAGTTGAAATTTCAGAGTTCTCATCATACTTTGCCTGGTTTGGCACAGAACAATCTATCCCAATCATACCCTCTACTTCCTTTGGAAAGTCTTTCATATATTGAAGACAGTATATTCCAGAAACTGAATGTGGCATTAGTATATATGGGGGTTCAATTTTTAATTCACGCAAAGTATCTCTAATCTCTTTTACAACATTTGTGTTTGTCCGTGCTTTACTTGAATCATCGCTCAGCCCATATCCCGCATATTCCAGTGTTACCACTTTATATCTATCACCTAATTTATCAGCTAACGGCTTAAAATCAATAATTGGACTGGCTGTTCCCATCCCGCTAAGCAATACTATGGTTTTTTCTCCTTCACCAGTAACCGCCACTCTTATATTTGCTCCATTAACTTTCACGTCAGTACCAACCCTACTCAATGCTTTATCTTCTTGAATGCATAACACCTTATTCCAAATTGTTGTGCCCAATAGAAAAAGCAGCAAAAGTCCTAGTAACACAAGTAATACTCTTTTTAGTATTTTCAATATTCTTTTAAATAGATTTTTCATCTTTTTATTCGGAAAAGTAATGTTTAATTTTATTATTCTATGCATTGGGGGATATGAATTATTACCTTTGCTCCACCATTTACCTCATCATTTGTAAGCTGTAAAGTGCCATTGTGTTGTTTTATAATTGAATCAGCAATATATAAGCCAAGTCCGTAATGATTCATTCTGCCTCTGCTTATACCTTCCATGTAAAACTGTTCTTTCGCGTGTTTTAATGCATTTTGACTAAAGCCACAGCCAGAATCTGTAATGCAAATAACTGCATTGTTTTTATCAGAAGTAAGTACTATCCTTATTGTGCCTTCTTTTGGAGTAAAGTCTAGTGCGTTTGTTATCAGATTATTAAAAACTCGTTTTATTAATTCAACATCAGCTGAAATAGAGATATTTTCATCAGCCTTTTCCGTAAAAATTGCAATTTCTTTTTCGCCTGTTATCCTTGATAACCTAGCTACTACTTCATCAAGTACTACCTTAAGGTTTACTTTCTGCTTATTTACTGTAAACCCTCTATCAACTTGAGTAATTTGCAGAAGCTGAGTCAAATAGATTTCAAGCTGCTCCAAGCTAATCTTTGCGTCTTTAACATACTCCTTATCAAGATCATCCAAGTTACCTGTATGTAGTAAATCTATATTACCCTTCAAAACTGTGATAGGCGTCTTAAAATCATGTGCAAGTGCTGAAATCTGATACTTACGGTTCTTCTCCAACTGCCACTGTGTTTCAAGAGCTTCTTTCAATGCAATCCTAACATCATCTATGCTTTCCAATACCTGATCGATTTCCTTGACTCCACTTGAATTAATATCAAAATCCAAATCCTGCATCTTTATTTTGTTTGTTACTTCTAAAATAACTTGACCTTTTTTTTTCAGTTTTTTTGCTGTTACAGATGAAATAATAAATATTAGAAATACTGCCACACATGGATATACAATCATGATTGCCATCTCAATATTGACAAATACATCAGCTTTAAAAAACTTTTCTTCTGCAATAATATTCAGAAAAATAAGTATACATAGTGTTAGTGCTAGCATACCAAACCCAATGCAATAAACAGCTTTCATTATAATATATATAAACTTTGTCTGACGTCTTTTTCCGTTTTTTATGTCTCCCACCTATATCCAATCCCCCAGACTGTCTTTATTGGCGAAACACTGGCCTCATCCAGTTTAGCTCTAATATTCATAATGTGGGTCACAATTGTATTATCATTGCTTTCTCCATCATATCCGAATACAGCTTCTAATATCTGTTCTCTGGAAAACACCTGTCCTTTGTGCCTACAAAGATATTCACATATATTATATTCCGCTTTTGTCAGGCTAATGGTATTACAATTTACCATTAGCTTCTTGGCAAGCAAATCAAACTGAATATCCCCCGAATACATTAATGTATGTCGTTCACGGCATTCTCTCCTTAGATGGGCATTAATCCTAGCTTTCAATTCTTGAATACCAAAAGGCTTCCTGATATAATCGTCTGCACCAAGACCAAATCCATACACAATATCCACTTCCTCCGACTTTGCGGTAATAAAGATAATTGGACAATCTACTCTCCCACGAATTTTCCTGCATACCTCAAAGCCATCTGTTCCCGGCATCATAATATCCAGTAGAATCAGATCAAACCATGGCAGTTTATCCTCTTCCACCTTGTCAAATCCCAAACATGCCGTAACTATATGACCATCCTGAATTAGTACATTTTTTATTAATTTAATAATCCCTTCTTCATCATCTACTACAAGTATCTTAGCCATGTAACCATACTTCCCCCTATATTACTTTTCCTCTTCTCCTTTCGAAGAGAATGTTATAACATAATTATAAAGATTCTATAAAGATTTTCATATACTTTCCCGCATCTATCAATTATCTCCTACTCACTATCATTTCATTTATTAAGACGCAATATTATACAATTGCATCACACAATAGTTATACATTTTAATACCAATAATTTGAAGAATAATCACAATATTAAGCAACTGTGAAGGACTATAACCTTTAAAATTTAACTTTTATTGGAGTAGTCAGTATAACTATTCAGCAAGCTTTAAGTCTAATCCTTTTTTTCTAGCACCATATTCCCATGAATAACAAACAAGACCTTTGCCAGTTTCCCAAACAAATTTTGAATAGCTACTATTTCTTGGATTGTATGCCCACATACATTTCTTCTTATATAATCTAAATTTACTCTAATACTTTAAATGTAACTTGGCGTGTAAGAACGTAGCACTCCTATAATTTGTTATATCTCACAATCATATAATAATCTAGTATTCTACATTTAATTACCATTTCCTCTAATATTGAATTGATAAACCAGAAATAATAACCTACCTAAGTAGTCAGCAGGTCTCATTTAAGATAGGTGAAAGCTTTATTGAGTCCAGTGTGTTAAAAATCACCCACTGGATTTTAGACAAAACAAAAAGTCCCACAAAGTGTTGAAACCCTGTGAAACCCTTTATTGTGGTGCGGATGAAGAGACTTGAACTCCCACGGTCGCCCACTGGAACCTAAATCCAGCGCGTCTGCCAATTCCGCCACATCCGCACGAGCAGTTTTTATTATAATCACATTTTAAACTTTTGTCAACACTAAATTCCTAAATAAAATATAGTTAGAGACTGTTAAACTAAGTTAGCTTGAATTTGCTAAAGCGTCCTTAATTAGTTATAATACTTCTTCTTAATTATCTTAAAGGATATCAAAGCTTTTAGCAATTCATTCTTTTTTGTTTCTTCCTTATTCTAACGGTTACTATCCCCCTTATTTTTAAGCTACTTTTTCAACATCATGTTTTCGCTCCCAAAGTTATAGGGACATATATCTCTACATTTATGACATGATATTCTCCAATCTTTCGTTTCCTTATCATCTCCGAATGCAAAATCCCAACAAGTTTGTTGATTAATTTCTACAGTTTCCAAAGCATTTACAGGACATAACTCAACACATAGATTACAGCCATTACATATCTCTCCCTTCATGGCATCCGGTTCGAACTCTGTCTCTGTTAAAACAGTTCCAAGCCAAACCATACTTCCAAGTTCAGGTGTAATCAACAAAGAATGTCTCCCTATTGTCCCTAAGCCTGCTGCCTGAGCTGCATGCTTCTGCGAAATAACAGATCTCCATCTTCCAGTATTGATATCCCACTCACTTTCGTTTGTTGGAATAGGTATTGTCAATATATGCTCTTTATCCATTCTGATACAAAAATCAAGTGCTATTGCGTCTATTTTGGGTGTAATAGAATTTCTCACTCTTGTATAAGGCACATGAGAATTGCAAGCCAATGTACCAACAGGAAATCTGCATGCAAAAGAAATCACCGACTTGCAGGTAGGTAAAACATCCAAGGGATGATATCCTTCTGGTGCATCCTCAAATCTGTCAATACTAGCAATTCCACATAAATCTGCTCCCAAGGAAAACAGAATATTTTTCACGTCTTTACTATTCATATATTGTTCTCATCTCCATTATTAATTTTATATTGGTATTATATCTCCCAATATACGACAACTATATGTCGTAATTGGACGAAAATTTTTGAGCTGTCATAATTAGTTCACTTTTGTAATCCTCCGGGGCAACAATTTTCACTTTATCCCCAAAACTAAGTAACAAAGCTTTCCACAGCCTTTCTTTCGCAGGAACATCAATAAAAGTCCGACATGTTTTTTCTGTTAAATGCTCAATCTTGCAATCGGGAAAATACTCCTCTATCAATCCAGAATCTTTTTCATCAAAATGCACCTCAATATGTATACAAGTCTTGTAATATGCCTGTTCGGAATCCTTCATCAATTTTTCTATATCGCCATGCACAGTATTTGAGATTTTGTTATCAATATGAAGATTTTGTATTCTTGCAATCTTATAGGTTCTATATTCCTTTTTTTCGATAGAATAGGCAAATAAATACCATGCATACCATTTATAATGAATAGCTAATGGTTCTACCACTGGACTTGATTTGTCACCCTTAGCATTATGATAATCAAAATATATACAATTTCTATTTGTAATTGCTTGCTCTATCATGATATTCATCGCCTGCACCAGTTGATTTTCCTTTGTGACGCTAAAATCCCAGAACACTTTCTGACCGCCATCTTTTTCTATAATGGCATTATACTTTCCGATTATAGCTTTTAATGTATCATTTGTGTAGGACGTAGCCAAACTCTCAAGTGCTTTAATAATCATTTGGTGTTCATCGTTTCGAATAACAGTATTTTTCATTTTGTAGGTTGGCAAAATAGAATATCCTCCATATTTTCCACCCTTCGAATAAACGGGTATCCCAATAGAAGAAATGCTTACAATATCTCGTTGAATGGTTCTTGTCGATACGTGAAAACGCTCTGCAAGGAAATTTGCAGGTACATTATCGTGATTTATTAAACAAATAATTATTTCTAAGATTCTGTCTACTCTAATCATGTTACTTCCTTATTTATTTTTCTATATTTTACCGGGGCTTAGCTTGAAAAAATTGACTCTATTCGTATCCACATGTGTTTTTTATTATATGATATATTCACTTTATCAATTCTGAAGTGGATGTGATGAAACGTTCATTCTCCTTAGATAGATCTACCTCTTCAAAATTCGGTTTTTTACTTCCATCCGCATTGAATACTATTCTTAAAACAGGTCTTGTTGGTAGATACTTATTTAACCCTATAACTACGCCTTTTTCACCGTTATTAAGAAGCACCCCAGTGCCAATAGGAAATGGTGGGATTATTTTAGTAAAACAACACAATATGTTGGAATCAAGGGATGGAGCTGCAATAACTGTTAAATAATCAATTGCTTGGTTTGTACTAATTTTCTTTCGATAAATTCTATCAGAGGTCAATGCATCAAATATATCCGCAATTGCAACAATTCGAGAAAAAACATGTATTTCATCCTTCTTTAATCCACTTATGTAGCCCTTTCCATCGTATCTTTCATGATGGCATAATGCTACCATAGCAGAAACCTCACTAATTTGAGGCATTGTCTTTAAAATATTGTATCCCATTATTGAATGTTTTTTAACGACTTCATATTCTTCATCAGTAAGGGCAGAGTCTTTCTGGAGTATTTGAGAGGGAATCACTACTTTTCCAATATCGTGTAAAAGTGCACCAACACCTAAATCCTTTAATTCATTATATGGCATTTCTAGATTAACACCTGTTATAATTGATAGTATACACACATTAACACTATGCAAAAAAGTATAATTATCACAGGTCTTTATATCAGTTAAATTCACAATAATATCATCTAAGGATAAAATATCATCAATTATTTTGTTAACTACTTTCATTACCTCAATAGTGTACAGAGTATCACCAGAGCAATATGTATTCATTGTATTTTTAATGAATTCAATAGCTTCACGTCTTGTTTCATCTGCAACAACATCTCGTACCACTATATCTTTTGAGATTTCATCATCAATATATACTTCTGAAATACCTAGATTAATTAACCTATTAATATAGGTCTCTGTCAGCTCTACTCCTGCTTCAAGCAAGATAGCTGCCCCATTAAAGAAAATTGCTTTCCCGAGTATCATTCCAGCTTCGCAATTAGATACACTTATTTTTCTCATTATTTCCTCATTAAATTTCTGATATATGCTCCATAACATCTAACATTTACATAATTCATAATTGTACAATAGCATACATTAATCAACATAATTATACTTAATATTCCAAATAACAGCAATATGTATTTTTCACAACAATATCCTTACTAATTATATTATTTTACAAAAATAATAATTTTATATATACTTAATTTTGTCACATATTTTTTCTTTAAATAGGAGTAAGTACCCATATGATGTATATTATCATTGTTGCCATTTTGGTAATAATATTACTTTTGTATATGCGAATAGAAGCATCTTTTTTGAGAAAAAGTCTGATTAATTTCAGCAACAGCTCCAAAGGGCTTAAAATTGCCCATCTTTCAGATATTCATATAAATATGCTTTATGTCTCCACTCAAAGACTATTAGCTATGCTGCTGCAAATCAACCCCGATATTGTTATTATGAGTGGTGATTATATTGAGACACAAAAAAACATTCCTAAATTTATTGAATTACTTAAAGAAATCAGCAAGCATTACCCTGTTTATTTATCCTTTGGAAATCACGATCATAAGGCACTTAACTATAACAAGGAAAAAACAGCTTCCTTTATAAATAATCTACAAGACACAGGTGCAACTGTTTTGCTTAACTCTAACATAAGAATTAATAAAAATAATACCTCTTACAACATTATTGGAATTGATGACCTAAAGCATGGTAAACCAAATTTGGAGAAGGCATTTAAGGGGATTTCACCTTCTATTAAAAATGGTGGTATAAATATTGTTTTTTCACACAATCCTGATATAGTCCTTTCCCTCCCAAAGGAAAAGGTAGATTATTTTCTCTGTGGCCATTTTCATGGTGGTCAAATTTGGATGCCCTTTAACCTTGAATTTAAAATCATGAGGAAAGAAAAGCTTTGTAAGATGGGATACTGTAAGGGGTTACACAGAATTAACGGAATAAATATGTATATAAACAGGGGACTTGGGAATGTAATCTTTCCTTTCCGTTTCTTCTCCCCACCTGAAGTTGCAGTTATTCAGCTGCCAACAAATAACCCTATAGAATAGATTTTCTATTTATCTACTCTATAGGGTACATTTTAAACCATTCAAAGGCTTTATTCTCACTTATTCCATTTCAGTCTTGAGTTATAATCAATTATAGCAATGGCTTTATAACATCTAATACATTGTTCTTTAAGGCATCAAGCCTTTTCTGTGATAATTCTAAGGTCTTATCAGATACACCATAGTAAATCTTGATTTTTGGCTCTGTTCCTGAAGGTCTTACGCAGAACCAAGAACCATCTTCCATTTCAAAATATAGAACATCAGATGATGGTAATTTAATTTTTTCAGTAGTACCATCAGAAATAACAAACCTCTCTGAGTTCTGATAATCTCTGATTGCTTTTACCTTTAAATCACCAAAGCTTTGATATTTTGCGCCTCTCATTGTTGACATTGCTGTTTTAATTTGTGTTACTCCATCCTTACCTTCAAGTGTGAAAGAAGTTATTCCTTCAATAAAGTATCCATACTTTTCAAATACATTTATCAAGGCATCATATAAAGAAATACCTTTAGCCTTGTAATATGCAGCCATTTCCGCAATCAGCATTGATGCAACTACCGCGTCTTTATCTCTAACGTCTGTACCTGCTAGGTAGCCATAGCTTTCCTCAAAGCCAAACAAATATTTCTGATTGCCAGTTTCGTCTCTCTGCATTATTTGCTCACCAATGAATTTAAACCCTGTGAGAACCTCAACTAGTTCTACATTATAGTACTTGGCTATTACTCTTGAAAGTTCAGTGGTGACAATGGTTTTTACAACAAAGCCATTGTTAGGGAGTTTACCCGTTTCTTTCATTGCAGATAAAATATATTCTAACAGCAGGCACCCTGTTTGGTTTCCAGTAAGTGTAGTATATTCTCCATCATTCTTTCTGACAACTACACCAACTCTATCACTATCAGGATCAGTACCAATTATTAAGTCTACATTGTTCTCGCTAGCAAGCTTAATAGCCAATTCAAAAGCAGATTTTTCTTCTGGATTTGGTGATTTAACAGTTGGAAATTGGGAGTCAGGTAGCTCTTGTTCCTTAACTACTAGTACATTTTTAAAACCATTCTCAGATAATATTCTCCTAACTGGTTTATTCCCTGACCCATGAAGGGGTGTGTAAACAATTTTAAAGCTATCGCCTACTTTATAAGCAGCATCCTTATTAATACACAGAGTTTTGAGCATTGCAATATATGCATCATCTACATTATTTCCTATAATTTCAAGTAAGCCTTTTTCTATTGCTGCTTCCTTAGATATTGTATTAACCTTTGTAATGTCAGCTATTTGATTTATCTCATCAATAACAGCATTTGAACCATCTAATGATAATTGCCCACCATCCTCACCATAAACCTTGTAACCATTGTATTGTTTCGGATTATGACTGGCAGTTACAACAATACCAGCCGCCGCTTTTAAGTATCTTACTGCGAAGGATAGCTGTGGAGTTGGTCTTAATTCATCAAAAAGGTATGTCTTAATACCATTCGCACAAAACACCTTAGCAGCTTCTAAAGAAAACTCAGGTGACATAAATCTTGAGTCATATGCAATTACTATTCCATTGTCCTGCTTTCCAAGCTTGTTAATATAGTTAGCAAGACCTTGTGATGCTACTCTAACAGTATAAATGTTTATTCTGTTTGTTCCAGCACCTATAATCCCTCTAAGTCCGCCAGTACCAAACTCTAAACTTTTATAAAATCTATCTTCTACTTCCTTAATGTCATCCTTTATAGATAAAAGTTCATTTTTTGTATCTTGATCAAAATAATCATTTTCCAACCAAAAATTAAGTTTTGACAGGGTATCCATGTTCTTAAGCAACCTCCTAAAAATTTCATTCGAATAATAGTATAACATAAAAACTTACAAATTCAATCAACTCTTTGATGTTACATATAGATTTAAATCAATAATTATTTTAGATATTTTTATTAATCCTAGATATATTTAAATAGCTAGACATATTTCTCCTTTGAAGTAATCTATAAAAGTGATGAAAGGTTCTCACTGTTTCATTGATAACACTTGTTTTTTGAAAGAAATCCTCTGTATCGAACGATATTCCACTAATTGGTGAATAATTATTTAAACAGCCACTGAAGAATGCATATTTATTAATTATCTTTTGGATATCATCAGGGATAATGTTATTTGATACTTGGCTTTCCGGAACAAGATTTCCAATCAATAGTGACCTAGCTACGAATTCCGAACAGGTATAAGCTTTATAAGTTTTTACTTTTTGCTTAAAGAGGATGCTAAAAATCACTCTTGAATTGTAAATGTTTTCTTCTTCATCATCTCTTATGCTATAAATAAAACTTTTTATTTCATTAAATTGTCTTTCACTTACTGGAATTTTATAAACTTCTATGTATACAGATTTATCTTTTCCAAGTGATAATCTTTCAGGAAATTCTCTTACAAACCCACCCACAAGTGGATTTGATGCTCTATAGCGGGCAAACGAATACATTTCACTCCAATTCTCAGAAAGACTTATTGAAGAATGATTAAATGAGCTTTTAGTAAATATTCTAACCGCTTTTCCAATTAAGGTAGGTGTTACTGATAATATAACATATATGTTTTTCATATTACCGATCCCTTTATTCAATAATAATATCATAATCCATATATTATATTAAAAACCACAAATAATACAATAAATTTTGAAAAAATTATCATTAAATGGAATAAATCTAATTAAAATACACCTATCTTGAATAATACTGTTACAACAATTACAGTAACAAGTCCTGCCAGCCCAATAGCAAGGCCGCTCATAGCTCCTTCTGTTTCACCCAGCTCAACAGCTTTAGTAGTACCTAAAGCATGTGCTGATGTCCCGATAGCAATTCCCTTTGCAGTTTTATCAGTTATTCTGCTTATCTTCAAAATCCACTGAGCAAAAACAGCTCCAATTATTCCGGTAATTATGATAGCAGCAACAGTTACAGAAGGTATCCCCCCTATCTCTTTAGAAAGCTCAATACCTAAAGGTGTTGTAATTGACTTAGGCATCAGAGAAGCACTCAATTCTGCAGGAAGGCCAAAGGCCTTTGCAAATACCCATATACTAACAATAGCAGTTATGCACCCTACTATAACACCCCCTAGAATTGCGATATAATCTTTTTTTAAGGAACTTAGATTTTTGTATAGTGGCACAGCCAAAATTACAGTAGCAGGTGTTAAAAACATAGAAATAAAATCCCCACCCTTTTTATAATCATCAAGTGGGATGTTCAAAACCACCAACGTGCCAATAACCAACAGTATGGCTATCATGAGTGGGTTAAAAAAGGCTATCCTTGTTTTTTTATTAATAAAAATACCAATTTCATAAGCAAGTATTGAAATTAGCAATGCAAAAATAGGTGTAGAAAACAGCTCTCTCATTAGTCCTCCATCAATGTAGAAACGGTTAAATAACAATCCCCCCAAAGGTCTATTTCCCGTTAATACCCAGCTTTTTAATTTTTAAGTATTTTCTTAATTATCTGAACTGTCCAGCCTGTTACAATCATCACCAGAAAGGTTGTTATGAAGCATATTACTAAAATCGGTACCAAATTCGCCTTAAGTATACCTACATGTGCCAATAAACCTACTCCAGCAGGAATAAAAAAGAAGGCTAAATGGTCTAGCAAAAATTTGCTAATCGCTTCTATATGCTCTAGCTTTATTACGCCTAAAAGCAAGCAAATAAAAAGCAATATCATACCAATGATACTGCCTGGAAGGGGAACATGTACCACCGAGCTTAATACCTCTCCAACAAAGCAAATGATTAGAATAATTAAAAACTGCCTGAGTAATTTCATTGCTTCTCCTTAAGTTCAATTATTTTGTCTCTTAATTCTGCTGCCCTTTCAAATTGAAGGTCAACAGATGCTTGCTTCATTTCCTTTTGAAGCTTTTCAATCAATTTACCTATTTCTTGAGCAGACATTTTACTTATTTCTTCATTACTAACGAAGTATTCGTTC
>JAEZOA010000176.1 GCA_023441625.1 Bacillota bacterium
ATATCCTTCGCATTTCTCATGCTCATATAAGGTGATAACAGCATTAATTCAATAGTATTTATTCTATATTTTTTATTTCTCCTTCCCTCTTTTGGATATATTTCAAAATCAACAATATTCTTAAGTATTATCGGCACCATTATACCTCTGCTGCTTAAAAAATTTAATTCAAGTTTCTCTATTTTTGAATCATACCGACTAGTCCAATATGGATTAAATCCTATAGCCATTAATTTACCATCTATTCCAAGCTCAATACTTCTTAATGTATTTTGATTTTTGAGCATATTTGAAAAAATGCTTTTTAGCATATCTATCTCTTTATTATTCAAGCACGATTCCCCCCTTAGTGAAGCATTAAACGCCCTATATTATAATATGATTAGTTAACATATTATGTTACAGCCCCTCTTTGTCCGTTGGTGATTCAAAATTTCAAATACACTTGAAAAACTTAGTAAGGTTGAAAGATTTTGTTAAGTAGGAAAAGAAGAACCGAGTCCATGCCAGTACTTTAATGGGTTTTGTGCCAAAGTGCGGGGCATGGGCGTAATTATGGAAATAAAAACATTGTTTAAAATATATTTTAATAAGAAAATTTATGATATAATTTTATAGATATAAACATAAATTAAAATTTATACAATTGAGGTCTTATAATGAATACTAGAAAATTTACTTATATAACAACTTTAGTAGTTGGAATGTTTCTCTTTGTGCTTGGAACTGTATTTTTATTTTATATAAATAACTTATCGCCTGATGCTGGAACAGGTCCTCTTACTGGGATACTCGATGGTCTTAATGGTGCCAAGAAAAATGAGCCTATGAATTTCCTTTTACTAGTGGGAGATCAATCTAGTGGCAATACCGATTCTATGCTTGTAGCCAATTATAATCCTAGTACTAGTCAAATAAGTATTGTTACAATTCCTAGAGATACAAAGGTAAAAATAAAACACAGCACAGTTCCAAAAATCAACTCTGCTTATGCTGCTGGTGGACGTGGACATGAAGGTGCTGCTTATGCTTGTCAAGTTGTAAGCGATTTAACAGGAATAAATATTAATTATTATGCTCATGTAAATATTTCCTCTATTAAAAAAATCACTGATATGTTAGGTGGAGTATACTTTGATGTCCCAGCTGATTTGAAATATAGTGACCCCACACAGGATTTATATATCGATTTAAAAAAAGGTTATCAATTGCTAGATGGTGATAAGGTTGAGCAATTACTTAGATTTAGAAAGCCTAGTGGTGGAAAGTATACTGCTGAGTTAAAACAATATTATGACGGTAGCGACATTAAGAGAACTGAAATGCAAGTAAAGTTTATTAAAGCATTTATGAGTCAGAAGCTTAAAATTCAGTACCTACAAGATTTTAATGCTGTTATAAGCTATGCTTTTGAAAATATTTATACAAATATGACATTGACTGATGCACTTAAGCTTACATCTGGAGTTTTAAAGGTTACAACTGCTGACTTTAATTCCTTTAGATTAGCTGGAGAAGATAAGCTTATAAGTGGTGGATGGTACTACGTTTATAATGGTAAATTCATCAATATAGACAGTGCTGAAGAAATGCCTGCAGAAGAAGTAATTCAAAAGTATTTTAACTCTAAAGGTGGAATTTCTACTCCTTCAGATGGTTTAGTAGTTCCAGATACTAATTCTGAGCCCTCAACTAATACAAACAAACCTGCAAATACTACAAAGAAAAACCCATCTAATACTCAAACTGATATTAAGAATGATGGAAAAGACAAACCTTAAGATAAATATTAATTCTTTAAATTATTAAAAGCTGTATTTAACAAAGTTTTTATTTTGTTAATACAGCTTTTTTAAACTTCAGAATTCAATCATTTAATTTTTAAGCCCCCTGCTATTTATGCCTAGGGTATCTTTTAACTAGAACAGCTGCTTTTGTAATAGCAGCTATTACATCCACCTCAAACTGATTTTTTAGAGAATTTACTTTAGAGTAAAGTTCACCCTTCTCAGTTGCTATGTACTTTGGTGGTAAATCATTTAAAGCAAGAGCTGCTATGTCCATAACACAGGCCTCGCACTTGCACATATTGATATCGTCAAGAACTCCTTCTATAAGATTGAGAACTACTTCCTCCATATAATTTTTTAAAGTTACCATTTTAATCCTCCTATAAAATCAAAATATCATAAACTTCATATTACCAGCAATTTCATATTTATTACATAATATTCGTTAAAAATCATGTAAATCCTCTAAATTATTTATAAGATTTAATAATTCTATCGCCTGTTGTTTTGCTACAGTCTTCCCCGTCCATATTTCAAAAGCTGAAACACCTTGGTTTATTAGCATGCCAAAACCATTCCTAGTTTTGCAGCCAAAGCTTTCTGCTTGCTTAAGAAATTTAGTTTTTTCCGGACTATAAATTACATCATAAACCATTTGATTTTTGTCAAATTCATATTCAAAATTAAAGGGTGTTGAATCAAGATATGTACTCATACCGGCAGGAGTAGTATTAATAATAATCTCAGAGCTTTTGATTTCATCCTTTAATTGAGATAAATCTGGGTTTATATAGCTGACAATGCTTCCATAATTATTTTTTACAAGATTGACAATGTTCTGTGCATTCTGCTCTGTTTTATTTGCTATGGTCAAATGCTGTATACCTTCTGAAGCCAACTTTAAAGCTAGTGCTCTCGCTGTTCCTCCAGCTCCTAATATTAACACTCTTTTTTGAGCAAAACTCGCATTAAACCCATCCTTGAAATCCCTTACAAAACCTTCTGCATCAGTATTATAACCTTTTAGCCTGCCATTGATATTTTTTACAGTATTAACTGCACCCATAAGTAAAGCATCATTTGCAACATCATCTAAATATCTGATAACATCTTTCTTATAAGGCACAGTGACATTGAAGCCGCTGAAGTTCTGAGCCCTTAGACCATTTACTGCATTTTCCAAGCCGCCCTTGTTTACAAGTATTGGAATGTAAATAGCATTTATATTAAATTGGTTAAAAAGGGTATTATGTATAAATGGAGATTTAGTATGCTCCACTGGATCTCCTAATAATCCATAAAGTTCTGTCTTACCATTAACCATACTAACAATATTCATCGAAATACTCCTATATATCTATTAAAAATATAAATTTTAATAACTAAAACTTCTTTATATTATAGAAAAAGTTTACTCCTTAAACCTTCTTCTCTCAATTTGCAATCTGTCCTTCTTCCACTGTACCCTTTTATTAAGCTTATGCTCTAATTTCTTATTGAAGCTATTAAGAACCAGCCTTTCAGGTCCTCTTTTTAATCTAACATATAAAATCTCTTTTTTGTCTATTGGCTTAACAAGAATAGTAAACATATTTGCTTTGTTACCGCCATGAATGTCTGTAAATATTTGGTCTCCTACCACAGCAATATTCTCAGGTTCTAATTCCATTACATGAGCAGCCTTCAGAAAAGCTTTACCTGCTGGTTTATACGCCCGATGCACAGCAGTTACCTTTAGTTTTTTATTGAATCTAATTACACGTTTTTCAGCGGCATTAGATAATATACAAACTTTGAAGCCCATACTTTTTAGTTCTTCAATCCACTCAATCACATTTTCATCTGCATCCTTGCAGTGCATTGGAACAAGAGTATTATCAATATCCAGAATGAGGCCCAAAATACCTTTAGCTTTAAGCATTTGAAGATCAATATGCCTTATGCTGTCACAATATAAATCAGGATAATATTTTTCAATCATTTTCTAATTTCCTCCATATTAATCACCACGCCTGGTTACATTAAAAAAACAACGCAAGTTGGCAAGCCAGCATTGCTTATGATAATCAAACTGTCGTGGCCATACGCTGTCCTTTTTACCGCTGCCTCTTGCTTCCTTCAAGCTAATCTCTCATATGATAACAAATGTAATGTGTTAATACAACTATTAGTAGCAAACTTCTTACAAATTATCTATGTTTTATATGCAAAATTTCTTATTCAAAACTCAATAGTTTATTGTCTAGACATATTTGTAAATCCAGTGTCTTGTGCTGACCACTAAAAAATATGATTTCTATTGTCTGCTTATCCATAGAATTCTCATTAATCGCAACAACAGCACCTCTTCCAAACTTAGCATGGTATACAACAGTGCCTTCTGTAATATCAACTATAATGTTCTTTTTAATAAGTCGTACAAGCTCATTTATAAAAATTGACCTAAGAGTTTTTTCATTATTTATGTATTCAGGAAATATCATATACAGTTCAAACCTTGCTCTAGTCATACCCACGTAGAAAAGTCTTCTTTCCTCTTCGAGCATAGTTTTATCTTTGTTTTCAATAGACTTTTCAACAGCCATATCTCCTGGGATTTCACTATTGTTTAAATCAATCATAAATACGCAATCATACTCTAAACCCTTTGAGGAATGAAAGGTACTGAGTGCTATTTGATTTTGCATCTGAATTGGCCTTACATTTGCTGTTCCCTCAAATAATTGCTCTAATTCCTGTGGTCTTAATAAGAATGAAGCTATAGTTTGACAGTTCACAGATATTCCCTGTAATATTCCATATAGCTTGTTCAAATATTCAAACGACAAACCTACAAATTCGCAATATTCCTTTATACTATCTAAATACTTAAAATTGTTCTTAATATACTCTAATGCCGCCCAAGGAGTCTTTTTTGACAATGAAATAAACTCTTGTTTTAACTCAAGTAATGTATTAATCTGAAATTGTTTTAAGTCAATATTTTTCAGAATACTATCAATTACTGATCCATTAATATTGCCTACTGCATATTCCAACATTGATTTTGAGATAAATCTATTCATTCTAAAATAAATTCTTGAAAATGCTTCAATATCGTACTGATTAAGTGAAAACATCAGAAAAGCAGCTATATCCTGCACAAGCCAATGTTTAAAGAAAAATAGCTTATTCTGCTTTATTTTAAATGGAATTTCGCTTCTTTCTAAAATATCTGCCATCAGAATTGATGACAAATTATTTCTGTACAGTATAGCAATATCTTGGCTTTTATGTACAGACAGGTTATACTTTATCTTTTCTAAAACCAATTCCAACTGTGCTTGCTCATCTTTTGGATTAAGGACAATAGGGTCACACTTCTCTTTATTTATAGTATTGTGATTTTTATCAAATCTATTTTCATTGAGCTTAATAAAGTTACTGCTTAGTTCAACAATGTTTTTAGAGGAACGATAATTTGTTTCTAAGTGAAAAACCTTACAATCGTTAAATTGTTTTTCCATATCAAGAATATATTGAGGTTCGGCACCTCTAAACCCATAGATGGATTGATCATCATCAGCCACAATAAAGAAGTTATTTTTGCCTTTAATCAATAAATTTAAAACTTCAAGCTGGATTCTTGATAAGTCCTGTCCTTCGTCCACTTGTATATATTGATACTTATTTCTATAATAATTTAAAATTTCAGGACACTTTGTTAAAATACTGTATGCATAGGTCAGCATATCATCAAAGTCTATCATAAGGTGGTTTTTCTTATAATCTTCATAGGCCTTATAAACCTGTGTAAATTTCTTGGTGCTGAAGGTAACACCGTCAAAATCTTTTATCATTTTATTTTTTACATAGCCTATTTCATTAATTAAGCTTTCAAGCTCATCATCATTTATTTTTGAATTATTTACTTCAAAATAAATGTCCTTAAGCAAATGCTTTTTATTAATATCTTCATCTTTTCCCTCGATACGCCTTAGTCTTTGACCCTTCATATTTTCATAGTTTCTGACCACATTATTGCAAAAACTATGCAGTGTAGCAAAATGTACCTTGGCATTAATTTCACTACCATATAGACTTTGAAACCTTCTTTCCATTTCAAGCTGAGCCGCTTTATTAAAGGTTAAAGTTAAAATGCTTTGAGGCTTAATACCTTTATTTAAAATTAAAAACGCAGTTCTTGCAGTTATTACAGTAGTCTTTCCCGAACCAGGTCCAGCAAGTATAAGAGCTGGTCCTTCCAAATGGGATACAGCTTGTCTTTGCTGCTCATTAAGGTTTATTTTATATTTATCATAAAGTGTATCAAAGAAGTCCAAATATTATCCATCCTTTTCTATATCAACTATGCTTTTGTTCCAAAACTGTTCAAGTTTCAATTTTAAATCCTGTAAGTTACTAGTCTTAATATAATTTTCCCAATGCTTTGGAAATAGACATCTATAGTCATAATTAGTAAACCGCTCATCGAGTAAGAGCACCATACCAATATCAGTTTCACAGCGGATTACCCTCCCTGCAGCTTGCAGTACCTTGTTCATTCCAGGATACATATAAGCATTTTCATAACCCATACCATTCTTTTGCTGAAAATAATTCATAATAATATTCTGCTCAGCACTTACCTGTGGTAGTCCAACACCTACAATAATTGCGCCGATTAACCTATCACCCTTTAAATCTATACCTTCTGAAAAAATCCCTCCTAAAACGCCGAAGCAGACTAAACTTTGTGTAGTATTAGCCTCAAATCTATTTAAGAAATCCTCTCTTTCCTCCTCCGACATTGAGCTTTGCTGAAGCATTGTTTCAATATCCGGGTACTTTTCAATAAATCTAGTATAAACCTCATTCATGTATTTATAGGAAGGAAAATAAACAATATAGTTTCCAAGTTTTTTATCAATAGCAACCTTAATTATTTCTACTATTTTATCATAACTATTTTCGCGATTTTTATATTTAGTTGATATATTGTTATTTACAAGTAAACAGAGATTATTATTATCAAAGGGAGACATTAAGCTAATGTTATAGTCCTCGCTATCGCCCCCTAAAATATCCAAAAAATAATTAAGCGGTGTTAGAGTTGCTGAGAAAAACACTGCTGTCTTTCCCCTCTTCACAGCATCAGACAACAAGTAGGAGGGATCAATGCAAAAAAGCTTTACTCGCACTTCACTTCCTTTAGCATCTATAAAGGTCACATATCTTTCATCGTAAAACTCTGCTATCTTTAAAAAGGATATTGAATTAAAATATACCTCAAGTATTTTATCAAAACCTTCTATGTTTTTGCTTTGATTCCTTACTATCCAATCTTCCGATTCTTTTATAAAATAAGTTAACATTGAGTACAAATCTTTTAGCTCTTCCTTGCTTATTATAAAACCTTCGTCAGAACATTGCTTTCTAAGTGAAATCATATAAGAATTAATTTTATTGAGCTTCTTTGCTATTTTAGGCTGAAGGTCCTTTATTAACTTCTTTGCTTCAAAAAATTCTGACTTACTTATCTGTGCAGAGAACATTTCCCTTGCTCGGTCTACTAAATTGTGTGCTTCATCAACTAAAAATGCATAGTCACCATTGTTATTCAAAAAGAAGCGCTTTAAATAAACTCTTGGATCAAAGGCATAATTGTAATCGCAAATGACGCAATCTGCCCACAGCGATAAATCTAGCGCAAATTCAAAGGGGCAGACAGTATATTTCTTTGCATATTCTTCAATATTTTCTCGAGACAGGAACTCTGTGTTCTTTAAAATATCAATTAGTGCAAGGTTTACTCTATTAAAATGTCCTTTTGCATATTCACAGGCATCTGGATTACAGCTTCCCTCTTTATTAAAACATATCTTATCCTTTGCAGTCAGTGTTATAGTTCTAAACCTGAGTCCATTAACTCTCATTTTTGAAAAAGCCTCTTCGGCCACTTGCCTAGTTATTGTTTTGGCGGTTAAATAAAATATTTTTGAAATGTGCTGCTCTCCAACTGCTTTCACAGCTGGAAAAAGTGTTGAGATAGTCTTTCCTATACCAGTTGGAGCTTGTACAAAAAGCTTCTTCTCCTGCATAATAGTTTTGTAGACTGCTACAGCCAATTCTCTTTGACCACTTCGATATTTTTCAAAGGGGAACTGCAAGCCTTTGATTGAGTTATCTCTACATGAATTCCATTGGTCTTGCAGGCTTGCCCAAATAAGGTATTTGTTAAGCAATTCACTCATGAAGGCTTGTAGCTCACAAAGCATAATTCGCTTTCTAATTCTCTTAATTTCTTCTGTATCTATTTGAAAATATGTGAGTTGGACACAAATTTCTGGCAGCATATTTTGTGTGGCATAAATAAAGGCATAGCATTTTGCCTGTGCCCAATGTAATAAGCTAAAGTCATCATCAATTAATTCAAGTGGCCTTGAAGTGGATTTTATTTCATCAATAACAATGGTTTCTTTTTCTGTAATTATGCCGTCAGCACGTCCTTCGAGCTTAATTACAAAGTCTTCAATTTCATAATCGAAATTTAATGGAAACTCCTTATTATAGTTATCTCCACTTTCTTTTTGAATTTTTTGATGAATTCTAGTACCTTCCAACATTCTATTTGACGAAACAAGTCTACTGTCAATGTCTCCAGACCTTAGTACCAGTTCAACTATATTTCTGATTGAAATTTTTATCTGTGGTTTTTCCATAGTACATCCTTGTATACTTATTAAACGAACATTTGTTTACTATAATAATATACATTTATTTATATAGTCATTGCAATGCTTTTTTAAAATTTGAAATTGTAACTTAACTATTTTAAGAAATAATTAGATTCTAGAACATTGAATTGTTTGTTATAACTGGTTACTTTTTAAAGTAACCACAACTACTTCAGGAGGATTTAAGATTCTTGGTACAGATACATTATTACCTAACCCCCTACTAACTATCATAGTTGTGCCTTCATCGCTCCATTTTCCATCTGTATATTTAGGCAACCACCTACGATTTTGATGAGGAGAAACCAATCCCCCAACAAATGGTATTTGAACCTGACCACCATGCATATGACCAGATAAAATTAGTTGATATCCATTGCCTTTTATGATATCAAACATATTTGCTCTATGAAACAGTAGAATATTATAACCATTTTCCTGCTGTAGCTCATTCATCTTTTTTTTAAGATATTCCTCAGAACCCATATCATTCCATATATCTGGGTCAGCAATTCCAAATAAACTTATATGTGAGTAGCCACGCGTAAGTGTCACTTTTTTATTTTCTAGCAGAACTACACCTTTGTTTTTAAGAATATCTTGTAACCCACTAAAATCATGATACCAAATATCATGGTTTCCTGATACAGAATAAACTGGTGCTATTATAGTCAACTGGGATACTAGCTCATTAACAGATTTTAAATTTATTGCTGTTTCATCAATAATATCACCAGTAAGTACTATAATATCAGGCTTTTCATTTAATACTATTCGAACTAATTTATCAGGTCCGCCCCTAAAACTGCCTGTATGATAATCTGAAATTTGTAATATTTTATAACCATCAAAGTCAGGTGTAATTTTATCTGATTGTATACTGTAGTGCGTTACTCCAATATTTGATGAAGAATAGATTAGACCGATTATAAGCACTACATTAACTATCAAAATACCTAAAGTGACTATTCCAGAGGCCTTATGATTATTCTGCTTCCTTTTCTTATGGCTTAACGTACTAAATACAACAATATTAAAAATGACAATTAAAATGAATACTATGCTGCTAGTATTTATCCCTCTCATTATTATGTCCATGCCCCACATTAGCACAAAACTCCATTAAAGTGCTAGCATGGACTCGGTCCCCCTTATTTACTTATTTTGGTTCTTTCACACTTTCCCCTTTATAACAAGTATAATCCATATTATTCTATATAATTGCCTAGGTTCTGGCAAATAAATATATTGCTGAAAATTTCTAAAAATTATTTTAACTATTCATGTTTATTTAAGTATTTTACTATAATAATCAGTTTCAATAATCTTAGTGGAATATTTGAATTTATTGCTTACCTGTCTTGAAATCATATTTCTATATTTTTCATCAACAGTAGCACTGGTTTCACCATTAGCAAGTATGAGTTTTTGCTCTTTTGAATTAAAGCTTGCTTTATCCGTTATCCAGCTCCAATTTGAGAATATTACTAACGGTGAGGAGTCTGATAAAATATCAGTACCCATTAATAATCTAGAGTCATATTCTACCCCCATTAAATTAGACAAGGTAGGTAAAATATCAATACTGGCACAGGGTTTATCTATTTTTACTGAAGTCATTCCTTTTGACCAAAGTATAAATATACCCTTATAAAGCTCAAAATTACTTTCTATTTTATGCCCTGCAAGTTCGCTTATCTCATCATTATTTAGCCCATAAGGATAATGATCTGGGCTAATAGCAATGAGAGTCTCCTCTGCAATACCAGCTTGTTCTAAACGATAAATCAGTTTCTCCATTGCCCTGTCGAACTCAATATTACATGCTAAATATGCCTTTACAGCACTTGAATAGGGTAAAGCTTTTACCAGGTCTTTATTCTTACTTGCCATAGCGTTACCATCAAAACTATACCTTAAATGACCACTCACTGTCATATAATATGTGTGGAAAGGTTTGTTTTCAATATATTCGTCTGTGGTTTTCTCAATCATTTCTAGATCGGATTCTGGCCATAACTTTGACATTTTAAGACCATTTCCTATACCCTTGTAAATGTAGCCCATATTGGGATGAGAAATATCTCTTTTATAATATGTATATGTATGATTATGATACGCCCTAGTATCATAGCCTAATTTTTGCAGTTGGTTACCCATACAAAAGGGCATATAGTTTCTTCCCGATACATAGAAGCTCCATACACCTGACTTTGGCAAAAGTGAATTACATGCCACATATTCACCATCCGAGGTACTTACACCCCAAATTGGAGTGTAAAAATTAGTAAACTGAAAGCCCTCTTGAGACATTTTATAAAGAGTAGGTGTTAATTCCTTATTTACTGCATAAGGAGAAAACCCCTCAGCAGTTATAAGTATAAGGTTTTTACCTTTGAATTTACCTGTATAACTGTTCTTTTTTGTCGGCTCACAAGCCTTAAAATATTTATGCATTTCGATAAGAGTTTTATCTTTTTCATTTGTAATTAGCTTATCAAAGTCAATATTCATTGTATTAAAAGAAATTTGTGGAACAGAAGCTTCTGCGGTCTGTACCACCTCATTAATATTATTAACAGGAACAGTCTGGCTACTTTGGCTATTTAATGAGTCATTTGTAGAAGCAACAGTCACATCAGTTAAAGCATCTTCAACCTCAGTGATTTCCTCCTCAGCATAAGCATCGCTGGTATTAAATCCAAAAACCAAATGCTTAACGTCTAGCCTTGTATTTGTCAATAACCCAAAACGGTCAACTGATAAATCTGGAATAATGGAATCTGAATATAAGAAGTGGGTGCTTAATTCTCCATCATTAGAAGCTAAAACTATAGTT
>JAEZOA010000046.1 GCA_023441625.1 Bacillota bacterium
GCGCTCGTTATCTTTGGCGCTTTCAATTTGATATTTGTAAGGGGCTTTTTCAAAACCGCCTACAAATTCGGCAAACCTTTTGTGTACTATATCATTGTAAACTTTGTTATAATAGGAATTGCAGAGGCACTTCATCACATCCCCAAACTGGCTGTCGTAAACTCATTTGGCTTTGAGAACTTTGGACTTCAGCTTGCGCTTCTTGCAATCGGGGTTTTGGTTTATGTAGTACTGACCTTTGCGGCATTCAAACGTTCATGTGAAGACTTTGAGAAGATAGATTTATAGATAAGGAGAATGAAATGCTCAGTGATAATCTAATTATGCTAAGAAATATTCACGGTCTCTCACAGGAGGAGGTAGCCGAGAAAATTGATATTTCCAGACAGGCTTATGCCAAGTGGGAAAGCGGGAAGACCATTCCGGATATAGAAAAGTGCGGCAAATTGGCAGAGCTTTACGGAGTTACGCTAGACAGCCTGATCAAGACCGAACAGTTGGAAGACGGTAGAGTTATCACTCCACCACCTAAGGGAAAGAACATCTGGGGCTCAGTTACGATAAATGAGCGTGGACAGGTGGTTATACCAAAGGCCGCCCGCGAGCAATTCAACCTGGTTCCGGGGCAGAGATTGATACTCTTAAGCGAGGATGGCGAAGGCTACGCTCTGGTTCCAGCGGAGATATTTGAAAAGAAGATGGAAGAGATGACAAAGTTCGCTTCCGCTAAACTATAGAAGTTATAAATTAGAATATAATTAATTAAGCTGTTGTGCGATTATATTTCAGTTCAATCGCTCAATTGAGGATGACTTTTTGGGCAGTTAGGTCAATGACTTGACTGCCCGTTACTTTATTGATTTTGTACGCAGTTTGGCATATAATATCACCCTGTAACAAACGGTGCTTTTTATCGTGGAGAGAACCAGATGGAATATTTATCAATAAAACAAACTTCAGAGAAGTGGGGAATATCGGTCAGAAGAATTCAGGTGCTGTGCGCAGAGGATCGTATTCCCGGAGCAACAAGAATTGGTTCATATTGGGCTATCCCTGTTGATGCAGAAAGCCTAATGACCAAAGGATAAAGAGCGGCAAATACGTGAAGGAAAAATAAGGTGGGTGCAAAAATGGACTTATCGTTAAAGGGTTCGTGGATATGTTCCCACGAACGGGACTGGCTATATGACGTACTTCCTGTCGCGTCGGGCCATGTGGAGTCAGTCGTGCTAATAGAACGGAAGTAGTTTGACATCAAAAGTTTGGGGACAAGCCCCTTTTTTAATGTGTGTTTTATGTTTCCGTAGACACACTTTTTTGATACTTTTTGATGTATGGGGCGTACTTTTATGCAAAATGATACTCGATACACAAATAGGAAAGGGATTTTGCGTATTTGTTTATTGAAAACAGTGAAAAAATAGGTACAGAATTCGAAGAAAAAAGGCTGCTATAAAATTAGTGATGGTTGCATATTGTTATTTTTATGGACCCCATGCAAAACGACATGGTCAAAACGTCATAGAAAAAACAGACGAATTTGATTGGTCTATAAGGACTAATTCAAAAGGCGAAAACAACATTAAAGGTAACAAAATTCTTGCAACTTGTTTTGCAACTGAATTTTTTCTTCCTGAAGCAGATGAATGGCGTAAAGAAATATGGGCTATCATCAAGAAAAGAACAGATATAGAATTTTTGATTTTGACAAAGCGGATTGACCGCTTCCTTGTATCGCTTCCGCCAGATTGGAATACTGAATATGACAATGTGAATATTGGATGTACTGTAGAAAATCAAATGTCAGCCGATTATAGGCTTCCATTATTTTTATCCTATCCGATAAAGCGACGTTTTATTGCCTGTGCACCGCTCTTAGAAGCGATAGATTTAACATCATATCCTCATGGAGTAGACCATGTTGCAGTTAAATTTATATAAATTTGAAGCATTATAAAAAACTATAATGCGAGCAAGCAAATGAAGAAATACCAGTTGTAGAGATTATCATAGATAGGGTATACGAATTAATGATTTCTATGAATAAGGATGTTATAATTTAACATGGAGTAAGTAGGAAGTCCACACTTAGAAGGTGGTAGGAGTATATTACTAAAATGGAATGAAGCAAAGGAGGAGATGAAATGGGTAATAACGTTCAGTCCATCGAGAATAATGAACTATTCCGTGAATTGGATAAGTTAAATAATGAATGGTTACAAGCATATAATGTTGACCCGAATGTTGTTAGTAATAGTTACAGGGGGAATGCGGTTCTGTTTTTTGAAAAGGAGAACTACATAAAAGGAAATCAGGCAATCTGCCAGTGTTATAGTAAAAATCGTATTCAAATTGAACAATTAAAAAGTATTCATACTTCTTACCGTGTTCATTTATCTGAAAACCCTGATATGGTTTATGAAATAGGGTATATGGTAACGGAGAAGGACGTTAGGTATCATTTTATTATCATTTGGTCAAAAGAAGAGGGTATGTGGCTGCGAGAGCTGGAAGTTATGGTGAAGAATGACTCGAACAGTAATGACCAAGAAGGAATCGATATTGCAAGGAAAAGATGGGTTGAGCTTGCAAATGAACATTCACCAGAGCGTCTTGTGGCAGAGGTTTACACCAAGGATTTTACCTACTATAACAGGAATACTATTTATCAAGGATATGAAAAGTTATCAGAAGCATATTCCTATATGAAGGACCCTAATTTTCTGATTGATCTTAAGAAGGAGATCAGTATTGTGGTTCGTCCGGACCTGATATATGAGATGGGAAAATGGATGAATTCAGACTATTCCGGAAGTTATATAATCATATGGAAAAAGCAACAAAATAGTGAATGGAAGATTGCATTTGATTCAAATTGGTAAAACGAAGAAGTATATAAGTAACAGCTCTTTATCGATATGAATTGACACAAAATCCGCCAATGTGGATGCCGATAATGACGAACATCCGGATTCGTGGTATTTCAGAGAAAATCAGTATATTGGAAGAAGCTTTTAAAAAGATAATAGTTAAAAATGTGAGGGTCTATGTATGATAAATTATTTAAATTTTACTTGGCTTGAGCCATGGTATCCATTGCAATCAAATGAAGAATACTTTGATGAAGAATTGTGTCGTGAAATTAGTGAAGTGCATCCTCTTTACAAAATAAAAACTAAAGCTATCGCAAGAAGAGAAGACTGTGATGATGTTTTATTTGAATTGGAGAACTATGTAAATAAATATGCAGTGGTACACCTTACATGGTCAGGGAAAATGGGGAATAGTGATTTTTCAAGTACAACGTTTTATAAGAACTTTGAGGAATGGATTAAAACATGTATGTTAGAAGACAATAGAGAATATGCCTGTGGCTTGGAATAGACCATTAAAATTCATCATAAAAGGCGAATTCAAAAAAACTATCCACAGTCAAGGAGTCTGCCAGGCATATATCGATGAGTCATTCTTTAGAAATTGAGGCGCTTACAGCGGATTAAAATTAGAAGAAAGTTGGTCTACAGAAGTAAAGAAACGATGCGATATTACTTTTAGAGCGTTATTAATTTTAAGCTATGCTGAAAGATAAGTTAATAATAAAACTCAGGAAAGGGAATAAGGTATGAGCGTATTTAATATAATCGATCGAATACAAGAACTCTCCCCTTGTGCTGCCGTTAGATACAGAATAAAAAGAATACTCAAGCAAGAGATTGAATTGGAACTGTTTGACGAGTTCTATAACAGCAAATGGGTTGAATTGTTAAAAGCAAACCAGCTTGATGACGGCGGGTATGGGAGGTTTCATTCCCGAAACTCGAAAATAAAGCAGAAATTTCCTACTACAGAATTAGCTATTGATTCAATGAAAATGTTAGATATCCAACGTGGGAATTTTTTAGTAGATAAATTATGTGACTATATGGATAAAATATTAAAACATGAAATTGTATGGCCGGATGGTTTTGAAAAAAATAAATGGTACAGGTCTGCTCAACCTCTGTTTGTTGCATCCAAACTCTCAATATTTGGCTCAAATTGTAAGGAGTATATAGAAATATTCAATTGCTGGTATACTATTTTAAAAGAAGCATTTGCAGATGGTGAATATAACAAGGACAGGACAAACAAGATATCAAAAGAATTATTGGGTTGTGATATTGATGGAAGTTATATTGGACTCAACTCAATCTATCTCATTGAGCTGTTCGGAAACATGCAAGCAGGAATAAGTGATGAATTGAAACAAAGTTACCTAAAATGGCTGCATCATAATGGAAAAGTTATTTGCTATACAAATGTTATATTAAATAGAGGCTTCAATAACAATTTTTCTGAACTGTATAAGGTATATTTTCTTCTTTCCAAATTTCCTTGCTTCAAAAAAGAATTTGAAGAAGAATTGAGTAGTCTGAAAGATAAAAGAAATCAAGATGGTTTTTGGAATTTCGGTAAGGATTTTTTATGTCAGAAATTATCCGATGATTGGAGAAGTCAAGATAAAATGAATATTGATCATACTATTATGGCTTTACTCTTATTTGACAATAAATAATCCATCATTACTGTAAGAAAGTTTCAAAGGTATCGTGCATCCAGCACAGTAAGTTAGATACTGAGCCCTTCTGCTAAAAATGGACACTGATTTGTGATAATATCTTTTAGTCTCTTAGTTTTACTACAAGAAAATTAAGTCCGGAATTTTATCAAGAGAGATTTTTTCTGCTGCACATGAAATTGGTCATCAAAGACTTCATTTGGATGAGCAAGGAAGAACATTGATAAAAGATGATGATTTTACTGATAGAGATGAAATGGAAATAGAAGTGAATTATTTCGCAGCTTGCTTATTAATGCCAATAGAGAAAGTTGATAAGTTTATGAGACTTGAGCTTAAGGATTAAGATACATCACTCTGGGATGGTTTCGACATAGCAAGAATCCAAACAGCGTTTAATGCAAGCTATGATATGGTTTTAGTAAGACTCAAGGCATTAAATATATTAACTAAAGAGACTATTGAGAAATTAAAAAATGATCCGTATAATGATAATGAAAAAGCATGGATGAGAGGTTTTTGTATTGATAAAGGTATTAATGCAAAGGCACGTATCCAGGAATTGTTGAATTATATAAACAAATAGCATCAATACAAATGTTTTTAAGCGGTTTAGAAATAGAGCTATACTCAAATTACTGTCTTACTATTTGTATTCAGTATGCTATAATGGTCATAACGTTAGTGTGTAGAATTTTACTATGAAATAAGGTGCAATCTTGGATTTTAAAAGAATATTAGAAAAACAAAAATTGTATGAAGAGGGAAAATATACACTTCATGAAGTTACAATTCGGATCTTATAATAATGCGTTTGAAGTTGAATTTACTCATAACTCTACTGCAATAGAAGGAAATACCCTTACGCTTATGGAAACTAAAGTGGTATTGGAAGACGGTATTTCTGTTGGCGGAAAAGCACTTAGAGAAATATACGAAGTAGTAAATCATAAAAAAGCCTTCCGTTATGTGAAGCAATGTATCAATGAAGGGCTTCCTTTGAGTGAAAAAATAGTAAAAGACATTCATGCACTTGTTACGGAGAATATCATAATCGGTGGTATATATAGAAATGAAGAGGTTGTTATTAGTGGTGCCAACCACACACCTCCTGCAAGAAATGAAATGTATATTCAGATAAAGAATTTCATTGCAGATTTAATGTATTAGAAAGATTTGAATCCAATTGAATAGTAGCATGGACACAAGGTAATCTAGATGATTTTACAAATATGATTACAGAATTGGAAGAAGCACAGCTTGATAAATATATCGCTATAATTCCGAAAAAGAACCAATTACATCATCTTGTGAGGGAATAAAACGACTGAAGAAGCTGCTGTACCACCCATACAAGGCACGTCCAAGAAGCCGAGATGAAGACGAAGGCTGAGTGGAAACGGGCTACTGTGGAAGCGTTAATTCTGATGACAAGATAGTGGTTAATGTGTCATTCTGACACATCGAGGAGAAAAAGTAGGGTTTGACCACAACATGTTGTGGGTTTTGAGCGGATTTTGGGCAAAAAATGAGCGAAAAAATGGTTGTTTTTGAGGCTTAAAAAAGGGCAAAAATATAGATGACATAGACAAAAGGTGAGAAAATTTAGGAGTTAAGGTGAGAATTAAATATTTTGTGTGAGGTACGATATGACTAAAGAGCAGATTGAAAATTCAATAGCTTATTGTGGACTGGTATGTGGACTATGTAGACCAGATGGTGGTTGTAATTGTAAATCGAATAATCATTGTGGGAAAAGATTGTCACCGCAAGGCTGTTATCAATACAATTGCTGTAAATCAAAAGGATTAAATGGATGTTGGGAATGTGCAGAAGCTCCATGTGGTGTGGATATGCTTGCACCTGAAAAATTCAAACTGAGAGCTTTTATAAGATGTATAAAAGAAGATGGTATTGAACAGTTTTCCGAATACATAATAAAAAATGAAGAGAACGGTATTGTTTATCATCGTAGTGGTATAATTGGAGACTATGACTTGGGTTCAGAAAAGGCTATATTGAATTTCCTTAGAAACCCCTCAAAATATTGTCAGGAATGGTATCAATAATAGTAGATGCCTATAATGGCAAATTGCTTGTAAAATAGAATAGGCTAATAATTTGTATGATACGGTTTAAAAGTAGCAGAAGGAGGAGCGTGGTACAATGAATTTCAGCGGATACATAATGAGTGGAGACGATGTTGTTGCAAGAGTTAATGACAACAACATAGAATCTATAATTAAGGGCAAGATGCCTTTATATCTTGCTAATGGAGGATCTTTTCTGGAGTGGCTTACCTCAAGAGCAATTGACAGGCACAGACCCAATTCGAGAATACTGAAAAAGCTGCTTCATTTTACTGACACAAGCGATATTTCTACTGTACTATATGCTCACGCTGCTACCATCACCGATAATTATTGGGTAAAGTATGAAAATGATAACTTAACATATGATGAAGTTTCATTTAAGGAGAATTATTTCGCAGATATAGCGTTAGTAGGTTCTGCAAAAAGCTATAACAGAGAGTTGACACAAAAAGAGCTGTCAAGCAATACACCTGAGCTAACCAGCATCGGTAGCTACGAAAAATGCTGGAAACAGGAAAACGAAAGTTGGTATATGTACAAGCAGGGAAATGAGCTTGAGAGGTTTTCTGAGGTTTTTATTTCTAAGCTTTCGAAGCGGCTTGGGTTTCCCTGTGCTGAATATTTACCAGACGACAGATTCATAAAAACAAAGGACTTCACTGAGGGCAAATATAATTTTGAACCTATGGCGGCACTGGTTGGTGAGAACGAAGAATATATTCTAAATTATGAAAAGTTGCTTAAAATAAATGAAGCCTTAGCCAAGCAGTACCTTGATATAATATTTATGGATACGTTATGTTTTAATATGGACAGGCACACATATAACTATGGCTTGCTGAGAGATAAAGAAACTGGTGAAATTATTTCAATGGCTCCCAACTTTGATAATAACATAGCTTTAATTTCAAGAGGATATGCTGAAAATGCAAAGAACTCATCAAATCTTATCATTGAGTTATTTGGTCAATTGCTGAAAGAAAAAAATATTATCTATGATTTGCCTGCTGTCTCCCGAGATGAAGTAATTAAAATTGCAGAATCCTCTTTACCTGACGAAAAAATAGATAGAAATTATGTTGTGGATTTTGTAATAGATAGGTATGAGCGGATAGAACAACTGATTCAATCCTTGGATTTACGCAAGTTAAAATGAAAATCCAGTTTTGGGTATTATATTGTCTAATCCATAAAAACAACTTTGTAAAAGAAGAGTAATAACAGTATTAACGGGGCGATATCATGAGATATATCACAAAAGAATGGTATGACATATGCCAACAGACAGGTATTCACTTTGGGATGAGGGCACATAAGGGTACTGGGCAGAAGGATGAGGACTTATATCTGCACCTTTATAAAAGAAAGGAAAGAGAATTCGTAAAAATAGAGCGTGAAATATCGATTCACGACCGCCTTTTGATGAAGATAAATGCAGAGTTGAATTCAATGCTAGACAAAAGTATATTTAGAAGGGTGTTTTTCGACTTTTTTACTTTCATCTAAAACCCTACCATCATACATTTCAGGGCGTAAATTCAACCGTTCACTCCAAAGACGGTAATTTATATTCTATAATGATATGATTAAATTATTAGAAAATTAAGGAATTAATAATTGAAATGGGGGATATAATGAAACGTTTATTAGCAGCAGTACTAATAATAGGCATATTATTATCGAGCTTCTCAATGACCACTTTGGCGGAGGCCACCGGGGAAGACTTTATCGAGCGCATGAAAAAAACCTATGGTGTAAACATTATTGAAGAAATTCCGTCAACACCGGAAGGACGGCAGTACCTGGAGAATGCATTGGCATTTATAGGGGAGGAAGTTATAAATTCTATTACAGGTATAAGAAATCTTAACATTTATTTTAGAGCAAAAAAAAATAGTACCACATTGGGATCCAGCGGAGGCAATGCTAGCGGATACTATGTAATATTATATGAGGGTTTCCCAAGTACAACGCCTATACATGAGCTTATGCATGTTGTAAACTTTACTTTGGATTTGTATGTATCTGATATAGATGAGGTTATAGCAAGCTTTAATGATGGACGTAAATATGGTACCTCATGGAAAGATGCTGACAAACACTATTTTGCATACAGTTATGGAAAAACGCGTGCGTCTGATGATATTGCCACTATTCCTGGCTCTATATACGCCAACAGAGACGGAATTGCAGACCGTATTAAATCCAACGAGTCTCCTGCGTTACGGAAAAAGTGGGAATATTTACGTGACTTGTGTAATCTATATCTTGGACAATCGCCTATGTTTGAAATTCTGGGCCATCAGAATCCAACGCCGAAAAAAATAAAATTGAGTGCATCAAAGTTAAATTTAACAGTTGGTGAAACTCAAAAATTGACAGCTGCCGTTTTACCTGAAGGTACAGGAGCCAAACTATCATTTAAATACAACAGCAAAATAGTGTCTGTCGATGCCAAAGGTAATATTACTGCAAAGAACGTAGGTTCGACTACCATTACAGTGCAAGCTGCGAGATTAAAAACAACCTGTTCTGTTTACGTAAAAAAGGCCACTCCAACGCCCACACCCACGCCTAACATTGATCCTAATTTAAAAAAAGGAGTTAATGTTTTGTCTTATCCTACGAAAAGAACCTATGTAATTGGCGAGGGATTTGATATAAGCGGATTGAAAGTTGTTAATAATTCAGGCAATAAAGTTAATGATATAAGCGATGAAATATTGTTTTACACATCAGAAACAGTGAGATTAACCAAAGGAAGACCATTCACAACCACAGGATTAAAGGTAATTCAATTGAAGCAGACTGACGGTAGTGTAATAGGGGAATATACCATCACTGTTAAGGAGAAGACGGCGACTGTAAATCATCCATTTACTGATGTTTCAAGTGGCGCATATTATGAAAAAGCTGTCATTTGGGCATTAAAAAATAACATTACCGGCGGCACAACGGGCACTACTTTCTCCCCGTATGCCACCTGCACAAGAGGTCAGGTTGTTACATTCCTATGGAAAGCAAAAGGTCAACCCGAACCAACTTCAACATATAATCCGTTCACTGATGTAAATTCTAACGACTATTTTTATAAGGCCGTACTATGGGCGGTGGGAAATAACATCACTAGCGGCACAAGCGCCACTACATTTAGTCCCAACAATACCTGTAACAGCGGTCAGGTAGTGACGTTTTTATGGAAATCTAACGGCAAACCGGCGACAACCGGCGCAAGCAGCCTTGCTGAACGCTATAGCGGTCAATACTACACTGACGCCATAGCTTGGGCAGACAGAACAGGTTTGCTTTCGGGTACAGACATAACCTTTGCACCAAATAACAATTCTCCCCGAGCCGAGATTGTCACTTATCTCTACCGCAATGCAGGAAGCCCTGCTGTTAATATCTCTGCTAATACAAAAACAAGCAATGAAGCATTAGAAAATGGAGTTTACTATATCAAAGCTTCAAAAAACAAAAACTTCGTTATTGATGTGCCCAATTCAAGTGAAGAGGATGGCGCACAACTCATTATTTATACTTACCAAGGTAATGCCAATCAAAAATTTAAAATTAACAGAGTAAGCGACAACAAATATACAATACAGTGTGCTCATTCAGGTAAGTGGTGGAAAAGCAGCGGAACAAAGGGGGCGATACTCACTCAAACCGGCTCTTCAGCCGACGATAGCGCCATAACCTTTACAATAACAAAGCAAGCAGATGGAACCTATAGAATTATGGATAGCAAAGGGCTTTATGTAGGCATATCAGCTGCAAAAATGTCAAACGAAACCAATGTCATACTATGGACAGAAGCATCGGATGAAAGCCAGACATATATATTTGAATGGATAGATTAAAAGCAAACACGATAATATATAAAAAAAGAGGGGTTTGTCCCATATGTGAACCGACTTCCAAAAGTTAGACCTGAAAATATAACTTTTGGAGTTTGGTTTTTTTGTGGCAAAATACAGTTTTAGGTTCAATCGGCATCTTTTTTGTCTACTCAAGGCACGTAGAAGAGATTTTTCTGCTGTCACGAATGAAGTGAGATGAGAGCAGATTACAACGGTCCATGCAGGGCACGCCCAAGAAGCTGAGTCAAAGACGAAGACTGATTAGCTGAGGGCTACTGCTGAAGTAGCCCTCGATATTTGTTCATGGGAACATATCTAGGGCTTTCGAATTATAAAATCAATCGGTGAAGGGAAGTCATGCATTCGTTAATATAAGTGTTTTCTAAATAATAAATTTATAGTATAATATATACAGAATAAAAAAATCTAGTGTCGAGTTAACCACTTAAAATACTCAGTATATTTTGAGGAGGTTTTTGAGATTGAAAACGATACTTTTGAATAATATTAATTCTATTTATACCTTCAATGATAGGGATGAAATATTTGAAAATTGCAGTATACTTATTGAAGGTCCAAAAATTATTGCTATCGGTGAAAATTTATCCATTCCTACAGGAACAGAAGTTATTGATTGCAGTAACTTAATTGCTCTTCCGGGTTTTGTCAACACACATCACCACTTATACCAAACGTTATTTAGAGGAATTAAAGAAGTTCAAGAAAAGCCACTATTTCCTTGGCTTATAGGGCTTTACGAGTTTTGGAAAAATATAAACCCTGAAGCTGTATATTATGGAGCTATGGTTGGCTTTAGCGAACTTTTAAGAACCGGATGCACACTTACGTCTGATCATCACTATGTTTTCCCAGAGAATCAACCTCATACTTTAATCGATGACCAAATTAGAGCTGCTAAAGAAATTGGAATTAGATTTCATGCAACCCGCGGTTCAATGTCTTTGGGTAGAGATCAAGGTGGTTTGCCTCCAATGTCAGTAGTTCAGACTGAAAGTAAAATATTAGAGGATTGCCAAAGACTAGTTAGCAAGTATCATGATGTCAATGATTTTGCAATGACTAGAATAGCCTTCGCACCTTGTTCTCCTTTTTCGGTTACTAAAAGTTTAATGCTAGAAACAAAGGATTTAGCAAGGAAATTAAAAGTTATGATGCACACTCACCTTGCGGAAACTTTAGATGAAGAGAAGTTTTGTATCGAGAAATATGGGAGAAGACCTTTTGAACTCATGGAAGATTTAGAATGGGTCGGGAATGATGTTTGGTTTGCCCATGGAATATATTTAAATGATAGAGAAATAAATAATCTCAATGGTTCTGGCATAGCTCACTGCCCATCATCAAATATGAAGCTTAACAGTGGCATTTGTCTAACGACTGATATTGTAAAATCAAAAAAAGGTAAGTTAAGTATTGCTGTTGATGGAAGTGCTAGCAATGATGGTTCTAATATGTGGGAAGAAGTAAGAAGAGCTTATTTATTAAATCATTTGAAATACGGTGTTGATGGTTTAAATGCTTATGAAATATTAAAGGTGGCTACGAGGGGTGGAGCTGATGTACTTGGAAGACCTGACACTGGTCGACTTGATATTAATAAAGCTGCTGATATAATTCTTTTTGATTTAAATAAGGTTGAATTTGCAGGTTGTCATGACCCCTTAGTATCACTAGTATGTCTTGGTAATTCTAGTTTTACAAAAATGACTATGGTTAACGGGGAAGTCGTATGTAAGGATGGAGATCTTCTTACTGTGGATGCCGATAATATTTATAATAAAGCTCATAACCTTGCAAAAGATATTGTCAACAAAGAAAGAGCTAAAAGTAATTGAGGATACTCGGGTGGTATATTGATATTACTTATACAGTTCGTATTTTGATTAGGATAAAATAAGCACTCTATCATTTGAAAAATGGTAAAGTGCTTCATTTTTGCTCAAAATTGAAATGTAAATGGGGTGTAGCCAGTAGGGGAGAGACAGGTTGAAATAATCAAATACCGTTTTGTTCCAAAAAATCCTTCAAAAGATTTAAACATACTGTTTTCCTATATTCTTTTGAAACTCGTCCCGCACTGGGATTGATTGCCTTTTCAAAGGAATTAAGATAGGTATTTTTTATTTCCTTAGCTTCAGCAATCGTTTTTCCTATGAGCATCTTATCAATCTCAGGATGTCTAGTTATAATCGGCTCAATTGCTCCGAAGGCTGTTGCAACATGCAAAATAACTCCATTTTCTGCATGGAAAAGTCCCGCAAAGCCTGTTCTGGAAATCGAAAGTGCATTCCTGGCACCTATTTTCTTATAATAGTAATGATTTGTATATTTTTTAGGAAGTAAAACTTCGACTATAAGCTCACCTTCTCTTAGATCAAGTTGCTTTCTTTCCTTATAAAAGTCTTTTATATAAATCGTTCTCTCAGAATCAGCACTTTTCAACCTAATCAGTGAATCCGTTGCAAATAAAATTAGTACTGAATCAGCCTTAGCCGATCCATTTCCAATATTACCACCGATGGTTCCGAAATTTCTAATCGCTGGACCTGCTAACTGTGACATAGCGTCTTTTAAAATCTGTGGTGTTAAATCAGATTCCTCAATATCGGTAAAGGTTGCCGCTGCACCTATTTTAACATAGTCTTTATCCTCCAGGATTGTCTTCAACTCAGGTATTCTGTGTAAAAATAGGAATTTGTGCTCTTTACCATCCTCAATCATTAAATCTGTTCCGCCGCCATAGGGTTTAACTTTTTCCTCTTTCATCAATAAGAGAGTTTCTTCTAGGGTTTCCGGTACATAACCATTATTCAATTTTACCATAGTCCATCACCTTCTTTCGCTGCAATAGCTATAGCTTTCACTATAGCATTATATCCTGTACAACGACATAAGTTTCCTGATATACCGCTTCTTATCTCTGTTTCTGTTGGATGCGGATTTTTTGCAAGGATACATTCGGTAGCAAGTATCATTCCTGGGATACAGTAACCACATTGGACGGCTGAAACTTCACCATATGCTTTTTCAATTACCTTGAACCTTTCAGTCTTACTAAAGCCTTCGATTGTCGTAACTTCACAACCGTGAATTCTTCCCATTGCAAACATGCAGGAGTTAGCAAGCCTTCCATCGATAATAACAGAGCACGCTCCACATTCTCCCTCTTTACATCCGCACTTTACGCCTGTAAGTTTGTAATAAACCCTCAATACATCCAGGAGTCTGTCTGATGCATTTCCATTATATTTAACATTTTCACCATTAAGCTTAAACTCAATGCTATCCATTATATTCCTCCTTCATATAGCAAATTATCTCAGAACACTGTGTTGAATTACAATTATTTTTCAGATATTACTTTCAGAGTATCTTCTACTGTGAACGGAATATGATAAACATTTTTACCTAAGGCCTGCTCTACAGCTGCTATATATGCAGACGCGGTTCCCACATTAGGAAGTTCACCAGCGCCTTTAGCACCATATGGTCCCTCGGGAAATTCAGCAACATGAAACTGAACCTTTAGATTTTCCACGTCCATAGCTGTTGGTATGATATAGTCACTGAAGCTATTGTTCCTGATTCGTCCTTTATTGTCATGATCCATATATTCCATGGATGAATGACCTATACTCTGAAGCATTCCGCCTTCCATCTGTCCTGTTAAAATATTCATGTCAATTGGTGTTCCGACATCAAAGTTGCCATACGCTCCTATTACATTGTGCTGACCTGTAATTGTGTCAATCTCTAGCTCAATCACTTGCACTGACCACGCATAAGTTGGATATGCATCCCCACGGAAATCTTTTACCGAAAATGGTATAAGATATTCTGGGTGCTTATAGCGCTCCTCGAAAATTTGCTCTTCTCCGTCTATCCATTCCTCTTTCATTCTTTTAGCAGCACGTCTTACAAGTTCGCCAACTACCATAAGTGACCTAGATGCAACGGTAGGTCCGGAATCCGGTACCAAATCAGTGTCTGGATCGTTGTATATAATCTGATCATAAGGAATTCCCAGTTCCTTGCTTGCTATTTTGGGAAGTGTTGTTCTTATTCCCTGTCCTATATCGGTGTTAGCAGCAAGAATTTCAACGGTTCCATCCTTATGTTTTTTTAGTTTAAAAACTGCCTTAATGATATCTCTTTCTCCGGAACCAGTAAACCCACAACCATGAAAGGATAATGATAGACCGATACCTTTTCTATATCTTCCAGTCTGTGGCTCGTTATAAAGTTTTCTTTTCTTTGTATAATCACTAAGTTGATCAACTTCTTCTATCATATCATTAAGCGGTACATGGAAATGAAATTTGCCTAAGGTAGATGTGTTATCTCCCTGCTTAACCATATGTTGTTTTTTAAACTCTAAAGTATCTTTTCCTAAAGACTTAGCAATATGTTCCATAAAAAGATCAGAACAAAAGAACACCTGAGGCGCGCCAAAGCCTCTGAAAGCTCCTTTTGGAACAGTGTTTGTCTTAGTAACTTTACTATGAACTCTAAGATTCTCTGTGTAATATACACCATTTGCACAAATGGTTCCACGCTGCAAAACTACCATTGATAATGATGAAAATGCACCACCATCATAAATCAAATCGATGTCCATAGCCGCCACTTTTCCATTTTTAATAGCAGCCTTATATCTTGCAGTTAAGGGATGTCTTTTACTGGTTACAGAAACATCCTCTCTTCGGTCAAAGACAACTCTTACTGGCTTTTTAGCTTTTAAACTCGCTACAGCCACCTGACACGCAAGTATTGATGGATAATCCTCCTTGCCTCCGAAACCGCCGCCGGTCGGATCAGCTATAATTTGAATTTTTTCCTTCTCAATACCAGTAGCTTCGTGTATTTCCTTGTAAATATAATAAGGGCACTGCATAGACCCTCTAATAGTCATTTTTCCATCGTGGTAGTCTGCAATTATACCGTTCGTTTCAAGATACATATGCTCTTGATAACCAGAATATAAAACTTCCTCGAAAATACTATCTGCATTGTTAAAGGCTGCATCAACGTCGCCTTTTTCGTATTGATATTCATAGAAAGCATTAGTTGATTTAGTAGCATCGAATTCAGCCGGAAGCTCGTCATAATCAACTATTATCTCTGCTACGATTTCTTCTACCTTATGCTCATCGGGTCCCACTACCATTAGAATAGGATCCCCAATGTATTCGACTTTTTCTACTGCAAATACAGGCATATCTCTTAAACCAATGCCCACAACATTTTCACCAGTAACATCGTCTTTATCAACTATCATGTAACCCTCTGGCAACTCAGGCAAGGTAATGTTTTTAATTCTTGCATGTGAGACTGAGGATCTTAAGAACTTACCGTGAAGAACTCCATCAGTAGGAAGATCCGCAATATACTTAGCTGCACCTGTTGTCTTCACTTTGTGATCCATTTTAACAACTGATTTACCTATATTCTCCATATAAACCTCCTTGTTTTAACTGGGTTTCCATTAACGTTATATAGGGTATGGACGTATAAACGCCCATACCCCTATATAACAGTACCTAAGGCATACACCTTTAGAGTAGACTAACTTAAATTTTTGCTACGGTAGTGGAAATTCTCAATAAGTTTATTAAAACAAAGTGAAATAACTAATCTGCTTTTATTATAGTACCTGTTCTTCCGTTTATTCCATCTTTTGCTTTCTCAAGAAGAGTAATAAGAGAGGTACGATTTGAGCCGGAGGAAGCAAACTGGATAGCTGCTTGTACCTTTGGCAACATGGAACCAGGTGCAAATTGCTTTTGATTAATATATTCATTTGCCTCACTGATTGACATGCTGTCAAGCCATTTCACATCGGGCTTACCGAAATTAATCGCCACTTTTTCAACTGCAGTTAAAATAATTAAAAAGTCTGCATTGATTTCTTGTGCTAAAACACAGCTTGCAAAATCTTTATCGATAACTGCTCCCACACCTTTGAGATGATTACCAACTCTTACGACCGGTATGCCGCCACCACCTGATGCAATTACAATTGCTCCTGCGTTAAGTAAACTCTTTACAGTGTTAAGTTCAACAATTTCCTGAGGCTTTGGAGAAGCTACCACTCTACGATAACCTCTGCCAGAATCTTCAACTACTGTAAAGCCTTTTTCTTTAGCGAGCTTTATTTCATCTTCATTCATGTAATGCCCAATTGGTTTCGTTGGGTTTTTGAATGCTGGATCGTTTTCATCTACACGTACCTGAGTAATTACAGTCGCAACAGACTTGTCAATACCACGGTTTAATAGTTCTTCTCTTAAAGCATTCTGTAAGTCATAACCAATATAAGCTTGGCTCATTGCTACACATACGGATAGAGGTGTAAAAGTAGGATGTTCAGGACTTTTGCGTCCATATTCACCCATTGCTTCATTAATCATGCCAACCTGAGGTCCGTTTCCATGAGAAATAACTACCTCATGGCCTTCTTCGATTAAATCTGCAATTGCCTTTGAAGTCTCCTGAACAGCTATCATCTGTTCAGGGAGATTATTTCCTAGTGCGTTTCCACCTAATGCGATAACAATTCTTTTTTTCATGAAATCTATCGCTCCTTTTTTATTTGTCAAATTTTCTTTTTTCAGCGCGTACTTCTAAAGCTTTCAATGTAGCCTGAGGATTTTCAAATTTACTTAAGAATATCATAGCAGCAATGATATATGGTTTATAGCTTGCTTCTTTATAAAGGGGAGTGCGGTAACGATCAAATACGGAAGCATCTACTTCACCTTCTTTACAGCTAAGGCCTGTAATATCAGCTGGTAGGCAATGCATATAAAGGGCTTTTCCGCCTTTTGTAAGCTTCATCATTTCTTCAGTACAAGCCCAGTCTTTGTGATTAGCATTTTGTGCTAATAATTCTTTTTCCAGTGCTTTAATGCCATCTGAATCACCTTTAGCATATAAATCAGTACGTTTCTCCATAGCTTTGAAAGGAGCCCAGCTCTTAGGATATACGATATCAGCATCCTTAAATGCTTCTGCCATGTTGTTAGTCTTTGTAAAAGTACCACCAGATCTATGAGCATTCGATTTTGCAACTTCTTCTACTTCACCCATAACCTCATAGCCTTCTGGATGAGCAAGAACAACATCCATTCCCATACGAGTCATTAAACCGATGATACCCTGAGGTACTGATAAAGGCTTGCCATAAGAAGGTGAATATGCCCAGGACATAGCAATTTTCTTTCCTTTTAAGTTCTCAACGCCACCAAATTCATTGATAATGTGTAACATATCAGCCATTGACTGTGTTGGGTGATCGATATCACATTGTAAGTTAACAAGAGTAGGTCTCTGTTCCAAAACGCCATCTTCGTTTCCTTGTCTAACTGCTTCGGATACTTCCTGCATGTAGGTATGACCCTTGCCGATATACATATCATCACGAATACCGATAATATCTGCCATAAAAGATACCATGTTTGCAGTTTCACGAACGGTTTCTCCATGTGCTATCTGAGATTTTCCTTCATCTAAATCCTGAACCTCAAGACCTAATAAGTTACAAGCAGAAGCGAAGCTGAAACGAGTACGAGTAGAGTTGTCACGGAAGAGTGAAATACCAAGACCGCTTTCAAAAACTTTTGTAGAAATATTATTTTCTCTCATATAACGTAATGCTTCTGCAATAGTGAATACAGCTTCAATTTCGTCGTCGGATTTGTCCCAAGTTAATAAGAAATCATTGTTATACATTTCTTTAAAATTTAATTTGTTCAGTTTCTCGATATAGGCATTAAGTGTTTTCATTTAATAAATCTCCTCTATGTTTTTTAATGGTTGGTATTTGGTAGAATAATAATTAATTATTTGCAATATAAGGTTGGAAGGGCAGCATAAACAGCAGCACACTTTACTAAATCTTCTTTGTAAGTTTTTTCATTAGGAGCGTGTGCCTGTGCTTCTGCGCCAGGTCCAAAGCCGATACAAGGAATTCCGTTACGTCCCATAATGGACACACCGTTTGTGGAGAAGGTCCATTTGTCAGTAAGTGGGCGTGCCTTACGCATAGCATCAGCATCTTTTGCGCCGCTACGTGTTGTGCCATAAAGATTAGTATAAGCTTCTTCCATTGCTTTGGTTACTTTGTGATCTTCTGGTATTACCCATGTTGGGAAGTAACATTCAATAGGATATACAAGATTAGTGTAGCTTGGTCTATCGTATTGATACATACTTACAGTTGCATTGTATTTTTTTACGAAAGGAAGTTGACGAATTTCCTCAAGGCAGCTTTCCCAAGTTTCACCAGCTGTCATACGACGGTCTAAAGAAACAGAACAAGAGTCAGCTACTGCACAACGGCTAGGAGAAGTAAAGAATATCTCGGAAGTGGCTACTGTGCCGCGGCCTAAGAAACGAGCTTCCTTCCATTTGTCATTGTATTTTTCGTCCAACATCTTAACTAAACCTCTAACCTCGTTGTTGTCAGCGTCGTTTTCATTAAGAGCACGGACATTTTGGAGTATATCAGCCATTTTATAAATAGCGTTATCACCACGTTCAGGAGCGGAACCATGACAGGAAACACCTTGAACATCAATACGAATTTCCATACGACCACGTTGTCCACGGTAAATACCACCATCAGTAGGCTCTGTTGATACAACAAATTCAGGTCTTACTTTGTTTTCGTTGATAATATACTGCCAGCAAAGTCCATCACAATCTTCTTCTTGCACTGTTCCAGTTACTAACACAGTATATTTCTCGCTTAATAAACCAAGATCTTTCATGATTTTAGCACCGTACACAGCTGATACGATACCACCTAACTGGTCAGATGTACCACGTCCACCAATTTCTTCGTTATTTTCATAGCCTTCGTATGGATCAAAGCTCCAATTTGCTCTATTTCCAATACCTACAGTATCGATGTGGGCATCATAGCCAATTAAGGTTTTGCCGGTTCCCATATAACCTAAAACATTACCCATAGGATCGATTTCAACCTTATCAAAAGCTAAAGCCTTCATTTCTGCTTCTATACGTTTGATATGACCTTCTTCGCCGCAACTTTCACCAGGAATTGCTACTAAATCTCTTAAAAATTTAGTCATAGCTGGGAGATATGCATTAGCTGCTTCTTTAATTTTGTTATAATCCATTTCAAACCTCCATATTAAAGTAATTATTTATTTATGATGTTCATAGCTTTTCAAATTTATTCCTATGACATTTTAATGTTTTGAAACAAAATTACCAAGTAATGTTTCAAAACATTATGTTGGTAGATACACTATTTTAATATTGCTTTCCACCCCATACAATTTCTTTATAACGGTCAGGATCAGTATCGCCTTCTGTAGAGAATAAAAGTACCTTTGAGGTGTTATCTAATTTTAGAGCCTTTTTTAAATCGGCTAACTCAGGTCTTGTCATTATAGAATATAATACTCCAAATGGGGCTGCTCCTGATTCACCAGAAATAATTTGAACATCACCTTTGAAGGGAGCGCCTAATATTCTCATACCTTCAGCAGCGACGCAGTCTGGTGCGGCAACAAAAACAGAAACATGATTCTTTAAGATATCCCAAGAAATAGTATTGGGTTCTCCACAAGCTAAGCCTGCCATAATGGTTTCCATATCGCCCTCTACAATTCTTTCCTCACCATCTCCTGCAACAGCACCCTTATATAGACAAGCAGCAGCTTCAGCTTCTACAACAATTACAGTAGGTGGATTTTCTGGGTATTTATTAGCAAAGTAACCTTGTACTGCGCCTGCCAGAGAGCCTACACCTGCCTGAACAAATACATGAGTCGGGCAATTAACTCCAGCTTCAGCTAATTGTTCACTTGCTTCCATAACCATAGTGCCGTAACCTTGCATAATCCAGGAAGGTATTTCTTCGTAGCCTTCCCAAGCAGTATCCTGAACTACTACGCCGTTTGGAGTCTTAGCGGCAGCCGCAGCGGCCATACGAACACATTCATCATAATTTACTTCTTCAATTGTTGCGATAGCGCCTTCTGCCTTGATGTTATCCAGACGAGTCTGGGTAGAACCCTTAGGCATATAGACAACAGCTTTTTGATTTAACCTGTTCGCAGCCCATGCTACTCCGCGACCATGATTGCCATCTGTGGCAGTGAAAAAAGTAGCTTGACCGAATTCTTCTCTGAGCTTATCTGATGTTAAAGTTTTAAAATCAAGTTCAGATACATCTTTTCCGGTTACACTCGCGATATAGCGAGCCATAGCAAAGGAACCACCTAACACTTTAAAAGCATTAAGGCCAAATCGATAAGATTCATCTTTAACAAATACATCATGAAGTCCTAAATACTTCGCCATATTTGATAGATGAGCTAAAGGAGTTCTTTCGTATCCAGGAATGGTTTGATGAAAGGCTCTTGCTTTTTTAACCTCGGATAAATCCATTACCTTTAGATTTGCATCGTTAGTTTTGGGCATAGTATTTTGTACCCATTTTATTTCTTTCATAAATACCTCCTTAACCGTGATTATAAAGTATCATTGAAAATTTCAAATATTAACAGCCTAATGGAAACTATTACTAATCAATAATTTAATATCAACTCATAATTTGCTTCATTATTGTTAAAAATATTCTTGCATTCTAAACCATATATTAAAATATATATGTTTATCATGCATAGATTATGGTATCATATTTGAACGAAAAATCAACTATTAAATCAAAAAATATAAAAAAATTATATTTTTAAAAATGTCAAAATAGTAGAGTAAAATTAAATAATGAGTAAATATTTATTATAAAATAGGTAAAATTGCATAAAAAAGTATTGTAAAAAACATAAAAAATAGTGCATAATTCATAATGGCATATAAGTTGAGTTATGCAAAGTGGTAATTAATAAATAATTTCATAGATTGATTAATCAAACAAATTGATGTAAAATAATCTTAATAAAGATAATTGTTATTCTGCTTTATCAAAATCAAATATAAGGTTAATTTGTATATCAAGAAAAGGAGAAACAAACAATGATGCTAATAGGAAATGGTAAAGTAATTACAAGAAATAAGGATTTACCCTTTATTGAAAATGGTGCAGTACTTGTAGAAGGAACATGTATTTTGAAAGTGGGTAATTTAGAAGATTTAAAAAGTAAACATGGAGATGCGGAATTTGTAGATGCCAAAGGTGGTCTTATCATGCCGGGCCTTATCAATACACATAACCATATTTATAGTGCTATGGCAAGAGGATTATCTATTGACGGATATGACCCTAAGGGTTTTCTCGATATTCTAGATGGACTGTGGTGGAATATTGACAGGCGCCTTACACTTGAACAGACCAAGCAAAGTGCAATAGCAACTTATATAGATTGTATCAAAAATGGTGTAACAACTGTATTTGATCATCATGCAAGCTTTGGAAGCATTGAAAATAGTTTATTTACGATAGCTGATGCAGCAAAGGAGCTTGGAGTTCGTACCTGTCTATGTTATGAAGTGTCTGATCGTGATGGAGAGACAAAGATGCAGGCAGCTGTCAAAGAAAACTATGATTTTATCAATTATACAGCAAAGCAAACGGATGATATGCAAAAAGCAATGATGGGTATGCATGCAGCATTTACAATTTCTGACGAAACCTTTGCTTTATGTAGGGAAAGGACGCCAAAGAATGTCGGGTATCACATCCATGTTGCTGAGGGCATTGAAGATTTGCATGATTCTCTTAAAAAACACGGTAAGCGTATAGTCAACCGTCTTATGGATCAAGGAATTTTAGGACCTAAGACCATTACAGCTCACTGTATTTATGTAAATTCGCAGGAGATGGAGCTGTTGAAAGAAACAGATACAATGGTAGTGCATAATCCTGAATCCAATATGGGTAATGCTTGTGGATGCCCTCCTACAATGGAAATCTTTAAACGAGGAATTTTAACCGGCCTTGGAACAGATGGGTACACCAATGATATGTTTGAGTCTTATAAGGTAGCAAATGTATTACACAAACACTCCTTATGTGATGCGAATGCTGCATGGGGTGAGGTGCCAGAGATGCTTTTCGAAGGCAATGCCAAGATTGCAAACCGTTATTTTGATACACCATTAGGTGTTTTGAAAGAAGGAGCAGCTGCTGATATCGTAATTGCAGATTACGATCCGCTTACTCCAATGACGAAAGATAATATTAATAGTCATATGCTTTTTGGATTAAACGGGAGTAAAATTGTAACAACCATAATAAATGGAAAGATTTTAATGAAGAATAGAGAGTTATTATATATTGATGAAGCAAAAGCAATGGCAGATTGCAGACAGCAAACAGAACTTTTAAAAAAGAGTATTAATAAATAGGAGGTAATCTACATGGGAGATAGAATGACACCAATCCCATTTCATAATCTTATGGAATGGATTTTTGAGGAGAAGAAGTCAGGAAGAGTTTTTGGAGTGAGAGAGCCATTTATTAAAAAGAATAATAATGTTCTCCATATATTCGGAGAGACAATTGAAACTCCTTATGGTCCAGCTGCAGGACCCAATACACAGCTAGCTCAAAATATCATCGCAGCTTATTACTCTGGAAGCAGATTTTTTGAATTAAAAACGGTACAGATTATCGATGGAGAAGATTTACCAGTTAATAAGCCTTGTATTTTGGCTGATGATGAAGGGTATAACTGTGAGTGGTCAACAGAACTGCATGTTCATGAAGCATTGAACGAATATGTGAAAGCATGGATTGCGCTAAAGGTTTTATCCAAGGAATTTGGTTTAGGAGCAGAAAATGGCTTTGTATTTAATATGAGCGTCGGCTATGATCTAAAAGGTATTCAATCGGAGAAGGTTAATACTTTTATTGATAATATCATGGATGCGAAGAATACTTCGATTTGGAATGAATGTATAAGCTATCTTTTAGATAATGTGACAAAGTTTAAAAACATCGATAAAGAATATATTGAAAGTATATCCTCAAGGGTATGTACATCTATTACCGTGTCAACCTTACATGGCTGCCCTCCGGAGGAAATAGAAAGTATCGCATCGTATTTAATTAATGAAAAACATTTAAATACTTATGTGAAATGTAATCCTACGCTTTTAGGCTATGAAACTGCACGTGAAATCATGGATAAAATGGGATATGATTATGTGGCTTTTGGTGATTTCCATTTTAAAGATGATTTGCAATTTGAAGATGCTGTTCCTATGCTTCAAAGATTGCAGAAAAAGGCTGATTCGTTAGGTTTGGAATTTGGTGTCAAGCTTACCAATACTTTTCCGGTTGATGTGACGCATGATGAACTGCCAAGTGAAGAAATGTACATGTCAGGCCGTTCCTTATGTGCACTATCCTTATCCGTAGCTTATAAGCTTGCCAAGGCATTTGACGGAAAGCTACGCATGTCATTTTCGGGTGGTGCTGACTACTTTAATATAGATAAAATATTTAATGTTGGTATTTGGCCAATTACAATGGCAACAACCTTTTTAAAAACAGGCGGATATCAAAGAGGCAAACAAATTGCAGAGAAATTGGAGAAATTGGAATACAAAGATTTTTCCGGTGTTGATGTAGAAGGCCTTGGAAGATTAATTGAAGAAATAAAAGTTGACAAACATCATACCAAGAGTGCTAAACCGCTGCCTACAAGAAAAATAAGCAAAAAAGTACCGCTTTTAAGCTGTTTTATAGCGCCATGTGGTGAGGGGTGTCCAATTCACCAGGACATTCCAGCGTATCTGAAGCTTGTCAGGGAAGGCCAGTATACAAAAGCTCTTGAAGTAATAACAGATAAAAATGCACTTCCATTCATTACCGGTACAATATGCAGTCATGCCTGTATGTCAAAGTGTACCCGTAATTTTTACGATGAATCCATTCATATCCGCAGTGCGAAATTGGTAGCTGCAGAAAATGGTTATAATGAGCTTTATAGAGCTTTAAAGGCATCTGATAAATATAAGGATAAAAATGTCGCTATTGTAGGTGCAGGTTCTGCGGGTATCGCTTGTGCATTCTTTCTAGCGAGAGAAGGTGCGAAGGTAACTGTTTTTGAAAAAAGAGCAGAGGCAGGCGGTGTTGTTAAATATGTAATTCCGGCATTTCGTATCTCGGATGAAGCAATCAATAAGGATGTACAGCTTGCAGTTAAGTTAGGTGTTAAATTTGAATTTAATCATGAAATAAAGAGCTTGGATGAATTAAAAGCTGACGGATTTGATGCAATCGTACTTGCGGTAGGAGCAACGAAGAGCATATCGATTGGAATTGAAAGTGAAAATGAAATTAACGCAATTGAGTTTCTGGATGCATGTAAAAATGCCCCTGAAACCTTAAACCTTGGTAAAAACGTAGTGGTTATTGGTGCAGGAAATACGGCGATGGATGTGGCAAGAGCTGCAAAGAGAATGCCCGGAGTTGAGAATGTATCCATTATATATCGTCGTACCATCAAATATATGCCGGCGGACGAAGAAGAGTTAGATATGGCGGTGAAAGATGGGGTTGAAATTAAGGTTTTATTGGCTCCCGTATCTCAAAAGAACGGTAAATTAATATGTCATAAAGTAGTTCTTGGCGAAATGGATGCTTCAGGAAGACAAAAACCTATCGTGACAGATGAAGAAGTTGTAATTGATGCAGATACGGTTGTAGCATCACTGGGCGAGAAGGTTGATGGAGCGTTCTATGAGAGACTAGGGCTTCAATTAACTGACCGTGGTCAGGTATTATTAAAACGTGAAAAAATGGAGTCTTCAATACCAAATGTCTATGTTATTGGAGATGGTGCAAATGGAGCAGCAACTGTAGTACAGGCCATTCGTGATGCTTCTGTTGCAGCTAATTCTATTTTAGGCCTTGATCCTAGAAAGGTAATTGAACTAGATAGTAATAAGGAGAAAGTTGGCGAAAAGAAGGGTATATTAGTACACGCAGAGGAACCTAAGAATGAAGCCAATCGTTGCCTTGAGTGTAATAAGGTTTGTGAAGCTTGTGTGGATGTATGTCCTAACAGAGCTAATATATCAATAAAGGTTCCGGGCACTTATATGCGTCAGATTCTCCACGTAGATTATATGTGTAACGAATGCGGTAATTGTAAGAGCTTTTGCCCATACGACAGTTCTCCATACAAAGAAAAGATAACTTTATTCCATACCTTAGCTGATTTTGAGGATAGTAAGAATGAGGGATTTGTTCTGCTTGATGAGGATAAGCTGATTTTCAGAGTAAGATTTGGCAACATAGAAAAGGATGTAGAAATTAAGAATTGTGACTTGGATGAGGGTATTAAAAATTTCATTTTAGCAGTTTATGAAGATTATCGCTATATCATGATGAAATAATTAAGAAAAACTGAGGTGATAAGTGTGGATCTTCTATTAAAGGGCGGAACAGTAGTAACACCAGTGAGCAGAAAAATTTCAGACGTCAGAATACATGAAAACATCATTGCAGAGGTAGGAGAAAACCTAAAAGCAAATGGAGACAAAGTGATAGATGTATCAGGGAAATTACTCTTTCCTGGGTTTATTGATACTCATACACATTTTGAGCTTGATGCAGGAGACTTCTATACAGCGGATGATTTTAGTACTGGATCAAAGGCTGCAATAGCAGGAGGAACTACAACGATATTGGACTTCTCTACCCAGAATAAAAATGAGACTCTTAAGGAAGCTCTTAAGACATGGCATAAAAAAGCAGAAGGATGTTCTTCCTGCGACTATGGATTTCATATGTCAATCATCGATTGGAATGAAGAAACAAAAAAAGAAATTAAAGATATGACTAATAGCGGAGTTACCTCCTATAAGTTGTATATGGCATATGATAATCTAAAAGTTAATTCGGGAGAAATATATGAAATTTTAAAAGCGGTGAAAGAGGAGAATGGAATTATCGGTGTACACTGTGAAAACGGGGACTTGGTGAATGAGTTGATAAAAGAACAAAAGTTATTAGGGCATCTCACACCAAAGGCTCACCCACTTTCCAGACCTGATGTGATTGAAGCTGAGGCGGTGAGCCAGCTTTTAACCATCGCAAAGCTGGCAGAGGCACCAATTAATATCGTTCACCTTAGCACGAGAAAAGGTTATGAGATTATTAAGCAAGCCAGAGAACAAGGGCAGAAGGTATATGTTGAATCTTGTCCACAATATTTTCTCTTTAATGATTCAAAATATGATTTACCCGATTTTGAGAGTGCTAAATTTGTATTATCACCTCCTCTTAGGAAGGAAGCAGATATTGAATGTCTTTGGAATGCTCTTGGTGCTAACCAGATAGATACAATAGGGACGGATCACTGTAGCTTTCATTTTAAAGGACAGAAAGAAAGAGGCCGTAATGATTTTTCGATAATTCCGAATGGAATCCCGGGGGTAGAACACCGTCCTATGCTTATGTATACCTATGGGGTGGTAGAAGAAAAGATTACATTAGAACAAATGTGTGCAGTGTTATCTACCAATGCTGCTAAATTATTTGGAATGTACCCCAAAAAAGGCATAATTCAAAAAGGTAGTGATGCTGATATCGTTGTATGGGATCCAAATTACCAAGGTATTATAACGGCTAAGAACCAGATTCAAAATGTTGATTATACACCGTATGAAGGATTTAAGGTTAAAGGTAAAGCAGAGTATGTTTTCCTTAGAGGTAATTTGGTTGCAGCGAAAGGGGAAATCATTAAGGTGAATTTAGGGAAATATGTGTTCCGTAATAAAAGTCAGAATCTGTTTTAAACTAATACAAATAAAAATAATATGTGATGGCGCAATCGCCATAATGGAGGCAATAATGAAGAAACAAGTTATTAATTCAGTTAATGCACCTGCAGCTGTTGGACCTTATGTTCATGCTGTTAAAGTTGGAGATTTTATTTTTACATCGGGACAGCTTGGTATTGATCCAACTACCGGTAATATGCCAGAAGGAGTTGCGGAACAAGCCCACTTAAGCCTTAAGAACCTTGGAGCTATATTGGAAGAAGCTGGAATGGATTATTCCAATGTTATAAAGACTACCGTATTTTTGAATGATATGAATGATTTTGCAACAATTAATGCAATATATGCTGAATACTTCAAAGGTGAGGCACCTGCAAGGTCTTGCGTTCAAGTTGCTAAGTTGCCTAAGGGCGGATTGATTGAAATAGAAGCAATTGCTGTAAAAAATTAAATTAATTAAGCATACCGGGAAGGGTGCTTAAGAATTATAAAACTTTAGGAGTATGACTTATAATCAAGTTATACTCCTATATTTGCGTAAAATAATTAAATCCAGCATACTCGAAAATATGCAATTATTATGTTAAAATGATTACTGTAAATTCTACTGGGGGTCTTAGTTGGTTTTATAAATATATTAGGGGAGAACGTAATATGAATGAAATGAACATAGAACAAAATAAACGAATATTAAATGCTGCATTGGACGTAGTGAATAAGAAAAATATTAGTGGTACAAGAATGCATTTAATAGCTAACCAAGCAAAAATGGTTCAGTCAAACGTTTATTATTATTATAAGACAAAAGAAGAGTTGATGATGGCGTTACAGGAATACATTTGGGAAGAGTGTTATGATATAAGAAGAAAAGAGAAAAAACATAGTAAGGATAATCTGGAAAGTCAATTAGATGTTTTTTTTAATCAGAAAAAAAGATTGATTTTAAATAAACATAAATATGATTTTGCCGAAATTGAGTTTTGGGTGCATAGTAAGACTAATGACAAAATTCATATGCAGTTTATCAAAAATTATGAAAATTGGAGAACGGAAATAAGGGAGATATTAGAAAAGTATTGTCCTGATTTGGATGAAATGAATAAGCAGATAATACCCTATACTTTAATATCATTATTACAGGGAGCAACCATCCAATATTTTATTGATAAAAATGCCTTTGACATTGAAAATTATTTTGAATTATCTAAACAAATGATATTAAATCAAATAAACAATGCTACAAAACAAGATACTCACAGTGGCAAATAGTGCCAAAAAAGCAATGATTTATTGTGTAATATTTGTGCGAATTGCACAAAAACGGCATTGACAACTTAATATTTATATATTATTATAAACAAGTAAAAAGTAACAAGTAACAGATAAAAATATAAATTGTTTTTATTTTTGATTAGAAAGCGATGTGATAAATGATAAAATGAATAACATTTTGAAATAAGGTTACGTTAAAGAAAGTAAGGCTTGGTTACTATTACGTGGCAACCGGTTTTTCCTTAATCTCAGTCAATGGGAAAATAGTCATTGATTAAGATTGTGATACATAGGAGACAACCGGATATTTTTTAGTCAATATTAGATTGATTGGTCAATCTATGAAAAGGGAGAAAACATTGGAAATTAAGGGGGAATAGTATGCTTTCATATTCTATGTATTAGTATACTAAAAATTTTGGATTGGTTTTTTTGATTTATCTTTGGCACATGTGTTTAATTAGAGCAATTATGTAAATAATAATCAATGATATTTAGTTTTTTCTTGATATGATTACTAATTAAAAACTTTTATTAAAGGAGAAGAGTGCAGATGGAAAATGAAAAAATGATTGACAGATCTGATGAAAGGTTGCCTATATCAAAGCTAATCCCACTAGGACTTCAGCATGTATTAGCTATGTATGCAGGTGCTATTGCAGTTCCGCTAATAGTCGGGGCAGCCGTAGGACTAAATGCTACACAAATTGCTATGCTTGTTGCACTTGATCTTTTTGCTTGTGGAATAGCTACACTGATACAAGCGCTTGGTATTGGGAACTTTGCAGGTGTTAAACTGCCTGCAATTTTAGGTTGTTCTTTCGCTGCCGTAAGTCCATTAATTAGTATTGGTACTACCAGTGACATGAGGACTGCTTACGGGGCGATTTTAGTGGCAGGTCTAATTGTTGTAATAATTGCACCCCTTTACGGTAAAATACTACGGTTTTTTCCAACAGTTGTTACTGCAACTACGTTAACTATGATAGGATTATCTTTAATTCCTGTTGCAATTACTAATATGGGTGGCGGTAGTGGTGTTGAAGACTTTGGTGCTCCCAAATATTTAGGATTAGCACTTTTTACAATATTAATCGTTATTGTATGTAATAGATTTTTTAAAGGTTTTGCTCAATCTTTATCTGTACTAATAGCTTTGGTAGTAGGTACAATTGTAGCTATACCATTGGGATTAGTGGATATGAGTGTGGTTTCTGAGGCAGCTTGGTTTGGATTACCTAGAGTGTTCTATTTAGGAGCTCCCAAATTTGAATTAAGTAGTATCGGCCTTATGACAATCGTTATGTTAATAATAATGGTTGAATCTACAGGAAGCTTTATGGGTCTTGCTAGAATTTGTGGAAAGAAAATTGGAGAAAAAGAATTAGTAAAAGGTTTCAGAGCAGAGGGCTTGGCTACTATAGTAGGTGGTGTATTTAACTCCTTCCCATATACAACTTTTGCTCAAAATATTGGTCTTGTTACAATGACGAAAGTATTCAGCCGCTGGGTAGTTGTAGCTTCTGGTGGTATATTAATGCTTCTTGGTTTATGCCCTAAATTTGCAGCATTGGCTACAATTATTCCTGCTCCAGTATTTGGCGGAGCAACAGGAATAATGTTTGCAATGGTTGCTCTTTCTGGAATTCAATCCTTAGGTGGTGTAGATTTTAGCAAAACGAGTAATATGTTAACAGCTGCTGTTCCTTTAACATTAGGTATTGGTATTACTGTTAATTCTTCGATATTGAGTAAAATGCCTTCCGTAATACACACTATATTCAGCAGTGCTATTGCTACTACGGCATTATCTGCAATCTTATTGAATGCAATTTTAAATTGGGGAGATAAATCAGCACATGGCAATGAAGATAGTGCAGTTGATGCAGGGGGGAATTCAAAACATATATAAGAGCGGTACCCAGTAGATATGCTATTTACAGGTACGATTTCTATAAAATGGAAACTTATATAGCTAATAAGATTAATGAAAAGGAAGCCTATGAAAGAATTTTATGAATTAATTGGGAATATACCTACGTATAACGAAACCATAGTTGCTAAAGTAATTGATGGTAGGTATGCGGGTGAAACAGCGATATTCTCAGGTGGAAATATAATTTATTCCTCCTTAAATAATGAATTCTTTCACGATATGAACTATGAATTACTTCATACTGGTTCATGTCAATTACAGAAAATTGATGGACAAAGAATCTTCTGTGAAGTGCTTAGTAACGAGAAGAAGCTGGTGATTTGTGGTGGAGGACATGTCTCAATCCCTATCATAAAAATGGCTAAAATGTTGGGCTTTTCGGTGACAGTAATTGAAGATCGTCTGAAGTATGCCGATAATGCTAAAGCAGCAGGAGCAGATAACTTGATATTCGATGAATTTTCCAGTGCATTAAATAAAATAGCAGGGGATAAGGATACTTATTTCGTGATTGTAACAAGAGGTCATCGCTATGATCAGGCCTGCCTGGAAGAGATTCTCAAGAAAGATAATGCCTATATTGGAATGATAGGAAGTAAAGCTCGTGTGAAGCGGATCAAAGAGCTTATGAGTGAAAAGGGCTATTGTGATAGCAAGCTAGCAGAGATATACTCTCCGATTGGACTAAAAATTGGTGCTGAAACACCGGAAGAGATAGCAGTATCAATTATGGCAGAAATAATACAAGTTAAAAATCAAATAAAAAAAGGTTATGGATATCCAAAGGAGATCATTAATGCAATTCTTAGTGAGAAAACAGAAGAGATGCCGAAGGTTTTAGCTACTATCATCTCAAGAAAAGGTTCCGCGCCAAGAGAAATAGGTACAAAAATGTTAATCTACAAAGATGGTACTACGGTAGGAACAATCGGAGGTGGATGTGTAGAGGCTGATATCTGTAGTAAGGCGCGATTAATGGAAAAGGATCAAAAGCCAAAAATATATACTATGGATATGACAGGCCGTGAAGCTGAAGAGGATGGCATGGTTTGCGGCGGTATCGTAGAAATTCTGTTGGAATCGTTGCATTAGTTTATTAAGGAATACAACATACAAGTATTTGATGTTTTGTCATTTCTTCTTAAGATTTAAGTGTCAAATGCACCTTTTGACACTTAAATCTTTTTAATATATCGTGAATGGAGATTTTTGGGCAATGAGTCACAAGCTGTTACCATATGGTCGTAAACCTTTTTAATATATCGTGAATGGAGATTTAGCGTGAAACAAATTGAAACAACAAAAGCAGTTGGGCAGGTATTATGCCATGATATAACACAGATTATTAAAGATGAGAAAAAAGGTCCGATATTTCGTAAAGGACATATTGTTACGGAGGAAGATATACCGGTTTTATTATCGGTAGGCAAAGACCATTTATATGTATGGGAAAAGAACGAGAATCTTCTGCATGAAAATGAAGCTGCAGAAATATTATATGAGATGTGCAGAAGCACAGGTATGACAGGTTCTGAGGTAAAGGAAGGAAAAATTGACATTATTGCAGAGATGGATGGTCTGCTTAAAATAAATAGAGAGAAATTACTGGCTGTTAATAGTCTGGGAGAAATGATGATTGCAACTAGGCACGGAAACGTTCCTGTTAAGAAAGGTGATAAACTCGCCGGAACGAGAATTATACCTCTTATGATAGAAAAAGAAAAGATGGAGAGGGCAAAGTTTGTCGGTGGCGATAAGCCGGTACTTACAATTCTTCCTTATAAGGAGAAGAAGGTTGGAATAGTAACTACTGGGAATGAGGTGTTCTACGGTAGAATCAAGGATAGTTTCGGACCTGTTATTATGGAAAAATTAAAAGAGTTTCCTACACATATATTAGGACAGACTTATGTAGATGATCACAAGCAGCACATTAGGGATGCAATTTTGGACTATATTCACCAAGGTGCGGATATGGTTATCTGTACGGGTGGTATGAGTGTTGATCCGGATGATTGTACACCGGGGGCTATTATGGATACCGGCGCTAATATTGTAACTTATGGTGCTCCAGTATTACCAGGGGCCATGATGCTTGTTGCCTACTATGTAAAAGAAACCAGAAAAATCCCGATATTAGGGTTGCCTGGCTGTGTTATGTACTCAGAATGGACTATTTTTGATATCCTGCTCCCTAGGATTATGTCTGACGATGAAATTACAAGGGAAGAATTGGCTGCACTCGGAGAAGGTGGGCTATGTTTAAGATGTTCTGTATGTACGTATCCAAACTGCGGATTTGGGAAAGGAAGATAGTCTAGAAATCTAAGATTATTAATATATATTTTAATAGAGGATTTGATGGATAAAATATTAATTATTTCACACTGTATATTAAACACTTCATCCAAGGTTATAAGCAATAATACAACTGAAAATCAGAAGGAGGCTGATAATAGAGAGAAATTACTGAATTATGTTATCAAAAATAATATTCAGTTATTACAGTCGTTATGTATGGTAGCAGAAGATGGGGACATGTAAAAGAACAGTTTGATAATACGTTCTATCGTAAACAGTGTAAGAAAATGTTAATACTTGCCCATTAATTGGAACGCCAATCGGAATTTTTATATATGGTGGATTTACAGGTACGATATCAGATGTTATAGTCTTGGCTTTAAAAAGTTCGGGAAGTAGCATTTTTACAGCATCATTTATTGCAAAAATAGGAAATAACTTACTAGACAAGGTAGGTACTTGTTTAATTGCATATTTCCTTATAAAAAGGCTTCCCAATAGTTTAAAAATACATTCCATGGAAAAAGCTAGTTGATAGAGTTATAAATGGTTATCATCCACTGTAGTGACAACATTTCGATGGATATATTTAGGGATAAAACTTTTTAATCTTATTGTCAACTATATATAAAAAATTAATAATATTAATTTGATATCAGCAATTTGGGAGGCTTATGAAAAAAAGATTACTTATATTATCTTTAACACTTATATTAGCATTGATTACAGGGGGGTGTTCTACGTCCCCAAAAAGTAATTCACAAAGTCAACAAGTTTTACCTAGTTCTACGGCACAAACAGAAGCCGGTCAAGCACCAGCTGAAACTATGACGATTAGTATTGCTGCTGCTGCAAGTCTGGAAACAATCCTTAATAAGGATTTAATCCCTCAGTTTGAAGAAAAGAATCAAGGAATTAAGGTAGAAGGAACCTATGATAGTTCAGGAAAACTAGAGAAACAGATTGAAGAGGGAATGACAGTAGATGTATTCTTCAGTGCAGCAACAAAACAGATGGATCAATTAAGTAGCACAGGCTTGATATCAGATAATACCAGAGTTGATTTATTAAAAAATAAAATTGTTCTAATTATCCCGGCAAATGCTACATCTGGTATTACTAAATTTGAGGATATAACTAAAGCTAATAAAATTGCAATTGGTGATCCTGCCAGTGTACCGGCTGGTCAGTATGCGAAAGAAGCATTAACCAGTCTGGGTTTATGGGATAAAGTAAGCGCAAAAGCAAGTCTTGGAACAAATGTTACTGAAGTTCTTAACTGGATTGCTGAGGGTAGTGCAGAGGCTGGCATAGTGTATGCAACCGACGCAAAATTACAACCGGATAAAATTAAGATTGTGGCTGAAGCACCAAGTGGCAGTCTGAAGAAGGATGTTATCTATCCGATAGCAGTTATAAAAGCATCTACAAAGCAGGAAGCTGCACAAAAGTTCGTAGACTTTTTAACTTCAGAAGCAGCTATACAAAAATTTGAGAGTTATGGATTTACGAATGCAAAAAAATAGATTAATTTAAAAAATGAATTTGAAAGGTAATGAAATATGGATTTTACGCCTATCTTAATCTCAATAAAAACTGCTTCTTTAGCAATCTTAATCACTTTTTTTCTAGGTATCTTTGCTGCAAAACTTATTACAGAGCTAAGAAATGAAGCACTAAGAAGCATTATAGATGGGCTCCTGATTCTACCGTTAGTGTTACCTCCTACAGTAGCTGGCTTTTTTTTGCTTTATCTTTTTGGTGTTCATAGACCAATTGGGAGTTTCCTGCTGGATTTTTTTGGAGTAAGAATTGTTTTTTCCTGGGGGGCCACCGTTTTGGCTGCAGTGGTGCTTTCGTTTCCTCTAATGTATCGTTCAGCTAAGGGTGCTTTTGAACTAGTGGATTCAAATCTAATTTATGCAGCTAGAACACTTGGTATGTCAGAGTGGAAAATCTTTTGGCGAGTTATAATGCCAGCGGCAATGCCAGGAGTGGTCAGCGGAGGAATTTTGGCGTTTGCAAGAGGTCTTGGAGAGTTTGGAGCTACTGCCATGATTGCAGGTAACATAGCAGGAAAAACAAGGACAGTTCCTTTGGCAATCTATTCAGCTGTAGCAGCTGGTGATATGGTAACAGCCGGCAAATATGTACTTTTTATTACAACCCTAGCAATTATTATCGTTACGTCAATGAATTATTTTACGACCAATCGGTATTTCGCGTCCCGAAGGTAAATCCTAATGCGATTTTCCTCAAGAGATGCTAAATTGTACATAACTTAATCATTAAGGAGTAGAAGATGAGTCTGAGCGTTAATATTACAAAAAAATATAAAAATTTTCAACTCTCGATTAAGTTTGAAACCTCAGACAATACGATAGGTATTCTTGGAGCCTCCGGATGTGGAAAGAGTATAACCTTAAAAGCCATTGCCGGTATTATTGTTCCGGACAGTGGGAGAATAATTTTAAATGGAAGAATATTATTTGATTCCGAAAGAAAGATTAATCTTCCACCTCAAAAGAGAAGGATAGGATATTTGTTTCAAAGTTATGCGCTGTTTCCAAACATGACTGTGGAGCAGAATATGAAAGCCGGTATGCTCGGTAACCGGGATCAGAAGGATAAGAAAACGCGAACACTAATTGAAAAATTTCATCTTAAGGGCTTGGAGAAGCATTATCCTAATCAATTATCCGGAGGGCAGCAACAACGCGTGGCCTTAGCAAGAATTATGGCATCGGATACAGATGTATTACTTTTAGATGAACCGTTTTCCGCTCTTGATTTCTTTTTAAAGGATCAATTGGAGAAACAATTACAGGACATGCTTAAGGATTACAATAAAGATGTAATCCTTGTAACACATAACAGAGATGAGGTTTTTCGTCTCTGTCAGGATCTATATATTATGGATAAAGGTAACATAGTATGTAGTGGTAAATTAAAGGATATATTTAGAGATCCGAGATATTTAGTAGCGGCTCGGTTAACCGGGTGCAAGAATTTCTCTAAGGCAGAAAGATTATCATCACATGAGCTATATGCGAAAGATTGGAATATTAAACTGTATGTTGAGCAGGAGATTTCAGAAGGCTTATGTTATGTAGGAATACGAGCACATTTTCTTGAGGCAGTATCTCACAAAGGTGATTTGAATATTATGGAACCGGAATTGGTTGATGTAATTGAAGAGCCATTTGAGGTTAATGTGATATTTTGTAATAAGAATAAAAACCATAGTTCGGTGGAACATATGATATGGTGGAAATTGCCGAAGGATAGATGGTCTGCAGAATTTAGGGGACAAGCGCCTGAATTTTTAAGATTTCCCCCAGAACATATATTACTTTTAAAAGGGATTGACTTGGGAGGTTTGAATGAATCAGTTGACTCATTTTGATGAAAATGGAAATGCAATCATGGTTGATGTATCAGGTAAGGAGGTTACAGACAGAATAGCTGTTTCTAAAGGAACCATCCTGGTAAATACTGGAATTATAGAGGCTATTGTTAATAACAAAGTACAAAAAGGGGATACTCTTGGTGTTGCACGAATAGCAGGAATTATGGCTGTTAAGCAAACACCATCGTTAATTCCTCTGTGCCATTCCTTAGATATTTCCAATTGCTCTATTGATTTTGAGGTGGATAAACTGAATAATTGCATTTATGCAATTTGTACTGTAAAGACGAGTGGGCAGACGGGTGTAGAGATGGAAAGCCTTACCGGAGTATCGGTCGCACTTTTAACAATCTATGATATGTGCAAGGCAATTGATAAATCCATGGTAATAACAGATATTCATCTGGTTCAAAAATCAGGTGGTAAAAGCGGAGATTATGGATTCAAAGAGTAGCTACGTTAGGTTAGTGAGATAAATCAAAGATTTTTCTTACGTAACTTTTATGAAAGGCATGGTTATAAATATGCAAGACGCACTGAGACGAGAAATTGATTATTTGCGTATATCCATCACAGATCGTTGTAATTTGCGATGTGTTTATTGTATGCCCGAAGAGGGAGTTGATTGTAAAAGCCATGATGAGATATTATCCTACGAAGAGCTTGAACGATTATGCAGGATTTTTGCAAAACTAGGAGTTACAAAAATAAAAATTACCGGTGGAGAACCGTTAGTAAGAAAAGATTGCATTGGATTAGTTGGTCGATTAAAGAAGATAAAAGGGATCAAATCTATATCAATTACGACCAATGGAGTGCTTCTAGAAAAGTATATCAAGGATTTGGTGAAGGCAGGGTTAAATTCGGTCAATATCAGTGTGGATTCACTGAGTGCGCAAACAACCAAGGCAATAACGAGGCGTAACCTTTGGGAAGAGACGATGAAGGGCATAGAAGAGGCTCTAAAGTATCCTTCTCTTAACGTTAAAATTAATTGTGTTCCAATAAAAGGAATGAATGATTTAGAGCTAATTAAGGTAGCCGAATTAGCAAGATATCATGAGATTCATGTGAGATTTATTGAAATGATGCCCATTGGTCTGGGCAGGAACTTTGAATTTATGGGAGAAGATGAAGTGATACATTTATTGGAGGAAGGATTAGGAAAGCTTACTCCTTGCGATGAAGGTTTGGGTAATGGCCCCGCGCATTATTTTAGTGTTCCGGGGTTTCAAGGTAAAATTGGATTTATCAGCGCCAGAACCCATAAGTTTTGCAATCAATGCAATCGCATCAGGCTTACCTCGGAAGGTTTTTTAAAGACTTGTCTTCAATATGATACAGGATGTGACTTAAGAGAAATGGTCAGAAGTCCTTCCACGGACAAAGAAATAGAAAACGCAATTAAAAAAGCAGTTTATGAAAAGCCGCAGGAACATCATTTTGACAATATTGACTCTGCAGCTTCAGTAGATCAAAGAAAAATGTTTCATATTGGAGGATAAAGAGAATTATCAAAGATAATTAACAATAAGAAAGGATTATTATGGGTAAAGTAGTCGCTGTCTGTACCAGTGAGAAAAAGGGTACACAAAAAGCAAATACAGTAACTGCGGAATTTATTGAAGTTCATGGGATTAATAATGATGCTCATGCAGGTAAATGGCATCGACAGGTTAGTCTGTTATCAAAGAACAAGATAGAGGAGTTTAGAGCAAAAGGCATCGATATTCCGTATGGGGCTTTTGGCGAAAACCTTGTCGTTGAAGATATTGACTTTGCTAATCTTCCCATCGGGACTAGGTTTAAATGCAATGAGGTAGTTCTCGAATTAACTCAAATAGGAAAGAAGTGCCATAATGAATGTGAGATATTTAAAATCGTCGGTGACTGCATAATGCCGAGGGAAGGGGTGTTTGCTAAAGTACTTCATGGAGGAGTGATAACAGTAGGAGATAATCTTATAATTATTTCTTAAAGGTACAATTAAATACAAAATGGGCATACATGATAGTAAAGGAATGAGGAAAAATGCGAGTAGCGATTATAACGGCCAGTGATTCGGGATTTGAAGGCAAAAGAGAAGATCTGAGTGGACAGGTCATAGAGGAAATTGTGAAAAATAGAGGTTATTCTGTAGTCTCAAGAGTTCTGTTACCGGATAAGAAAGCAATGCTTTCAGACGAGATGATAAGAATATGTGATCAAGGCTTGGCCGATTTGGTCTTAACAACCGGAGGTACCGGATTATCCCAGACAGACTGTATGCCGGAGGCCACACAAGAGATTGGTGAACGTAGAGTACCCGGGATACCGGAAGCAATAAGACAATATAGCCTGCAATTTACGAAAAGAGCGATGCTATCAAGAGCTGAATGCGTCACAAGAAAATCCACTTTAATACTTAATCTCCCAGGGAGCCCCAAAGCAGTAAGAGAAAGTTTGGAATATGTCCTTGATGATTTAGAGCATGGATTGCAGATTATGCTAGGATTAACAAATAATTGTGCAAGATAGCGTGAAATAGTTTGTGCCGTGCCGAAGAATAGACCGTAGATACGGTACTCTGACCTCGGCACAAACGAATTCTAATAAATAAGGATAGCTTTTTCCTTTTTATCAACTACCTGACCAATTATTTTTACCCAAGAGGTATATGCTTCCATACGGTTTAAGTATACTTTTGCATCTTTTTCGGAGATAGATATTAAGAGACCACCGGAGGTTTGTGGATCAAAAATGAAATCCTTCATATTCTGAGGAAGATTATTTTTATAAATAACCTTATCTTCTAAATAATCAAGGTTATTGTACATGCCTTCCGGAAGGATACCCATGGCAGCAAAGTCTAAGGCTCCTTCAATTTTAGGAACAGAAGCTGTATAGATTTCGATTGTTTTGTTACTTCCTGAGGCCATTTCATAAGCATGACCGATCATACTAAAGCCGGTGACATCCGTACAGGCATGAACCTCTAAACCATACATTGCCTCTTTTGCATATTTGTTTAAGGTTACCATGATGTCAGTAGTGATTTTTAGCTGAGCATCCGTTAATATTTGTGCTTTTGAAGCAGTAGTCATGATACCGATACCAAGAGGCTTTGTAAGAATAAGTACATCACCGATTTGCGCCGAACTATTTTTAAGAATGTCATTCGGATGAGCAAATCCAGTCACGCATAGACCATACTTTGGCGTTGGATCAGAAATTGAGTGACCACCAGCTATTACTGCACCAGCTTCTAAAACCTTAGAGTAACCACCTTCGAGAATGGTTTGCATGACTGTGATGTCAAGGCAGGAAGGAAAACACATGAGATTCATGGCAACTGTAGGATTTCCACCCATAGCATATATATCACTTAGTGCATTAGAAGCCGCTATTTGACCAAAAATAAAGGGATCATCTACCATTGGAGGAAAGAAATCTACTGTTTGTATAGCTACAACAGAATCATTAATTTTATAAACACAGGCATCATCGTTCGTTTCAAATCCTATTAACAAATTAGGATCATTGAATTTGGGCATTTGCTGTAATGCCTGATGTAGAATTCCTGGACCTATTTTTGCGGCGCAGCCGGAGGTTTTGACAAGACTGGTGAGTGGAACATTTTTTGTGGGCATAAAATACATCCTTTCAAAGAATAACTAATTAATATTGGCTTATATTAATTGTAGCATAGTTATTATATGGAGTAGTCTTCATTTTATTATAATTTATTCAGGAGGTAAAGCACACTTCGAGCAAAACACTGCAATAAGAAAGGAAATGCAAGAAAAGGTTCACTAGAGTGCTTAAAAAATCATGAGGCTTATATTACCGTATAAAACGGCTTGGGAAGAAAATACATCCCTGCTACATGCATTTGGGTTGGATAAAATAACTGCACCCATCGTTTCAGTAGTTGGAGCAGGAGGTAAAACAAAAACCATTGAACAGTTGGCTATGGAGTATAAACAGTTAAGAAAAAAGGTGATAATAACTACAACGACGCATATGTTCAAACCGAGTAATTTTTTATGGTGTAGCGAAGAATCTACTGAAATTCTAAATAGCTATCTTGAAAGAGACTATGCTGTATGGATTGGTTTGCCCTGTAGTGACGAGAAAATGACGGCTCCTAAACCTTCATTTTTAGATAAATTAAAAGAATATAATATTCCTATGTTGATTGAAGCGGATGGAGCGAAAAGACTTCCTTTTAAGGTGCCAAAGGATAACGAGCCAGTAATATTGTCCGGAAGCCATATGGTAATAGGAGTGCTGGGGATGGATGCTTTAGGAAAATCCATCAAGGAAATATGTTTTCGCCCTGAAAGGGTTGCCCATTATCTTCATAAGACAGAGGATCAGCTTATAACGAAGGAAGATTATATTGAAGTTATAAAAGGTAGTAATGGATTAGTAAAAGGAGTTACTCAGGATATGGAATATATTGTTATTTTGAATAAAGTAGATAATGAAGTAAGATTAAGAGAGGCATGTCAAATACGTGAGATGCTTATGAGTCAGGGTACCATGAAGATTTATTTGACCTCTTACCAAGCGGATTAATGGAATTAACAAAGGAAGTGAAGGTTGAAAGAACTTATAGGAAGGGGGGCCGAGTTCATGCCAGTACTTTAATGGAGTTTTGTGCCAAATGTGGGGCGTGGGCATAATTATGAAGATTTTAATAAAAGGAGCAGGCGATTTGGCTTCCGGGATTGCTCATCGATTGAAAAAAGCAGGTTACCATATCCTTATGACAGAGATTGAGGTTCCACTTACAGTAAGAAGAACTGTGGCATTTTCTAGAGCTGTTTACGAAACGGAAGCGGAAGTGGAAGGGATAAAGGGAATTTTAATACACAATCCCAGTGAAATCCAAGAAGTCTGGAAACAGGAATGCATACCAGTCATTGTAGATGAATATGCATATATTCAAAGTGAATACCAAGCTAATGTTATCGTAGATGCAATTATAGCAAAACATAATCTTGGAACCACGATGGAAGATGCTTCATTTGTAATCGGAGTTGGTCCAGGCTTTGAGGCTGGTAAAGACTGCCATGCAGTCATTGAAACCAAACGCGGTCATTATTTGGGAAAGGTAATATGGGACGGGTATGCAATTCCTAATACAGGAGTTCCCGGTGAGATAGGTGGATATTCAACTGAAAGAATTATTCGAGCTACGGCAGACGGTGACTTTCAGCCAATTGCACATATTTCTGAGGTAGTGGAAAAAGGCCAGATAGTAGCTTTTTGTGGAGGAGAACCCATTAAAACGCAGATGGCTGGTATCATAAGAGGAATGCTCCAGCCAGGTGTTAAGGTGGTAAAGGGGATGAAATGCGGCGACATTGATGCACGCTGCCAGATTGATCATTGCTTTACCATTTCAGATAAAGCAAGAGCCATAGCAGGAGGTGTTTTAGAGGCGGTTGTAGGCTATGAACACTTAATGAAGGGAGAAGAGTGAAAGAAAAATCACTTTCACTCTGAACTGTTTGTGCCGCCGTTGACGGCTAAAAGGAGGGTGTATGAGTAAAGTTATTGATGCGATAGGAAAAGTTTGCCCCATGCCAGTAGTAATGACCAAAAAAGAAATTGAACAGGGGACAGTGAGTATTATAACCTTGGTGGATAATGAAACAGCCGTTGAAAATCTTAAAAGATTAGCTGACAGTACCGGGTTTTTAACGCAAGTTACAAAGGAACAGGATGGCTATAGAGTTTCATTTTCAAAAGAAGGTGATTTTGGTGATGAAGTTCAGACGAGTACAGATAAAGTAATTGATCATTTACCATTGGATTATGTAATTTTTATAGGAAAAGAAACAATTGGTGAAGGTGATAACGAGTTAGGAAAAAATCTAATGCGAATGTTCTTATATACCTTGTCAGAAATGAAAGAATATCCATCTCATATTTTATTTATGAATGGAGGAGTAAAGCTTCCGACCCTGGATGAACAAGCTGTGAAATCATTGCTGACGTTAAAAGATAAGGGAGTAAAAATTTTAGTATGCGGTGCCTGCCTTAATTTCTATGGGTTAACAGATGAGTTAAAAATAGGAACAGTAAGTAATATGTATGAAATTACTGATAAAATGAGGCAGGCCGGAAAAGTAATTAATTTTTAAAAAAGGAAGTAAAAAAATGAATGGGTGACGAAGATCATAAAGAAGCTAATAAAATAGTTGGAGTCATACTTTTAGCCGCAGGTAATAGTAAAAGATATCAATCGATAAAACTGTTAGAGGTAATAGATGGTAAAAAAATGTATAGGCATATACTTGACTTAGTTACAGAATTATCTGTAACACCAAAGGTTATAGTAACCCAATATGAAGAGATTCGGGAGAAGGCTTCCTTACTTGGATTTGAGGTTGTGATGAATTCTGATCCAGATGTTGGAATATCACACTCAATTCAGCTTGGCTTGCGTAATACGCTTGAAATAAATCCTAATATAGACGGAGTCTTATTTAGCGTATGTGATCAACCGTATTTGAATAAAGCTACTCTTTTGCAGTTACTGAATGTATTCCAAAAAACAGATAAAGGGATTGCTTGTGTTGCACATAAGAATGTATTGGGAAATCCTTGCATTATAAGTAAAAAATATTTTGCTGAATTATTTGCATTAAGTGAAGATAGCGGAGGGAAAACGGTTATAAACAAATATCATGAGGATGTAGAGCCATTATTTATTAGTGATATTAAGGAAATGATAGATATAGATTACAAAAACGATGCAATCTGATTACGATGATTACGGATTAGAGAAAGGAATATAAAAATGTTTATTGTAAATGTGAATGGAATTGATTATCAGTCAGAAACAGATATGGGGTTAATGGATTTTTTGCGTGAGAATTTAAGAATAACTTCAGTAAAGGATGGATGTAAAGAGGGAGCATGCGGAACTTGCACTGTTATCATAGACGGAAAGACCACACGTGCCTGTGTGCAGAAACTATCTAAGCTGGAAGGTAAAAAAATTCAAACCATCGAAGGCTTTACAGACAGGGAAAGAGAAGTATTCGGATATGCTTTTGCCGTGGTGGGAGCTGTTCAGTGTGGTTTTTGTATTCCTGGAATGGTAATAAGCGGGAAATGTCTTTATGATAACAATCCAAATCCTACCAAAGAGGATATTAAACAGGCAATTCGTACGAATCTATGCCGTTGTACCGGATACACCAAAATAGAAGAAGCAATTCTTTTGGCTGCAAAAATATTGAGAGAAAACTTGGAAGTACCTGAACTTAAGCAAACAGGAAAGGTTGGAGAGAAAACTTGTAGAGTTGATGCTGTTTCAAAAACACTTGGTACAGCAATGTATGCAGATGATTATAAATTTGAAGGAATGCTATATGGCAAGAATGTCTTTACGAAGTATGCGTGTGCAAAAGTAAAATCAATTGATTTTACGAAGGCTCTTGACATGCCGGGAGTAGTAGCTATTTACACAGCGAAGGATATTCCTGGAGATAGATATATCGGACACTTAGCACATGATTGGCCTGGTATGATTGCGGAAGGGGAATTTACAAAGTGCATCGGAGATTCTGTTGCTATTGTTGTAGCTGAGACAAAGGAGCAGGCAATCGCTGCTGTAAAAGCAGTAGAAGTAGAATATGAAGTGCATAAACCAATTACCTCTTGGAAAGAAGCTGCTTCAGAGGGAGCACACCAGGTGCATGGGGAAGGTTTTATACATTTTGGTAAATTCAGAATCCCAGAAAATAATCTATTAGACCATGAAGAAGTGAAGCGAGGAGATGCAAAAGCGGCAATTGCTAATTCAAAATATGTTGTTCAAGGCAGCTTCCATGTCCCTCCGACAGAACATGCCTTTATGGAGCCTGAGACTGCAATTGGTATACCCGATGGAGACGGTGTTATGGTTATAACAGGTGGACAAGGTATATATGATGAGTACCGTGAAATCGCATTATATCTTGGTCTTTCTAGAGAAAAAATTAGAATTAAAAGTGCTGCAGTCGGTGGAGGGTTTGGTGGTAAGGAAGATATGAGTGTACAGCATCAGGCTGCTCTATGTGCATATTTAACAAAACGACCAGTAAAGGTTTCCTTTAGTCGTCAGGAGAGTATTAACTATCACCCAAAACGTCATGCAATGGATATCGATTGTACGATTGGCTGTGATGAGAATGGCATTTTTCAAGGAATGATAGCGAGATTGAAAGCAGACACTGGTGCCTATGCATCTCTTGGCGCGCCGGTGTTACAGAGAGCCTGTACGCACGCTGGAGGACCCTATAATTATCAGAATGTTGACATTGAAGGTGATGCTTATTATACAAATAATCCTCCTGCCGGTGCATTCCGTGGTTTTGGAGTAACTCAATCCTGTACAGTTACGGAATGTTTAATTAACCAGCTAGCAGAGAGAGTAGGTATATCAGGATGGGAAATCAGGCATCGTAATGCAATCCGGCCAGGACAGGTACTTCCTAATGGACAGATTGCTGATGATGGAACAGCCATGGTAGAAACCTTAGAAGCATTAAAAGAAGATTTCCAAAAATATGAAGCAGATCCTGACTACTATGTAGGAATAGCATCTGCCATGAAGAATGCTGGAATAGGAGTGGGTCTTCCTGATATAGGACGCTGCCTAATAAAAGTTTTAGATGGTAAGATTTATGTTAGATCCTCTGCGGCAGCAATCGGGCAGGGAGTTCAGACAGTATTACTGCAAATGGTCTGTGAAACGACAGGCTTGACACCGGAGCAAGTTATCATAGAGCATCCGGACACAAAAGTTGCACCAGATGCAGGCACAACAACTGCTTCTAGGCAAACCTTATTTACTGGTGAGGCTACCCGCCAAGCTTCATTAAAGCTAAAAGCAGATTTAGATCAGGGATATTCCTTTAGTGATTTGAACGGGAACGAATATTCAGGTGAATTTAACTTTAAGACAGATCCAATTGGATCTCCTAAACCAAATCCGGTTAGTCATGCCGCCTATGGTTATGCAACACAACTGTTTATTCTCGACAAGGAAGGAAGAGTCGTAAAAGTAATTGCAGCTCATGATATTGGAAAGACTATTAATCCACTTTCTGCAGAAGGACAAGTACAGGGTGGCATAGCTATGGCGCTCGGCTATGGATTAACCGAGGATTTTCCTTTAAAAGATGGAGTTCCGCAAGTGAAGCTAGGCACACTGGGAATTTTTAAATCTACTGCAATGCCTGAGATAGAGACCCGCTTTATTGAGAAGAATCAATCTGAGTTGGCATATGGAGCTAAGGGAATTGGTGAAATAGTATGTGTTATGGGTGCAGCGGCTTGCCAGAATGCATATTACAAAAAAGACGGAAGATTTAGATATGATTTTCCGCTGGAAGACACTTATTACCGTAAGACAAAGTAGTAATGAATAGAAAGTATGAAGAGTACTCTATATATAGATTATTTTATTTGCTGTATATGATCACCATTAACGAAATAAATTTTATACATGTCTTTATTAATTGGGTACTGCTTAATACATGTAATTATTTCTTCGTATGTGGAAGAAGTTATTTTGAGGGAAATTCCACAGCTATTAGATATTTCTCGAAGAGTGGGAATAATTTGATAGGCTAGATTTCCTTCTAAGTATTTTTGCGCTGCAATAGCGGTATGGGTGTTTGAAAAAGCAATTAAATAGTACTCCATGAGATACCTCCGAGCATTTTATTTATTATATCAATTTTCTTTTATATTGTATATATGTTCAAAATACTAATAGGATTAATCTGCTGTGCTATATTATAATCGTAAAGAGGAGGGTATCCTTGAATAGAGTATACTTTGACCAAGCATCAACTTCATTCCCGAAAGGTAGAGGAGTAATAGAGACGATGGTAAAGTTCATGAGCGATGTTGGAACTAATATAAATCGTGGATCTTACCAAGATGCGTATGACACAGCAAGGATTGTTTATGAAACCAGGGAACAGCTATGCCGGCTTTTTGATTTTGGATCAACCTACGATATGGCTAAGAATGTTATTTTTACCCCAAATATTACGTACGCTCTGAATTTTATTATAAAGGGATTCTTAAAGAATGGAGATCATGTATTAGTCAGTTCAATGGAACATAATGCTATCATGCGTCCGCTAGTACAACTACAGAAGATGAGTAATATCTCTTTTGACCGTATCCCATGTTCTGAGGAAGGTGAATTACTATTTGGTGAGATAGAGAAACTTATTAAAAGTAATACCAAAGCTATCTTTATGACGCATGGGTCGAATGTATGTGGGACGTTAATGCCGATAGAGAGGGTTGGTAGGTTAGCCCGGAGTTTAGGAGTTAAATTTGTGGTAGATACTGCACAGACTGCAGGTATATTTCCCATCTCTATAAAAAATATGAATATCGATGCATTAGCATTCACTGGTCATAAAGGATTATTAGGCCCACAGGGTATTGGGGGCTTTCTTATAACGGATGCTATGGCGGATGAAATGGAAGCCATTATTACTGGTGGAACCGGTAGTATCTCAGATACAGAAGATACTCCAGACTTTTTACCTGACAAATTTGAAGCGGGAACTTTAAATCTCCCTGGAATAATGGGACTTCATAGAAGTCTTAATTATCTGGAGGAGATAGGAGCTGAGAAAATCAGAGAAAAGGAAATAAAACTAACAAAAGCGTTTCTTGGAGGCGTATCACAGATAAAAGGACTGCGTGTAATCGGGAAGAATAACTGTGAGGATAGGTGCGCTGTTGTTAGTCTTCAGTGTTTATCTATGGATGAAGCAATGCTGGCTTTTACTCTCGAGAATAAATATAATATTATAACAAGGGTAGGTATGCATTGTGCACCAAGCGCACACAAAGCACTGGGGACATATCCGAGGGGAACAATCCGCTTTTCTTTTGGATATGAAAATACGGAAGAGGAAATAGATTATACAATAAGAGCAATTACTGATATTTTGGCATGAGGAAAAAACAAAAAATACTCTTCTGGTGCGCTTTGGCAGTATTAAATAAAATTGAGAGCTCAACGTTTTTAATGGTTTGACTTCGATATCCTCAAAATCATGCTCCATGTGATAGTACATCGAGCGGCTGTCCAGTAAACACACGTGGGTACAGCCGCAGTATATGTTCATACCGTTTCTTTCGAAAAGTATGCTCTTGGCATCAATAAAGTGCATTTATCTCACTAATACCGAATTTACAAGCAGCGGCACGGCAGCATCGAGATATCCCGGTTCCACCCTGAATGTGGGGATATGCCAGCTTGCGCTTGTACCGTCCTGTCTGCCACTCCCCACCCAATAGAAGAAGGAAGGTATGTGCTCGCCGAACACGGCGAAGTCCTCCGAGCCCAGACACGGGTGGGTATCCGTTACGTTCTTTGCGCCAACAGTAAGCGCCGCTGCCGTTCGCGCAAGCTCGGTGATCTCATCTGCGTTCACAACGGCAGGCACCTGAGGCAGCCAAGCAAGCTGCCAGCTCACACCCATGCCCTCGGCAGTAGCCTTCGCTATGCTTTCCGCGCGGTCGAGCAAAATTCTATGAACTGTATCCTCAAGGCTTCTTGCGCTGCCTGTCATAACAGCGCGTTCGGGAGCGAGATTGTCCTCCGTCCCTGCGTGTATGCTGCACACAGAAAATACAGCAGCCTCGAACGGGTCCACAGATCGGCTGACCACCGTCTGCACCGCAGTAATAAACTGCGCAGCTGCCAGGATGGGGTCGCGACAGAGTTGGGGTGTACCGCCGTGTGCAGTTTTTACAGTATATGTTAGAATAAAATTGGTTTTTCTCGCCATCAGCGCGCCGCGATGCACCGCTATCCTGCCCACAGGTATCTCTGGTCGGTTATGTATTCCGAACAGACGTGTAGGCAGCTGTGGTATAAGCTTCATCATTTCGTGTTCGAGCATTGCCTTTGCTCCGTCAGTTGTTTCCTCCGCCGGCTGAAAGATAAAAAGCACGTTGCAGGGAAGATCGTTCCAGATACGCGTTAACATATCAGCAGCTCCAAGTAGCGCCGCCGCGTGAAAATTGTGTCCGCAAAGGTGCTTAGGGCCTTCTTCGGTATCCACAGCATCGATATCTGCGCGGAGGGCAACCGTTGTATCGCGCCCCGCATCCAAATAAGCAAGCACGCCCGTCGGCATACCAAGGTCGATAAGACGTATGTTACGTTCGGTTAGAAATCGCTTTATAATCTCCGTTGTTTTGTATTCCCCAAAGCTACGCTCCGGCACGTCAAAAAGAACTTGCGCCATGCTTTCCGCTGTTTTTATTGCATGTAACATACCCGTTTTCCTCCGTATGCGGTTACCCTGTCACCTCCGGGCAGAGATTACCTTGTTTTTTGCTGATAAACAAGTTTATTTCATAAAATACAGGACAGCAAGCTCGGCTACTACAATAAGAGAAAGCCCCACAGCAAACTCCGGTTTGCGTACCTTGTGGTGAAAAACGATCATCCCGGCAAGTTTGTATCTGCGTCCTTGTGTTATTTATTATACCATATTATCTTTTACATATACTGCGCGTTTTTGTAGATACAGCGGTTGGAAGAAGCAGCAGTTATGGTTACCATAATTAAAAGGCTCAGAGAAAGTCTGAAACTATTGAATGCAGAGGAATATGAATTACATTGATAATTTTATATCCGATTTCATAGATACATTAGATGATGAGCCTGAGAAGGGCAAGCGACAAAGGAAGATGCGCCAGGACCACCTGTAAAGTCAGAATACAATCCATGCAAATGGATTTTTCTCTTGGGAAAAAGAATTAATTGAAAGCTTAGCTATAGATGGAATAAAAACTCCGCCTGAAGCTATGAACTATGTTTATTCCTTTCGGTCAAGGTTTGAGCTGTGCGATCCCTTTCAGTACAGTCATCAGTGCATATATCCTTGAACTGACACTTGCATCGGCAGAACCGATATATTAGTTTGGACGGATAATAAAATACACAAGCTCCCCTGTCGAAGTTCCTGTGCGCAGGTGCAGATGGCAACTGCCCGTGAGTTTCTGATTATTATTCGGCTTAAAAATAAATAAAGAAAAAACCATAATGCTATGGCTTGTGTATTAGAGAACAAAGAGGAGATAAATAAGCGTATATTTGTATTCCCTTCATCTGTTATTGAAGAGAATGGGAAAAAGATTTCCTACTTTGAAAAAAATTGCTATAATCATTGTAGTTATCCAACATTAATGGGAAAGATTAAAAGGAGAATCAAGTGTTGAAAGAACTTATTAAATAGGAAAAGGAGGACCGAGTCCATGCCAGTACTTTAATGGAGTTTTGTGCCAAATGAGGGGCATGGACATAATAATGATTGAACCATCAAAAGTAAAAGAAGCATTTAAAAAGGTAGAAGACGAAAACTATTCATTTAGAGCGTTTTTAAAGAATAATGCTGATATTGATGAATTGCATGAGCAATTCTTAAAGCTGCACAATGAATTGTTTGTAAACTACGATTGCAGTAAATGTAGAAATTGCATTTAAAATGCTCAAAGAAACGCTGGATAAAGAGCTAATTAAAAAGGTTGGTAACGGAAGACTGATTGGAAACGTGCTACTGTTGAAGCGATAATTCTGATGACAAGATAGTGGTCAATGTGTCATTCTGACACATCGGGGATAAAAAGTAGGGTTTAACCACAATTAGATAAAAAGAGCAGACAGGGTTAAGTATTTCTTTCCAATCTATGGTATATTGGTTATAGAGAGGTAATCATTATGCACGCTTGGGAATCCATACAAAATACTCTGAACTATATTGAAGAAAATCTTGGCGAAGAAATTCAAATCGATAAACTTGCAGAAATCGCTGGACTTTCACTGTTTTATTATCAGAGATTATTCACACGACTGGTTAAAACGTCGGTTCGAGATTATATTAAGTTACGCCGTTTGGCAAAATCTACAATTATGCTACGTGACAAAGGGAACCGCATTATTGACATTGCGATGAAATACGGTTTTAGGAGTCACATAACTTTTACACGTGCTTTTACGAAAACCTATGGGATTACCCCTTCACAGTACCGAAGCAAGGCTATTAGTTTACAAAGTTTTGATAAGCCCGATTTATTACTTGGTTATGTCGTGATCAATGAGGGAGTACCGCTAATTAGTGATGGATTAGTTCTGGAAATGAACATTAAATTTCTCGAAGAACCAATTAACTTTCTTGGTGTGACAGGCTATTATCCTTTCAGTTATGGTAAAATGCTTGGCGAAAAAACCGGCATTGATACGGTTGGTGAAATTTGGGATAGGTTTTATAGGGAACTTCCTAATATCCCACATATCTCAGAAGGGCGTTGGATTGGTGTTTCTTATCAAGGCGATGCACCAGATGGTTATTCAAGTTATTTTGTCGGTGCGGAAGTCAAAGAAGATGAGAAAAATCATAACTTTACTAATTGGCAACTACCCATACGAGAATATGTGGTCTGCGGATTTGAATCAGAAAACCACGAGCAGATGATAGTTTGTATGGGTAAGGCAATGAAATACACTCGGTTTTGGCTGAAAAAGCATGGTTTAATTGCCGACGGATTCTTTCCTGAAATGTATTATAAAAGCAAGTCTAACATCGTTTATGCAGAGTTATGGATTCCGTTTAAGAAACGAGGATAATATAAAATTTAATGCTGGAGGAAAAGCAAATGAACAATTACCAAGAAGGATTGAAACTACTGGAAGAAAAATTTGGCAATGGCAAAGACAATATTATTTCACTTGCTACGGTTGCACGAGACCCGGGTACTGATGGAAAGCCGCGCCCTGTTGTCCGTAGTGTGGACGCCTATTATGAAGACGGCACCTTTTATGTTGTTACACATGGCAAATCAAACAAAATGCAACAAATCGCACAAAACCAGGAGGTTTCGGTTGCAGGGTGCTTAGAGATGTTTACCGCTAATGGAGTAGCTGAAAACCTTGGTTGGGTGCTTGATCCGAAAAATGCCGAAATAAGAACCAAGCTCCGTACAGCTTTTGCAGAGTGGTATGACATGGCAAATAATGAAAAGGACGAGAGTTGTTGCTTTTTAGCAATCCATCTCACAAAGGGAACATTAAACATCAACCATTGGGAAAAATTGTACCACATGGATTTTGTAAATAAGACTGAAATGAAAAATGGGGGCATTTTTTAAGGAGCGTAGAGTCAAATAGCTTTAGTTGATGGATTACTACGACACATCCTCATATGTCGGTCATTGACTGGACAGCTTAGTTTTCTCCATCCGCTGCACTGATCGGCCATGATGTCACCATCAAATTAGTTTTAGAGATATAAGGCAAAATAAATTGCAAGAGGTGAAACACATGAGAAAAACGCTTCGGGATGTGGCAAGCTATTTGCAGGAAATTATGGTGCCCGATGCTTACGAAGCATATGCAATCAATCCTGCATATGTTTCAGTTGAAGAGAGCATACATGAGGGCATTCTGGCGTTCAGAGCCTTTTTGGTTCGGCTTTACGATGTTTTATACGCCAAAGGCGATGTCTATGATAATAGCAAAAAGGTTGCCCATGAATATGAAAACCGCACCACTCTTTCGGTGTATTATCCGTTCCTGCACAATGTACGAACAATACTAATGAACATAGGTTATTATGGCATGCCAGTTGAAAACGCACAATCTCTCGTCTGTGGGAATACCATATTCATTGGGAAGCTGTCTGTAACCAAAAACCTTGAATGCCTGAGGTTTCTGGCGGATTGCGGTATTTGCATTGACGGCATAGATATAAATGAAAAAAAGCAAAACTTGTTAGACATCAAAAACATAAAGATTAAATATTCAGATAACCCCTCTATGCTGACAGGCCTGAAGGTCATGGCAATCGCCGAAATAGACCATGGCACCCTCGTCAACCAGGATGTTTTTTTGCGCTGTGATTACAGGGTATTAAAAAAGGATGAAACCGATGTGCTTTCCATTGTACAGGATACGATAAAGCCTTTATCCGCAGGTGTGCAGGATTTGATTCTGCAACTGCATCAGCGCTATATGGATAAGGGACTTACCTGCGTTGTGGAAGTAAAAGGGTTTCATATCTATATAAAGTATTGTTATAAACGGAAAGATTTATGGGGAATTAACGCTTCCCTCAACAATGGCTATCATATCAATGTGAAATCGACAAAGACGCACGAATACACTGACACCATCAAAACGTTTCATCCAGTTTTGCAGGAACTGATTGTAAAGGGATATGGCTGCGGCAGAAAAAGAGAAATCGGTCATTGTGATGGCGGTTGTCGTGGACTTCCCATATCTTTAGATGATTCTGTTTTAGATATACGAGATGACATTGAAACATGGTTTGATCAAGAATTGTCATGCTTGCAAAAGAAATAAATATTTAGTTCATTGCGTTTTAAGACAGGTATAAAATATGCTTCTCTCGAAGACTTAAATGGACAAGCGTATGCATGGTGTAATAAGGTCAATAGCAAGGTTCATGGGACTACCAAGGATTGTCCTATTGACGATTCAAAGATGAGATGTTATCCCCATTAAAACGTGAATACATAATAGATAAAATTAATCTTCGAAGAGTTGAAAAAGACTGCCTTATCAGCTATGCCGGTAATAGGCTTCCTCATATTTTCGTAAGCATTTGCAAAAAATATCACCAGTCGCTGGCTCTATGGATTAAAGATATACGGCAGTCTTTTTCGTCTTACTCCTTGTATTAATTTTCGTATATGGTAGCAATACCATGTATTCTACGTTTCATTTCTGTGCGGATATGTAACGGCTCTAAACACTCACATTTATCCCCAAAACTGAAAAGAATATTGTAGTAGTATTCGTTCTCTATGAAAGGAAAACTAACAATATAATGCTCATCACCGTCTGGCGAAAAGTGTTCATAAGTGCAATAATCAAGTACCCTGTCCATGACAGCTTTATGAATACGAATTTTGATTTTTGTTTGCATAGTTACCAAAATATCAGAAAAATCTAACTGCGGTTTTTGATAATCTCGTGGCATAAAAAATTCCTCTTGTATTTGTAGGTTTGACATGCGGGATAGTTTAAATAAGCGAAAATCATTTCTTTTATGGCAATACCCTTGCCAATACCAATGACTACTTTTTAACACAAGCTGATACGGCTCGGCTGTTCGTGCGGTTTTATTTCCGTAGCGGTCTGCATATTCAAACGAAAGTAGCTTGCTTTCCTGTAAAGCTGTTTTGATAATTTCTAAATATGGTTGTATGTTCCTGTTGCCCATCCACGGACTTAAATCTATATATATTTGATTTGCTTTTAATTCAATGTCTCTCGCTTTGTCGGCGGGGATAAAACTCTTGACTTTCGCAAGGGCGTTTACCAATTCATCACCTCGTATCATGTTGGAAAGACTGGAAAGCCCCATCAAGATAGCGGAGAGGTCGGTAGTCGAAAAAACCTTTCTATCAATCTTGTATTTCTGCATGATTTCAAAGCCCCCGCCCACTCCCGGTGCCCCGCGAACAGGAATACCCGCCATGTTGATAGTGTCTATGTCGCGGTAGATTGTGCGGAGTGAAACTTCAAACATATCTGCTAACTCCTGTGCGCCTATACGCTTTTTATCAAGGAGTATCATAATAATGCTAACAAGCCTGTCAACTTTCATCTAATAGCCGCCTTCAAAAAATTCTTGTTTTCATTATAGATTGCTGACATACTGTTGTCAACAATTATTAGGTATAATAGAAAAGCAAACAAATCAATCTACCTACCTATCACAGTATTAGAAAAACAAAGAAATATGGAGGAAATTTATGTTTACAATCTATGTTTACGTTCTTGATACTTTAGCGGACTGGGAATTGGGGTATGTTACTTCTGAACTTAATTCTGGTCGATTTTTCAAAAAAGATGAGCAACCTCTATTGCTCAAAATGGTTAGTTATTCTAAAGATCCAATTAAGACTATGGGTGGAATGACAATCGTGCCCAATTGCTTAATTAATGAAATTGAAATGAGTGAAACAAGCATATTG
>JAEZOA010000126.1 GCA_023441625.1 Bacillota bacterium
ATAAAGGAGCACCAATTTGAAAGTAAATTAAAGCTCAATCCAGTTGATTTTGAGAAAATTCATAATATTACTGATATGATGCTTACTGAATATCAAAGTAAGCCTGACGGTTGGAAGACTATGCTTCAATCCAGCTTTATGACCCTAGTCGTAATGCTGTCTCGTCTCTATAGCTTAAACGACAGCATTGAAAAAAATGATACGATTAATATTGCAAAAATAGTCTCCTATATTGAGAATCATTACACCTGCGAGCTCTCAGTTCATACGCTTGCTGAACTTTCTAATTATTCCGAACGACATTTTATAAGAATCTTCAATGAAACCTATCATACTACTCCATTAGATTATATTATATCGCTTCGAATGCACCATGCCTGTACTCTGTTGAAAGATAGCCGTCTCCCAATGTCTGATATTGCAATACAAAGCGGGTTTAGTGACAGTAATTATTTTAGCCGTATTTTCAAAAAACGAATGGGTTGTACACCAACACAATTCAGAGTTTCTGAATAATAGCAGATATTCCTTTACTAGGAATAGTTTCTTCATAACTATCCTTTGAGATTAAGTTTACTTCTGACTGGTTTCAGTTGTTTGCTGGAATTTCATAATGCATGCGGCATATCTCTTTTCAATAGACAATTCATATAATCTCCACATATAAATCAGAGCCAGCATGAGCATTGCATAGGTACCGCTAAACCAAAGTATCAGCCTCCAATCCCTTAAAAGCCTGATAGGCATAAAGGAGAAATAAACCATGCCTGCCAGATAGACAACAACACTGATTCCAATTAATTTTACCGACTGCTTTACCTTAGGTAGTAATACGTCTGTCAAGCCAACAAGAGGAATGCTACCAATCACTGCAGTATAAAGCACTGCCTGGTCAAACAGTGCGGTTCCTACCTTTTCCCTGTGAAAAATATGGCATAATGCCCAAGTTAAAAGCATCTCCATCCCAAACATCATAAGTACAAACTGTCCAACCTTAAGAAGCTCCTCGCCTTTCTTTCTCCAATTTAGTCCCTTACTCTTCAACCTCATCCCTCCATTCCTATCATTTGATTAAAATCTTTCACATATCTCCTGGAGATAACGATCTTTTCATTATTCTTCAAAGCCACTAACAGATTTCTGTTAAGCATTGGACTCGCAGATTGTATGTATTTTAAATTAACTATGATACTTTTACCGGCACGAAACAACATCTTATCCTGATACTTTTCCTCAATCTCATATAATCTGAGTGCTGTTTCAAGCACCTTATCCTTCAGATATGCAAAGGTCTTCTTATCAATGCTCTCAAAGTAATATACATCACTTAAAGCTATTTTGAAAATCTTTTCTTGGTCTTTCGCAACTAGCTCATCTTTATCCATATTTCTGATATAAGCGGTGATTTTACCGATGCGTTCATCCGATTTATAGCATAATAGACAAACTTCGTCACTATTTAACTTAATACTTTCCTTTACCATTACTTTCATTGTAACACCTCGCAAATTGTTACAATCAGAATAGCAAAGAACGATTACCCTGTCAAGAAACTACAAATCCCGTTTATCAAGAATGATACCAGCAAAAGCAATACAGATCACTGACATAACCAACATGTTAACGATGACACCACCAGAATACTGATTTAATCGCAGTCCATTCAAAGCATCACTAAGCGGAATATTCAAGATGAATTCCTTCAAAGAATTATTGCGAATACCTTCGGCCGCCATGACCATACACTCTTTGAAAAAATCAAAGAAGAGAATAAAAAGTACTGTATATGTTCCAATAAAATTTCTACATAGGATGGCTGTCAGAAAACCTACTGAACTAATCAATAATGTAAATGCCACCAGACATCCAACAACATGAAATGTATCAGAGAAGTCATAATTCACGCCGTCATATATTGCTGCAGCTTTAAATATTATACATTGTGTAATAGCAATAAGAACCGCTATGATTAAAACAGAAAGTAATTTTATTAATAACATTTCTATTCTTGAAAATTTCCCAGTTAAAGTAGATTTATATGTATTCCACTCAAACTCTGAGGAAAAGAGTAGTGCACCAATGTACATTATAAACAGGGGTACTATATTGCCATATACTTGCTGCAGCTTTTGAAGTGTTCCGCCACCTAATGGTAATAATGCACATACAACCATCATTATAACAAATCCTATTACTGTCTTTTTGTTAAGACACATTCTCATATTATACTTAATTATATTTTCCATCGTAACCTCCATACTTTTTGCAAGACTATTCTCATTAGCATAGCATACTACCCTTTGAATTAGTTTGTGCCGAGGAAGACGCAGGCACAAATCCTGAAGTATAGCGTCTTTCGCTATTCTTTATAAGCCTCGTATACGAGGCTTTGGGCCTGCATGTACTTTGCAAGACTATTCACACTATTTACCAATCAAACTTTATTGCTCAAGATTCAAATCTTTTTTGCCTATTACAATCAAACCAATCATAAACATCAAAAGGATATAACCTAGCATTACTGCATTTTCAACATAAGTGGGAATTGACTGCTGCATCCAGTTCCAAATGATATAATTGGGTGTAAAAAATATAGCCTTTTGCCAAATCGCAAGTTTCTCCATATTTGAAAGCATCACCATATATAACATCGAATAAAATTGAACAATTCCAAATATTGCTATACCAGAGATAAAGGCGATATTCACTTTACCGGTAATACTCAACATCATCAGTCCAAAGCACCCTATTAATAAAGCAAAAATAATATATAACCATATTTCACAAAGTACATTAACCGAGAGCAAATCATTCATCTGAACTCCTTTGTTCTGAATGATAGAAACTACGACTCTTACAATAGTTTGTATCATGCCGCAAATAAGGCCAAAAAAAGTTATTGCCAGCACCTTTTCATACATAATTTGCTTTCTTGTCATCGCCCCTGAAAATAAGTATTTATAAGTACCATTTTTATATTGTTTTCCCAATACCATAATACCATTAACAATAATGACGTATTTCATCACTTCAAAGAACATATTCATATAGCGATCCGTGTTGAAGCTCTCCGGCCCTCTGAGTAACCAGAGGCAAAGGAAGAGTGTAGCCACTCCTATACCACCAATAAAGGTGATTGATTGAAGCATTATTTTTACATCCAGTAAAGCAAGTTTAAGAACCTTTTTATTCATTATTTATTACCTCCCATTTTATTTAGAAAATGCTGCTCAAGGCTTTCCTTTTTTCCATGAATGTCTTCCAAT
>JAEZOA010000156.1 GCA_023441625.1 Bacillota bacterium
AAAGTCATACAAAGGCGATAAAAAAATCTAAATGTAATTTCACAAAATATTAGTGCTGAAACGGCATTAATTTAAAAAAACTCTTTGAAAAGAGTTAGGAAGAATATGGCTTCATGAATTTGCCGTGTCGAAATAGAAAAATACTTGCTTTTTGAATTTTTTCATGGTAAAATATCATCTGTTACGGGCAAGAAGCGGTTAAATAACCGATTAAATATTATTAGTAATTTTTGCTCATGAGTTAGGCGAATTTAGGCTCGCAGGAGGTGAATACTATGCCAAATATTAAATCAGCAATAAAGAGAGTAAAGGTAACTGAGGCTAAGACTTTAAAGAATTCTATCAGAAAGTCAGCTCTTAAGACTTCTATTAAGAAATGTAAAGAAGCTATAGCTACAGGTGTAGATACAGCTACTGAATCATACAAAGCTACTACTAAGGCTTTAGATAAAGCTGCAGCAAGGAATATCCTTCACAAAAACACCGCTGCGAGAAGAAAATCCAGATTAGCAAAGGCCTTAAATGCAGCAAAATAATTTTAATTAAAAAACGAAAACTCAGGTATCTTTCCTGAGTTTTTATTTTTAACATAAGCAATGTTGGCTTGCCAACTTGCGTTGTTTTATACGAATTTTACAAATACCTGATTTGCTAAGTCCATCCCAAACCTAGTAAGCCGTACATTTTCTCCAGAAATCTCAATCAACTTATTTTTTTGCAGTTCTTCAAAACTATCTGCATACTTAACAAACATATCCTGATTAAACAAATCTTGAAATTCTGAATTGAAAACACCCCTTGTTAACCTAAGCCCCAAAAACATATATTCTGACATTTTGTCGTATAAGTCAATTGTATATCGCACTTCAACAGGTTTTTCACCCTTTTTTAAGCCCTTAATATATTCCTCAATAGTGACCTCATTTGAAAATCTAATGTCCTCCAAAAGTGAATGAGCTCCAGCCCCCAAACCTAAGTAATCTATACACTTCCAATAGGTTAAATTATGGTTACACTCATAACCCTCTTTTGCAAAATTTGATAATTCATACTGGTTAAAACCGTTTTGTTTTAAGTAATCAATAGCATAATGATACATATCCCTATCAAGCTCATCCTTCATCTGTATGAGCTCTCCGTTTTCAAGCATATTGCCAAACTTTGTTCCCTCTTCGACTTTCAAACTGTATGCAGATATATGTGTTATGCCTAAATCAACTAACACCTTCAAGGTTTCTTTCCAGTTCTCCATCGTCTGTCCAGGTATCCCAAATATCACATCAACATTAATGTTACTAAAACCAGCCTTTTTAGCCAGTTCAATACTTGTAATAAAGTCTTCGGGTGAATGCTGTCTGCCTAAATATTTGAGTAAATTATTCTGATAGGCTTGAAGACCAATACTTATTCGATTTATTCCAATATGTTTATATGCTGTAAGTTTATCAATATTAAGTGTACCAGGATTAGCTTCTATGCTTATTTCGCAGTCGTCAGAAATTCTATAATTTGCTCTGCATGCAGTCAGCACATCTACAATGTACTTGTAGTCCACACAAGAAGGAGTACCTCCTCCTATAAAAACTGTACTAACTATATTATATTTCATTTCATTGGTATAAAGCTCAATTTCTTTTTTCATTGAAGTAAAGTATTCCTCAGCTAAATTAAGCTTTCCAGTGTATGAATTAAAGTCGCAATAATTACATTTAGAGCTACAAAAAGGAATATGAATATATAGACCTGTTTTAGTCATAATTATGCCCATGCCCCACATTTGGCACAAAACCCCATTAAAGTACTGGCATGGACTCGGTCCCCCTTTCTTTATTATTTAAGTTCTTTCAACCTTGACATAACTTACATCTCCTTAATTGAAGTATAATCAAGATAACTTGACTTGCGCAAACTATAACGATGGCATAAGCTAAGCTACACATATCCTTTTCTAAGTGCTAAAGTTTATGTGGCGCAATGGCACTATCTGATCCGAGTCTTCTATATATAACTATATTATCACATCATTATATTGTATACTACTCACTATAGAAATAATTGAGGCATTTGGAGTATAATAATAAAATATTGCATTTTGTGAGGTGAAAAACTTACTTAATATAGCTTAGGCTATAGTATTACATAACAATATGGTATACTGTTTTATAACTAAAAATCGGAGAATACATATGGATATCACTGTAAACAGCAAAATTATGAACAACAAAGCCTTTTATAAAATGGCCTTAACATTAGTAATGCCCATGGCACTGCAAAACTTAATAAATGTTGGAATAACGTCAATTGATGTACTTATGCTTGGAAAAGTAAGTGAAATTGTGCTTTCTGGTGCTTCTTTAGCCGGACAAGTACAGTTTATTATGACACTTATTTTCTTTGGATTAACCTCAGGAGCAGCGGTTCTAACTGCACAGTACTGGGGAAAAGGCGATACAAAAAGTATTGAAACAATAATGGGAATATGTATGAGGTTTTCACTATTGGTTGCGTTACTTTTTACTACAGCTGTATTGCTGTTTCCAACACAAATTATGAGTATATTTACTTCTGAAGCACCTGTTATTGCAGAAGGCGTCAAGTACCTGAGAATTGTTGCCTTGTCATATGTTTTAATGGCTATTACTATGATTTATTTAAATGTGATGAGAAGTGTTGAACGGGTAGTGGTTTCAACAGTTGTATACTTGGTCTCTCTTATTATAAATGTAATAATTGCATCACTTCTGATTTTTGGTTTATTTGGTTTTCCAAAGTTGGGAATTCAGGGTGCAGCTATTGCAACCTTTGCCTCTAGAGTTGTTGAGCTTTTATGCGTCTTTATCTATGCTAAAAAATATAATAAGGTTATACACTTCAAGTTCAAAAGCTTGTTTATTCGTGATAAATTCCTCTTTAAAGATTTTTTAGTGTACTCAATTCCAGTCACTCTAAACGAACTTATGTGGGGAGCTGGTGTGGCTATGAATGCTGTTGTTTTAGGACATTTAGGAAGCTCTGTTGTTTCTGCCAACTCTGTTGCACAGATTACAAGACAGCTTGCTACCGTTATTGCTTTTGGTCTTGCTAATGCTACCGCTATAACCGTAGGCAAGGCAATTGGTGAAAACAACCTGGAAGCAGCCAAGGATTATTCTAAACGTTTTATAAAACTAAGCTTATTAGCTGGTGTTGCAGGAGCAATTGTCATTTTAATCGTTCGTCCTATTATAATGTCGGTACTCAATCTCAGCCCGGTTACACAAGGCTATTTGTCCACAATGATGTATGTAATGTCCTATTTTGTCATTGCTCAAGCCCTGAATACAACTCTTATTGTTGGAGTTTTCCGTGCCGGTGGCGATACAAAATTTGGTCTGTTTATAGATATAACAACAATGTGGTGTGGCTCAATAGCAATAGGTTTGTTAGCCGCTTTCGTTTTCAAGTGGAGCGTTCCCATTGTCTATATCATCTTAATGAGTGATGAGCTTATTAAAATTCCTCTGACAGTTTGGAGATACAAAAGCAAAAAATGGCTAAATAATGTGACGAGAGATTTAATGTAGTGTATATATAAGGTTCTGTTGAAGACTAGCTCGGATATAATATAGTTTACAACAGAACCTTTTTTATTAACATAAGCAATGTTGGCTTGCCAACTTGCGTTGCTTATTTCCTTGACAATATATTTCCATAATGGTAATATTCTATTGTGGAAATAATATAAAAGGAGATTAAGTATGAAGAAACTTAATAGTTTAGTCGAAAAACTATCAAAACCAAGAGTAATTTTAACTTATTTTGGTGCATTCCTATTGGTTCTGATATTGACAAATGTAGTTTTAAAGCCGAGTTTTACCTACCTCACACAAACCTTCAATTATTCACCTAAGTCTGCTTATGATTTATTATCAACAATTGGTGAAGAAGGCAGAAAGACGCACTTACAAGTATTTATTACAGATGTAATTATGGTTGTGTTGTACACAATGTTTCTCGTTGGAGCAAACTATGCTACATTTAACAAATGGGTTAAAAAGTGTACCCTTATTTCAATTATTACATTTCTACCTGTAATATTAGCAAGTGTTCAAATTCTTGAAATTGTTGGATTGATTGGATTGATTACACATTACCCATCGGAACTTCTTGCACTTGCCAAGGTTACAAATATCTTGACTATACTAAAATATGCTTTAACTACTATTTGTTTTTTATTGCCTATAATTGGGCTTAGTGTTACAATCATCTTAAAAATAAACAAAAAGGTGATAAAGGGGCATAAGAATGAAAAGCAATCTGCCAATTAATAATTTCAGAGAACTTTGGAATAAGCTATTACTAAATTTTAATATAATGATATGCACAGAACAATTAAAGGGTTGTACTATTATTGATTTAAATATTCTTAAACTTATCTATGCAAATCCTAATATTAAGATTAAAGAAATAGTGAAATCATTAAAAGTACCTAATAGTACTTTGACTAATGCAATAAATAGACTTTCTAAGCGAGGATTGCTACAACGAAAATTAAGTAATAATGATTTACGTTCCTTTGATTTAGAACTTACTCCTATAGGCACAATTTCAGTTGAAGAGCATATTAGAGAGGAAAATAAACTGTTTGCTAATCTATTGCAAGACCTCAATGAGGAAGAAGCTGTTGAATTTGTTAGACTCTTTAAAAAAATAGTTGATAGTAAAGTGGACAAAAGTACTAACTCATAACAATGGGCTGAAAGCCGATAGTTTGGGTTTGAGACTAAAGCCTACTGAAGTTACTAGAATAAAAAATGATCTAAAGTCAAAAGTTGAGTCTGCACTAGTCGGATGTAAGCTTGTCTACGAAAAGCTTAATACACTCGAAAGTAATGTTAAACCCCTTAAAAGAAATATTAACCTGCAATCGAGTAGGAGGTAGGTGATTAATTCACCTACCGACCTCTCTCACCGCCATTCATAAACTTATTCGCTGCTTTTAGGGTATCTTCTACGGTGAAATTTTCAGCGCTGTAGCAAACACCTGTACTTATTGCTTCTATCATCAAAAGCAGTAATACAATACTAAGAATTCTATTCTTCATGTAAATCGCCTCACCTTATTTTCCAAATGAATACACATAAATATTAACATCACTTGCATACGAATCATCTATGTGTATATATCTATTTGACTTTTCATCATATATATCTATACCCTCTAAAAATACATCTAGCTTTTTTTTCTTGACATGGTTAATGATTGTGTTAACTGTATTTTCACCAAGCTTCTGTAGTAGGACATTTCTCAAATCTTCTATGATTTGTGTTTGATCCTCATTCGAATAACCAACACCAACCATAAAACAAGCATCATAATCTGGGTTGCCATCAACATCGTTAGCTATTAGCCTAGTATTAATAGGAACTATAAAGCTTCCAACCTTTTTTGTTTGTGCAGGCTTTATTGTTATATTTACTGTACTTGTCTTGCCATCCCATGTCACCGTTGCTCCAAGAGCTTCGCTTACAAAACGGATAGGTACAAGTATTCTGCCATTCTTGTTTGTAGCTACTGTATCCATAGTCTTTTTTGTGCCATTTACTATATAGTCCTTTTTGCTATCGTATAGAATCACCTTGTCTGTTCCGTTTGCTATTTCAACAGATTTACTTTTTGAAACCCATTTTACTGTTGCTCCCAGTGCCTCGCTTACAAATCTCACAGGCACCTGTACTCTATCATTTTCATCTAAAAGTGGTTTGGTATCAGGGAAAACTAACTTGCCTCCGTTTACTTTAACTATTATTTCTACTTTTTTTGCTGCTTCTGATGTAGATACCCCCATTGTTAGGCATATAGACAGCATCATCACCGCTGTCAGTATGTAGGCTATTGCTTTTTTCATTTTTGTTCTGTCCTTTCTTATTGGATATTAATTTTTTAAACAAGCTTTTCCACGATATGTGTTATAACACAATATTTTTCACTAAAATATACTTGCTGCACCTAAAAAAGCCATCTTGCAAAAGTAGGATGGCCTTTAAGTCACTATTATGTACTAAATTATAACATTTATAACTCATTTGTAATAGCAGCTATAGTCTTTGTCCGTTTCAATGCAAAGATTAACATTGCGGAAATTGTTGCGCCTCCAAAGGAGCTAATACTAAATGGAATAACAAAGCCAAAGATAGCAGCTTGCTTTGACAATAGCAATGCTGCAATAGGATAAGCAAGGATTGCACCAAATACGCCCGTACCAATGACTTCCCCTATAAATGCACTCACAGTGTTACCAAATTTTTTATACAATAAGCCACAAATCAGCGCTCCAACCATACTGCCCGGAAATGCAAGCAGTGTTCCTGTCCCTGCTAGAATTCTTATACACGATGTTACAAAAGCAACCCCTACTGCATACCATGGGCCCAAAAGAATTGCTCCTAAGACATTGACCATATGCTGCACTGGCGCGCATTTTGAAACACCCACTGGAAAGGAAAATGATGATCCAACCACTGCTACTGCGACTAGCAGTCCTGATAATGCTAATCTTTTTACATTTGTTTTCATACTAAAGGCTCCTATCATTTATTTTAAATTCTATATTACAAACTACTATTATTTCATGCAAACTTAACCTTCTCGCCTGACAAGATTTTATTTGTAGTTCTCATCGCACACATTTTGCCACACATTGAGCAGGTGTGTTTGTCAGTAGGCGGAGTGCTTTCAAAATATGCCCTTGCCTTATCTCCATCAATTGCATATGAGAACATTTCCTCCCAATCAATGCGTCTCCTAGCATCACTCATTTTATTATCTATCTCACGTGCATTCGGAATACCTTTTGCTATGTCAGCAGCATGCGCCGCAATTTTTGTAGCTATAATTCCCTCTTTAACATCTTCCAAATCAGGAAGGCGCAAGTGCTCAGCTGGAGTTACATAGCAAAGGAAATCAGCGCCGTTCGCAGCAGCAATAGCACCGCCAATAGCAGATGTAATATGATCATATCCCGGTGCTATGTCCGTTACAAGTGGTCCTAACACATAAAAGGGTGCTCCATGACATAGTCTTTTCTCAAGAGTCATGTTTGCTGCGATTTCATTCATCGCCATATGCCCAGGCCCCTCTACCATTACCTGTACATCCTTATCCCAAGCACGTTTCGTTAGATTTCCAATCTCGATTAACTCACTAATTTGGCCTGCATCTGAACTGTCATTTATACTACCAGGTCTTAATGCATCACCAATACTTATAGTAACGTCATATTCTCGCAGGATATCTAGAAACTCATCATAATGCTCAAAAAATGGATTTTCATTTCCAGTCATCTCCATCCAAGCGAAGAGTAAGGAACCACCTCTAGAGACAATATTAGTCAATCTTTTAGAGCGTTTGAAACATTCAACTGCTCTCTTGTTTATTCCAGCGTGAATAGTCATAAAATCAACGCCTTCTTTTGCATGGGCTTCGACAACCTTAAGAAAATCTGTTGCTGTAATTTCCATCAAATCCTTTTCTAGATAGCCTATTGCATCATACATAGGAACCGTTCCTATCATTGCTGGACAGTGATTTATTAGCTTTGTACGGAAGGTATTTGTCTTACCATAATTACTCAAATCCATAATTGCCTCTACACCAAATTTAATTGCCATATCTACCTTTTCCATCTCTTTTGTGTAATCAGCACAGTCGCCAGAAATACCTAAGTTAACATTAACTTTTGTTTTTAGACCTTCGCCAACGCCTTCTGGGCTTAGGGTTTTATGGTTTATGTTTGCTGGAATTGCAACTCTGCCACAAGCAATGAGCTCTCTTATTTTCACCTCTGCAATCCCCTCTTTCTTTGCTACTACTGACATTTCCTTTGTTATAATTCCTTTTTTTGCTGCTTCCATTTGTGTTTTGTATTTCATTTAGTTCCTCCTTGTCCTCTTTTAGGACGACATTATTTTACTTTTCTCTTCCTTCCAAAAATGAATATGATTTTGCGATAACCTAAAAAGTGCCTACCTGAAATAGGTAAGCACATAAAATGATATATTTAAATTTTGCTTCCCTACACCGGTATTAACCGACAGGTTCTAAGGGTCAGGCTTTAACCTTCTCAACCGTAAATCCTCCAAAAATAATATCTTTCATTAAAACCTCAGATACAATTTTGTGATTTTATATGGTCCCCCCACAAATTTCATATTAAATTTTGACCGCAAGTTGTTTTCTCAAATTTTAACATATTATATTAATACAGTAAAGCATTACGTACAAAAAAAATGATAGGTTCCCCTATCATTTTTTTTGAAAAATTAAACTGCATTGTGAACAAAGGATGCTATGCTGTTAATTGGTATATCAGTTACTGATCCAACATTATAAACTGGAGTTCCATTTCCGTAATTTCCATATTGGTTAAATCCACATCCATAACCGTGGTGATCACAACCATCCATCATGTTATTGTTATTCATGTTATTGTTATTACCACAAGCATTTCCCAATGCGCAACCTGGTGCTGGTCCGATACTAGTTATTAGTCTAACAAAGCAATCATTAACCCCTAAAATTACACCTGTAAATCCGCAGCCTGATTGTCCTCCGCTCTTAGTAAATATAGTAACTGTCTGCCCAATGTACTTGCATAATAGATGGCTTATATTATCATTACAGCCACAGCCACTGTTATTACAATTGTCCATATATAATCTCCTTTCACTTGAAATACTTCATCTTAATAATAATTTATGTCAACTCTAGTGAAAGTGTTACTAAACAATTTCTAATATTATTAAACACCAAAAGGAGATTGATATATATTTACAAAGAGCTAGTATCCTTTTATCTGGCAGCTGTTTTATCAACAAAAGCTGCGATATCATCAATTACATATTGAGGTATATTAGCACTCACATAATACTCACTAGGCAGGCTATCACCCTCTCCTTCAGTAAACATGTGGTTAAGTTTCGGATAAAGCTTAAACTCAGCTTGGGGATTATTATTAAAGGTCTTTTTCCAGTCTTCAAAATCTGTTTTTGCAGTTACTTGATAGTCTCTTTCTCCTTGCATTACAAGCACTGGTTTATTAAGGTTTTTAGCAATGCCTAAAACATCATATGTCTTCATTGAGTTGAAATAGTATGCATTTCCTAAAGAATAGTTTTCTGGTAAATTTGCAGCATCAAAGCTAGGATCCTTAATAAGCTCAACTTGGCTCTTTATATACTCAAACATTTCTTTGCTTACTAGCCCTTTATTCATCAAATATTCATATTGTTCTTGGATAAGTTCGTATACTGGCCTAGAATAGCCACTCATAATAATTCCTGCTTTAAAAATTTCAGAATTATCATCTTTTAATATTTTGGGTAAGGCATATCCTCCTTGTCCATGTCCGAGAATTATAATATTTGAAGCATCTACTCCGTTTACAGCTTTCAAATACTCTGCAGCAGCAAAAGCATCCTGTTCAAATTCCTCATCCATTGTAAAATTACCAACCAGTCCCGATTTTGTGCTATGTTCATGAGTACGTTTTTCATACCTTAGTACAGCTATGTTCTTTGAAGCTAAACCTACAGCAATATCTCTAAAAGGCTTCAAGGACCCTAAACTTCCGTCTCTGTCGTTAGGACCTGAGCCATATATCAGAATAACTACTGGAAATGGTCCATTGCCCTTTGGCAGTGTCAAGGTTGCAGGAAGCTTCCATGCCCATGTACCAATTGTAACCTGCTGTTCGATATAATTATTTGAATCATCATATTGAGGATTAATATACTCTGTTTGTGGTTGTACAATAGTTGAGTTAAGTTCATTAATTTTTCCATCATAATCAAACTTGATTATATAATTATAGTTAGTTTTATTATATACAAATGGAATACTTAAATTTTGATGGACAGTATTCTTGGTTAAATCAATTTTTTCATTATTAAATTCGAAGCTTGATATAGTAGTTGATATTTGATCTATATATTTTAAACTTAAATATTTTGAAAAAGTTTCACTTAATAGCCCTGACACTTCAGTTATTTGATTATTCTTAAGTAAATCGATAAATTTAACACCAATAATCTTTAGACACTCATCATTAGAAACCTTAAGGCCAAGTTCTTGATTGAGCACACTTAGTGGCAGCACTGTTCTTCCACTAATGGTTGTTACCTTACTATTTAAACTCTTTGTTTTCCCATTGGTAGTTATAATATTACTGCCTATTTTGAGAAGGAGGTCCTTATTACCATATTTGAGTGTAGCTATTTTATTTTTACCATCCCAGGAGACCGTTCCACCCTTGCTTTCACAAATATACTTTACTGGTACATTTATATCTTTTGAATTAAAAGCATCTTCCGTTTCTGCTGCATATGTAGTCGTATTAATTGATAGTAGCAAAGTGATTATGATACATAGAATTTTTTTGTATTTTTGCATTGATTGCCTCCTTTTTAGAGTATGATTATGGCTATGTTTAGCATAAATAATTAATGGTATATAACGGATAGAAATATCGTATCATAAAATTTAACTAAAGTATGTTACAAGCATTTCATATTTATATTGCAAATAGACAACGCAAGTAAGCAAGCTAACATTGCTTATGTTAATAAAAAAGGTAAAACCAGCTGCATTCAGCGTTGGCTTTACCTCTTAGTTTCCCCCTGTCCTTTTTCCTGATATCCCTGACATGGGCTTCCAGATGATTGATAAACTACCACTGAGGGTATTTGCCTTGTTTTAAAGCCAAAAGCTTTACAACCATTTGGCATATTAGCATCCCATGTAACATAATAATATTTACATTTATGGCAATTTACATTTTCTACTTTCATACTGCCTCCCGCACATAAACAAAGATGTAATAGATATATACTAATAGTCCATCAGTATACGTTTTATCAGTTCTCTATTAATATTTGTTCCTTATCCATTCCTTAATACTTGCTTTGTTGTTATAATATTTACACCTGTACCAAGAAAATCACGTATAATTAACTGATGATAATCAATTGGAGCCTTAAGCACTTGCTTTTTCAATTCAAAAATTGCTTCTTTAATTTTCTCCTTTGGCATGGGTTTATCACTACGGACACTTACAAGTGGAAATTCTCCACCAATAACTTTGACAGTTGAGGTTAGGCTTCTTTTAGGGCTTTGTATTTCATCTCTGGCATAAACCTCACCTTTCTTACACAATGCATTGTCAACTAGAATTATTTGGTTTTCTTCATTGACAGTTACATTCATCCTGCAACCATTTGGACAAACTATGCATACAAGTTCTTTACTATTTTTCATCTATATACACCTCCAGGCTTGATACATTCTTTAGCTCCTGTGCTTTTAAGTCTATCCTTATCATTTCTGCAGGATTAAGCGCTTTGAAGGTTTTTTTCTTTAATTCTATGTCACCAGCTTTAAAAATAATTGTTTTATTTTTTAAAGGGTTAATTACTCTCATTGAGAAGGTTATAGCTTTATTGCAAGAAATAATTTGTGGCAATACATACCTTATACCGTTTCCAGCTTTAACAGTTATATTTGAAGCTGATGAATTATTATCTTCTAAAAAGGCTACAGCTGATTTTGCAGCTAGCTCACCCTCTGCTGACACATAGTCTACTAAGTCATGAACCTGCAAAACATTTCCACATGCGAATATCCCGGGTACGCTGGTGTGTAAGTTTTCATCCACCCTAGCCCCACCTGTTGTCTCATCAATACATACTCCAGCATTAAGTGATAGTTCATTTTCCGGTATCAAACCCACAGAGAGAATCAATGTATCACATCCATACTTCTTTGAAGTACCGCGAATTGAGTTTCCATGTTCGTCAACCTTTGCAATTGTAACACTCTGGACTCTTTCGTGTCCCTCTATTTTTGTAACAGTATGGCTTAATAATAATGGTATACCAAAATCATCCAGGCACTGTGTTATATTTCTCTGAAGACCGCTTGAGTAAGGTAATTTTTCTACAACCGCAATCACATTTGCTCCCTCAAGTGTCAAACGTCTTGCCATAATAAGACCAATATCCCCCGAGCCTAAGATTACAATATTTTTACCCACCATAATATTTCTGACATTAACTAAATTCTGCGCAACACCTGCAGTAAAAACGCCTGCTGGGCGAGTTCCCGGAATACATATGGCTCCTCTTGTTCTTTCTCGACATCCCATTGCAAGTATAATTGCAGCACCTTTGTAGGTCTTAATTCCATTAGGGCTAATAGTAGTAACTACCTTGTCATTACTTATATCTTGTACCATTACATTTGTTATAATTTCTACATTTTGTGCCCTAGCCTCATCAATATATCGTTTGGCATACTCAGGACCAGTTAAGGCTTCGTTAAATCTTATAAGTCCAAAACCATCGTGAATGCACTGATTTAGTATCCCACCTGCAATGGGCTCTCTTTCTAACACCAGAACATCATTTACACCACGCTTTTTTGCCTCTATTGCAGCTGCTAAACCAGCTGGGCCTGCACCTACAATAATTATATCTTTATTTATTAACATATATATGTCCACCTAAAAAGTTATTATTTACCTACTTTACCTGACCAGCAAAAAGTCTTGAATTTTTACCACGAATAGTTATTTCCTCTGGCTCTAAACCTCTTTCATTCTTAAGAATATCAACTATTCTTGTAAGACAATAGCCACCCTGACATCTACCCATCATTGGCCTAGCGCGATATTTAATTCCTGCAAGCGTAGTAACTCCTAGTGGATTATTTATAGCATCTAAGATTTCTTTTTTTGTGATACCCTCACACCTGCATACTATTTCTCCATACTCTGGATATTGACGTATAAGCTCTTTTTTACGCTCCATTGAAAGTTCTCTAAACTGAACTATTCCTTCCCTTGTGGAGATAAAATCGTTTTTAGGCAGAAGTTCTTCTTTATTTGCTATGATATCTCTTACAATTTTACTTATTGGAACAGAAGAGGTAAGACCTGGCGATTCAATGCCTATAAGATTTATAAGTCCTTTAACTTCCTTTGCTTCTTCAATAATAAAGTCTCCAAATCCACCTGTCTTTGAATTAACGATTTTTGATCTGATGCCAGTATAGCTTCTGATTATATACTTCATGCTAATTGGCGGAAGCAGCTCCTTTGCCTCTCTAAAAAGCTGATCCATTACTTTCTTTGTTGAACCATAGTCACTTTTTGTTTTTATATATTCTGCGCTAGGTCCAATAAGTATATTCCCCTCTATTGTTGGAGTTAAGTGTACTCCAAGCCCTCCAACACCTGGCCTTGGAACTGGATATACCGGCATATTTAAATACTGACTGGTACGCTTGTCGAGAATAAAGTATTCTCCTCTGCAAGGATATACCTTATAACCCTTTTTACCAGCCATTGTTGAAATTTTATCAGAATAAAGTCCTGCACAATTAATTAAATACCTACTATAGAAATATTCATTACCAGCTTTAACCCTAAATAGCTTGTCCTGCTTTGAAATGCCCTTTGCCTCTGTTTCAAAGTAAAATTTAACACCATTTACAGCAGCATTCTCTGCTAAAGCTACAGTGTATATAAATGGATTTGTTATTGCAGTGTTTGGTGATAGCATTGCGCCTATACCACCTACATGTGGCTCCAACCTTCTTAGTACCTCTGCATCAATGAATTGGAGTCCCTTTACACCATTCTTTCTACCATTTTCAAGCAATTTATCAATACCTGCAAAATCACTTTGGTCAAAGGCTACAATGAGCTTTCCAGTTTTCTTATATGGCACATCCAGATCTCTGCATATGCTCTCAAAGCCTTCATTACCCTCAACACAAAGCTTTGCCATAAGACTGCCCGGCGTGTTATTAAAGCCTGCATGGACCACTGCACTATTTCTACCACTAGTTGCTGCAGCAACATCGCTTTCCTTCTCAAAAACTGCAATTTTTATATTATATTTTGAAAGCTCTCTTGCAATAGCACACCCTACTGCCCCAGCGCCAACTATTATTATATCAAATGAATTATCAATATTAACTGACATAAACTCCTCCGTAATTACGAAAAATACTCAATTGATTATAGCATAATAGGAGTTGTAAGAAAATAGCTTCAAGCATTTGCTGTTGCTAATGGCTGTAGAACTTATTGGGGTGTTTTTAAACCTAAGTCTGTAGAATTGTATAAATAGTCACTTAGTTCCTTAAATGTAATCTTCCCTTTTACAGGCTTATAATATTTTCCGTTTATTTCCGTAATTATATGACCCTCCTCAGTTTCATAAAAATTCAAGGTTACACTGTCATCTTTTGATCTTCCAATTGTACTAGTGATAACAAGCCGTTCACCTGTGTCTTTTTCGACTTCTTGTACTCGATAATAGTCAAATATACCAAATAAACTCTGGCAAGACCATTCTGGATTTTTACAAAGTACTTCGTCACCATTTGTTTTATTGAGAAAATATAAATATGAAACGCCGCTTTCATAATATGGTAATATTTCAGTTATACTTGGATACTGCTCACCTAGCTTATACAGTTTCTGAATCTCCTCACATAGCTCTGAGGATAGGTTAATATATCCACCAAATGTAGAAGCTATTTTTTGCTCAGGATAAACCTGTATATGAAAAGCCATACCATCTTTGAAAATTAGGTTTATAGGTATGCGATTATCATTATTATTCTTATTCTGTGCTTCATGGGAATTTAGTAATGGCAATCCAGGTAATTCCTCATTGATGAGTGAGAGTAAATGTTCATTTTCAGAGGTTCTCATCCATGAGCCATCTTCTTGACTACGAAGTTCAACACTAGCAACAATAGGCGAATTTGACTTCATATTAAAAACATCTGAAATAGTAAGTTTAAGTGGTTCATTTTCATTTGATACAGCTTTCCTTTCACGGTAAAAAATAAATTTGTTATTATAATTATCTATAATAAGCACTGCACTTTCTTTTTTAATATCTTTGATAGCGTAAATTTCTGTTCCAACATCAAAGGTACTTGAAAAATCCGGTGGTGTTCCTGTGTAGCGTTTACCCTTTAGGTCTAAAGTTACCTCACCAAGCTTAGAGCCTTTAATTTTATTATAATTTTCCTCATTAATGTCATATCGGGAATAGCCCAACCATGATGAGGGACTATATTCATATCCATCTAAATATACTATTGAAGCATAACTAGCCACTTCCAGAGCATTATTAGCTTCATCTGCTAATATAATAAAATCATTTTTTGCATTATTTTCAACACTAACCTGTCTCAGCCGAGGTAAAAGAACTATACTTGTACCTACAATCACTATCAAGGCAGCAATAACAGGTATTAAATGCTTTATTTTAAGAGTATTTGAACCGAATTTTGCACGTTTCATTGAAGCCGTTAATTTTTCTTTAAAAGCATCACTTGCTTCTATTTTGCTGATTGCAGCTTTATATACATCCTTATTCATCATCAAAATCCTCCTTTAGTTTAGTTTTAAGCTGTTTTCTAGCTCTATGCAACTGTGAACCAATGGTTGATTCCTTTTTCCCTAAAATAGCAGCAATTTCAGCCATACTATATCCCTCGAAATAGAATAAATGAATGATACTACAGTATTTTATAGGTAATTCTAAGACAGCACTTAAAACTTCGTTCTCCTTTTGAGTAAAATTGAAGTTAGCTTCACTAAGTGGTACTGTTTTTCTTATCCATGCTGTCTTTAATCGATTTTTGCATAAATTTATAGCCACCCTTAATAGCCATGCCTTTTCATGTGAAGCATTTTCAAAGCTAGGCCTTTTTTTTATCAGTTTTAGAAATGCGTCTTGAGTCACATCCTCAGCATCACTCATATTTTTCATATATGAGTAAGATACTCTAATGAGCATATCTGTATATTTTTCTATAGATTCCATAATATTTAAATCGTACTCGTCTATTTCTATTAGTGCTATCATTGCACACCTCCCTATAAATATAATACAATTTATATAGGCAAAACTTTGCATTTCTAAAAAAAGACCTTCAAGAAAACTTGAAAGTCTTTTAAACTAGGATATAGGGGTTGTATTTCACTTGATAAGGGTGCATAAAAAGGTTCGATCATAAGCATTTATCCCATACACTAACTTGTTCTAAAAGTGACATTTTTACACTTGTAGGGTCAAGAACCTTGCGGAACTCCTCAGTAATAGGAGTTTTCATCATTAGTTTAATTACTTGCTTAGCATCATCCATGCACTCCCAATGCTGTATCATTATCCAACAGCCATTTTCTCTGCCTCTGGCTAATTCTGTACTTATAAAACCTTTTTGTTGAGAATGGAAGTCCCTTTCCAGTGAATCTACAATTTTTATAAACTCTTCAGCTTGAGTACCTGATAAAACTCTAAATTCCACTATTTCAATAACAATTTTTTTATCCATATATCTTTTCGCTCCTAAAATGTATTTTTATTATTAGCGATATTTTATTATAAAAATTTTTCCACTAATAGTAAAAATGCGACATATCAGATAATTTGTTTTACAGCCCTTTTTTCATTTAAAAATTGTGTTGGAGAGCATCCAGTAAAGGTTTTGAAGTCTTTCAAAAAATGTGTTTGGTCGTAATAGTTATTTTGATATGCTTCAAAGGTTAAATCTACTTTTTCCTGATTAATGATTTTACTAAACACCTTTTGAAACCTGGAAATTCTATAGAATGATTTTGGACTTACCCCCACATACTTGTTAAAAATTCGTTCCAGTTTACGTTTACTTATTCCGTATTGGTCACAAAACAATTGAATATTCATATTAACCATATTTTCATAAAAGCAATGAAGTATATTACTTATATTACTGTTGGGAATATAAGTATTGCTAATTAGTTTCAAAAGTCCTTCTTCAAGAATATCCAGCTTTTTTAAAGTTGAGTCAGCCTCATTTATTTGATCATCTATATCTAAAACAAACTTATTAGCAATAATATTTAAATCTATAGTTTTTTGAGTAAATTCACATATAGGTATTTTTAAAAATGGATATAAACCTGACGGAAAAAATGAGATACCAAAAACATTGAGCTTACCCTCTTGATTTATCATGCAATACCTATCTTTAATCCCATTAAAATGAAATTTAGCTGGAACTAATTCTTTATTTTGTTTAGTTATATAACGAATTGGTGATGAGAAATTTAATATTAAATCAATATTATTTACAGGCAGGAGTTTATGACTTATTTTTATATCAGTACTCTCCATAACCCAAAAATATTTAATAAATGGTTTTAAAACAGCATGCTTCACTTGATATCTTGTTGTTCTTAATTTTCCATTAGTATCCATAAATATCACCTCATTCCTGCTAAAGCTATTTTAAGCAATATAAGTTAGTACTATTTTGATTAGGTATCAATATTAATTATTTTTCAACACAATTTACAATACGATTACATAACTCTACATATAAAATTCCATCTGCTAAAGCTTCCTGTGGGAGAAGACTTGTTGGTGTCATTCCAGGAAGAGTATTTGCTTCAAGACAAATAAATTCTCCATTCCCATCTAATATAAAATCTATTCTGGCATATGTTCCAAGTCGTAAAATCTTATGTATTTTTAACGCAAGACTTTGAACTGTTTTAGTATCAATCTCTGAAAGATTTGCAGGACATATTTCCTCTGTTAAACCTGATTGATATTTGTTTTTATAATCATAAAATCCTTGCTTTGGGATTATTTCTATTACTGGCAAAGCTACACCATCTAGTATCCCAACCGAAAACTCCCTTCCTAAAATCATTTTTTCTATCAAAATACATTGCTCAACAGTGTTAGCATTGTTAATGGCATTCTGTAGCTGATCAAAATCATGTACAATAGATACACCAATACTTGAGCCTGCACTACAGGGCTTGACTACACAAGGTATACCAACTCTATCCTTAACATTATTTACTGACATTGATTCAGAAAGAATAACCCATTCTGCTGTTGGAATTTGTGCTTGGCATAAAAGTTTCTTTGTTAAATCCTTATCCATTGCAATAAGACTTCCAATATAACCAGTTCCCGTATATTTTACTCCCATTACATCAAAAGCTGCTTGTATTTGTCCATTCTCACCCATAGCACCATGTAACGCAATAAAAACAACATCCGCGAACTGGCATAGTTGTAATACGTTAGGCCCGATAAGTGCATCTCCATTGTTATTTCTACTCTTTATCTCAATTAAGTCAGGCTCAGTATCAGGAACTATATAAGAGTATGGACTACCAGTATTGTCCTCAAATAATTTCTCAAAATCACATTCGTTAGCTGAAATACCTTCATAAGCGTCAATTAGTAATACCCGGTGTCCTGCCTCTCTAAGAGCATTAGCAATAAGACTTCCTGATGAAAGTGATACATCTCTTTCTGGGCTTAAGCCCCCTGCAAGTACAACAATTTTCATAACTTCACCCCTATATAGTAATCATTTAATAATATTTTATTATTTTATTAAGCTATTTATTAAGACTTCGGTTACATTATATCAAACAAAATACTAGTTCTAAACATTTTTTACTATTATTTTAAAATTTAAATAAGACTAGAGCTCAGTTAAAGTTTCTACTTCACCAAACCCTAGTCTTGTTTCTTATATTGTGGAACTTATAATCATTACTTTACCACAATAGATATACTCTTTGAGTACTTACCATATGTAACTGTTATGGTAGCTTTTCCCTTACCAACAGTAGAAATTTTTCCAGTATTGCTTACAGTGGCTACCTTTGCATTATTTGACTTATAAGTTGCTTTTGCTGATACATTTAATTTTTTGAGTTCTTCCTTGCCATTTTGTAAAGGAGTACTTGGAGACGTGAACATATGTGTAAGCAAGTTAGTTGTTAGCTGTACGCTTTGTTTTTGTTTCAATGAAGTAAGTACAACCTTTTTATCATTAGTCACAACCTCTAAACCATCTCTCATATTATAGAGTGTTTTTACCTGCGTTGGTGTAAGTGCATAGTTGTATATTCTAAATTCATCCATTATACCCTTAAAGTAAACACTGTCAGTAGTACCACCTATCCATAGTGGACCACTGGAATTTGATATATCGCCAGTAAATTCTTCAGATTTAATTAGCGTTCCATTTAAATATAATTTTACAGTATTGCTATCTTCAATATCATTTTCTGTTTCATCGCTAACATATTTTCCATCATAAGTTGCTGTATAATAATACCACTTACCATTATCTGTATCAGCATTTCTATCTGTATCAGCATTTCTATCTGTATCAAATTCGAAAAATTCTCCTCCATTAAAATTAGACAAGGATAGGCGTGGTCCTGAACTATCAACCCAATCCAGCAAGTGATATGAGCACTCTTTTTTATTTTTACTTGAGCCGTATTTCGCAAAGATTGGCTGATTGGTTTTGGTTTTTTCTTTATATACCCACATTCCAAAGGTGAACCCTCTATCAAGGTCAAGAGAGTCGCTATCCTTAACCTGAATATAGCTTGCACCACTGAATTTTATCCCTTTTCCTGCAACACCATCTACATATTTAAAATTATTGGCTTTAACAGCAACACCATCATTTTTAAAAGCTGATAAATCTTTGAGATTGTTTTCAAATTTATAGTAAGCTACCAGATTATTTGGCTTACTTATTAAGTCCTTACCAGGAGCTTTAGTAGCAATATTATCATAGATATCCTCAATTTCACTATAAGTAAGAGCTTTATTGTAAATTTTCATATCATCCAAAATGCCCTTAAAATAATTATCTACCGTCATAAAATGTCCAAATCCAATATATAAAGGTTGAGAAGAGTTTAAAAATGATGAACTTATTAGCTCGCTCTTCACTAATTCCTTATCTTGATATATTTTCATTGTTTCACCATCATAAGTTGCCGATATCAAGGTCCATTTTTGAATGTCCACTTGTTTTTCTGAATGTATATCATCTGCACCATCTTCATCACAGAAAGTAACCCCAGGAGTCATTTCCCACCATTCATATACACCATAGGGGAAGTCATAACCTTCTTCATTGTTCTTAATGATATAAGGCACTCCTCCTTCCATGCTATCTTTTTTCCTCATATCATCTTTATAAACCCAGAAGGAAAAAGTAAATTCATCTGTTAGGTCAAGGGAGTTGCTGTCTTTTACTTTTATATAGCTCTTACCATCAAGTTTTACACCCTTACCTGATACAGCATCTACAAAGGTAACACCCGTTTTTCCACCCACCGCTTCCCCGTCATTTTTAAACTGTGAGGAATCCTTAAGATCACCGTCAAATTTCCAATGTGCAATAAGGCCTTTATATCCACCTAAATCGGATTTACCTGTTTCAGAATCTAATGTTTCTTCATATGTACTATCTTCTGCCTGTTCTTCATCGTCTGCAAATATTATCATTGTTGAAAACACACTAGTAAAGAGTAATGTTAACGCTACTAACAATGCCATCAATTTTCTATTCTTTAGCATACAAATGGACCTCCTTGATTATAGTTATATACAATATACATATATTCCAAGTATATCATTTAGCTACCATCGAAGACTTCGGATTCGTTGCTATTCAACTCGGGTTTATTGCTGTAGTTTTCTATATTGTGAAGGTAAAACTCCAACTTTTCTCTTGAATACGGAGGAAAAATGCTCCAAATTGTTAAATCCACATCGGAAGCATATATCAGTTATATTGTAAATTTTGAGCTTTAATAATTCCTTTGATTTTTCAATTTTTATGTCCAATAAGTAGTCATAAGGTGTTTTACCTGTCATAGCCTTAAAGGTTCTTATAAAGTGATATGGACTTAAGTTTGCAATACGTGCCACATCTCCAAGAGAAAAAGTACTATTATATTCTTCTCTCAAATAGGCTATTGCTCGATTGATATTATCTCTTTCGCAGTAGTTTAATTCTGTTATCATTTTTGGAATATTACTTTTGAACTGTCTTAATATATTAATTCCAATAAGGTTATTTATATTCTGTAGTATAAAATCACTACCAGTTTGTGTATTTCTTGTTTCTTCTCTAAACATCTTAAGCAGTCCAAATAGCTCAGTTCCTACTTTTACACTTTCATTTTCAAAGGTAACATTATTTTTTTTGCAATATGAATATGATATATCATTGAGAGTTCTCTTATCTATTTGAAATGCCAGTAGCTTCCACTCCAATACATCTTTAGTTGGGCCATGAGACTGTTCCGAATTAATAGGTAAGAATTTATGCTTTTCAGAAGCAATAACTTTTTTTTCTACTCCTGTATAAGGCATATCAGTTAATGGTAATAGGAATTCATAGCTATCATGAGAATGGCAACCCTTAGACATATTAATACCACCTGTTGATGACAATATAAGCATTCCCTGTCCAACAAATACATCCACATTGCTTTCACCAATTTTGTTAATGTTAAAAGGGTATGGTCCATCACCAATAAGTCTTTTTATTCTCTTATCCATTATTCCTCCTAAATTTCCATCTAATTGATAACAACAAGCTATAATAATATCATTCTATTTCCGTTGTAATATAATGTCAATTAGATTACAACGAATATTTATAAATATAACAAACCATACTATTTCAAGAGGTGATAGTATGAGTGAATTAAATAATTTATTAAATGACATTGAAAAGCTACGTATAAACCTGAACAAACTTATAGATGAGAAGAATACTAATTTAATTGATCCTGAAATCATAACAGCAAGCCAAATACTTAATGCCGCAATAACTAAGTATAATGAAATTATTAATAATAATGAAATAAAATAGTCACAAGCGATTATGAGTACGGGGGCTGACCCTATAGCCATTGCTTTTTGGGGCAAAATGTGATTTTTATCTGTCTTGAAAATAGGTTAGCTCAAGTCGTACGTTGACCACCCAGAATAAACAATATCCATTTGCAACTTATAAAAGGCTTTCCTGGGTTTTAAGCACCAGATTGAACGCTTAAAATTAATCACTGTTTTGGGTTCTGTATAGAAAACAAAGTATAACCCTCCTCTTTCACCAATACATACTGTTTCTGCAAGATATTCCTCTGTTACTCCTGTTTTTCCCTTATTGTTCTCTTTCCAATTGCTATTACATTGTTTAAAATCAATAAACTGAGTCTGACCCGTGTCATCAATATAATGTATTCCATCATAGCTTATAGACTTAATTTTTCTCATAGAATACCCCCTTCATCTTTTGACTAGCAACTTATACTTAATTCTCCTTTTTAAATACCCCTTAACACAATAGATATGCTTGCACGTCCTACTGCTTAAAAATCCTTAACTAAATTCATTTTCAGTAACAGTTATGCTAATATTGTCATTGGTTTTAATGTCATCAATACTATCAAAGTTATTAATGCGTATATAATGCTTGTCTTTTAATAGCTTAACGTACTTTTTAACTGTCCCAACATCTGTTAAGCCATCTATCTCCCCCAACGAATCTCTTATTGACCTAATTGAAACCTCTGCTGAAGCAGTTGTACCCTGCCTATAAAGAAGATAACAGTATATTGTAAATCCTTCAGTTCCTTATAAACGGCAGTGGTACTGGTTAAAATATACTTAATAATTTATCATTACTTCGGGTATTTACTCTTTATAGTTATAATTTATCTTTAAACCTTCTTTATTTGTGGCCCAATCGGCTATTGGTTTAGGCATTTTTTTTGAATATTTTTCATCATTGGTAAAATAATCTATACTATCATCTCCAACAATGGCTGCATATATATACTCTGATGAAATAATATAAGAACAAAAACCTCCTAAGCCTCTTAACAAAGAATTTCCAGCCTTCACTTTTTTACCATCTAAACTTACTTCTGAATAATCTACATATGATGTATAATTAATAAAGTCACTAAATCTATCACCAACTATCTTTTTAAATAAAGCTTCCTGCTCCTTTGTATCAACAATGCCAACCTGAAGAGCTGTAGGCATAACAACATCTACTTTTCCCTTGACAAAGCTGGAGTCAAAACCTACTCCCATTCCACACATATAGTCATACATATTAGATTTCAAATTTAAGAGATTATTTTCTATTTTAAACTCAAATAAAACATTTTCATTTTTGTCATCATAGGTCATATCCTTAAAGGCAGTTTTTGCAATATTATTATTTACAATTCCAAAGCTAGTCAAGTCTCCAATATTTGCACCACTAAAAGCTTTTAAATCATAATAAATCAAGTCATTGTATAGTACTTTTATGTCAGCTTCTGACCCACGAAAATATCCTGAGTTTTGACCAGTCCAATGGCCATCAAATTTCATAATATCTATACCTGGTTGCATTGGAGCGGTAACTTCTGAGCCTTCTCTTATTAAATACATTGGATATTATAGTATTACCGTTTTTCCAACATCCTTCAATATAATCGTTATTTCTAAACACTCCTATGAGCTCTGCTTTTTTATCTGTATCCTCTGTAAGGGAAATAGTTTGAAAATCTTTCATTTCTGCAAAATTATCTATAGAACCTTCTAGATTAATATTGGTTTTATACTGGTCATAATAATATACACCTGTAACCTTGTTACCTGCAATATCAAACTTTGCATGTATCTTTGTATTTCCTATAGAACCTGCAAACCAACTTTTATCAACAGGCAGCTGCTTTATTTCAGTTGTTAGCTGTTGATTTGCTGTTGTAGATTGTTTGATAGGTTATTGGGTTTTAGTAGCTTGTTCCGAATTTATAACTGTTGAAGTAGATGCAATTGTCCTTGTATCTACTTGCTTCTGCTCATTTTGTGTAGAACATCCAGCTAGCATAAAAATCATAAATATCAATATCATTGCCTTCTTCATGAATACTCTCCCTCTTTTGATTTTCTCTTATCTTCATAACCCTCTCTACTAGCTTACATAAGCTTATTTCATATTCTACCCATGAATAATATTTACACAAAAAATACTAAACGTCTAAAACGCTTAGTATCTTTGTTTTGGTTGTTAGCTGTTGATTTGCTAAAGAAACTGCCTTATTAGGCAGCTCTTTTTTTAACTTTATTATAAATTATCCACAATACCACACTAATAAATACAATATATAAGGATGTGAAAAACAATAATGTATGTAGATCAACTCCTGATAGTACAAAAGAATAAACACCAAAGAAAGCTATTGCAAACAAATTATTCATCAGTGATATTAGGGAGTGCACTGTCGAACGTCCTTGTTCTTCTATTTGTTGTTGTACATAGTCTTCATATAGTATCCTAGTAGAAGCCATTATTAGATAAAAAAGCCCATATAACGGCATAACAAATATACTACCTACCCATCCAGATACCCCTAAAAGTCCTGCTGCTATTAAGCATAGTACAAAAATCGCATTAAACCGATCGCTAATCTTAAAACTTACCAATATATTTTTAAGTTTATATGCTATTCTACCTCCAATAGCTTCCAAGATATATCTAGTACTCCCCCATACACCAACCAAAGCAAGGTTTAAGCCATATCTATCAGCTATAAGAGAGTCATACTCATCAAGAATGCCTGAAATACCAATAACAAGAATGGACATTAGAATGACAGTAAGCAACCACAAATTCCTTGTGCAAAAAATCACAGCATCATATAAAGTGGCAAATGACTTTGTTAGTCCTAACTCTTGCTTTTCATGTTGTCTCTGTTTGAAGTAGTTTACTTCTTTAAATCTAAATGTAAACCCAACACAAATTAGCATGGATATAACTGAAATAACTAACACCAAGTTCATTCCAAATGTCATTGCTAGAAATCCACCAGTTATTCCTGATATAGAAACTCCTATATTTGAATAAAAACTACATTTGCCGTATATCTTCTCAAACTCATCTTCTTGCCCATACTGCTTTAAACTATCATATAATAAAGCTTCTTCTGAGCCAGAACAAAAACATTCGCTTATCCCCCATAATGCAAAGCCTAAAGCAAAAAATAAAAAACCATTGGAAAATAACCAACATGTATAGCATAATGCTTTACATATACTTCCAATAATCAACATATACTTTCTGTTCCAATGATCTGCCAAAACACCTGATGGTATCTCAAGTAAAACTGATGGTGCTGCCCATATGGCAAGTAGTACTGAAATTTGCGACAAGGAAAGTCCCTTAGACTCAAAAAGCAAAAGGTACACAGGGTAAATTGGTACTAAATGTTGTATCAATTTATAAAAGTAAAATATTCTGATATTCATAGTTAACGTTGATCCCTTCTACATAATATAATAGTAAATATCAATAGGTCATGTAGAAAGGTGGTCCTCGGGCATATAGGCGTTATTGACCAGTATCAAACCAAATTGCAATTCTTTTTTTCAAGTTTATCACTCCAATTCTAAATTTTACATCATTATATCATAGTATTTACAGAAACAAAATATTTTTTGCTGAATATTGTTAGTTTTGTTAGTTTCTGCAACAACTCTGTTTTTACTACATACTTCTGAACAAGCTACAACATAGGGTCTTTTAACCTTGTATACCTTTCCTAAACCCATTAAGTTTTATCTCCCCTGTCCCATGCTCTGTTATTGCGTATGATAAGCAAAAAACCCTGTAACTATTTAGTTACAAGGTTCTTAAAAAGTTTGGTGCCGAAGGCCGGACTTGAACCGGCACGGGTTTAACCCCGCTGGATTTTGAGTCCAGTGCGTCTGCCAATTTCACCACTTCGGCGTGATTAAGTATCGACTGCTTAAATATATTAACACAGAAACCATCACAAATCAATACCGAAATTTATAAATTGCTTGAAAGTTGAAAAAAATGGTTAGACCCAATTAAAGAAAATCTAACCATATGATAATACTCGTTAACTAAATGACATTGATTCAGCCTCTGACAATACAATATACAACACATGCTTTCATAACCTAATATATTGTAGGTGTTCAAAACTTATCAATGGAAAGTTGGATTAGAAATAATTGCATGAATTAGTTGGTGAATCGAAGTGTTTTTGCCGAAAAACCGACACGATGTCGGTTTTAGCACACTATGAACCATGGATGGTGAATGTGTGCGACGGCAAAAACACTGAGATGAGCCATTACTAATTCTAGCAATTATTTCGGCAACAAACCATTGATAAATTTGAACACCCATAGACTGAGTTAACA
>JAEZOA010000164.1 GCA_023441625.1 Bacillota bacterium
ATGATGAACATCTCTGATAAAAGCAGTATAGATAGAGAACTTGCTACGGTCGGACTTTCTGAGGAAGGGAAGAAGAAAGTTGGAAAATACTCTCTGGGAATGAGGCAGAGACTGGGAATTGCAAGAGCACTATTACATAAACCGGAATTATTATTATTAGATGAACCAATTAATGGACTTGATCCTCAGGGTGTGATAGAGATTCGGGAGCTTATTGTAAAAATAGCTGCAGAGGGGACAACGGTTCTTATATCATCACATATTTTATCCGAGGTTGAGAAAATAGTTACTCGAATAGGTATTATAAACAAAGGAAAATTACTGGAGGAAATCAGTAAAGAAAATTTTCAGCTCAACTGCAGACAAACAGTAGTATATAAAGTGAATGCTGTTGAAAAAGCAGCAGTACTCATTAAAAGACACTTAGATACAGCTAATTTGGAGATATCAGGTGATACAATTTCCTTCCCATTCATAGAACAATCAAGCAACGGAAAACTGAATAAATTGTTAGTTGAAAATGAAATAGAGGTTATTGAGAGCAAAATAGTAAAATCTTCGTTGGAGGATTATTTTATGGAGATCACAAGTGCATAAGTTAAGTTGGAGGGTAAATTCATGGGAAAGCTGATAGGTTTTGAACTAGAGAAATTAAAACATACATTTTTACAGGTTCTAATTATTATATCACTGCTTTGTCCGATTGCAATGATAACCATAATGTATGCAATCACTGACAATAAATCGTTTTTTGAGGTAGTGAAAAGTAATAGCGTATTTGTACAGTTAATTCCTTTTTCAGTAACTGTAATCTTTGGGTGTTTTATTGTGGCTAGGGAATATAAGGAAAATATGATGCTATATATAAAAATCACGCCGCAGTCACAGGTAAGGATAATAATTTCTAAACTAATTGTAATAGAACTTGAGTTATGGCTTACTCAGATAGTTAGCTTTATATTGTTATTAGTGATTAATATGGTGATAGGCGGCTTTGATACAAATCTGCTGTTAAAATACATAGGGGCTGGCTTAATTAGTGCGGGAGCTCTTAGTCTTCTTATTCCGGTAATGATATATATGAGCCTCTTAAGACGTAGTTTTTCTGGTGCAGCACTAATATTTTTAGTGTTATTTATGATGACATTTCCTTTTACATTTTCAGAAAACGGACACCTATTTCCTCATTTAATACCGATGCTTTTCGTAGCAAAGTTTTTTGGAAGCTCAGTTTATGATAATATGGGCCTTTTGTACGGGTTATTGATTTTAGTAGCGATAGCAGGAATATCTCTTTACTTTTCCATCAAGAAAATGAAGCAGAAGGAATAACCGATATGAGAAGACTTTTGAGAGCTGAGATAAGAAAATTGCGCTCCGTAAATATTTGGTGGCTGGTCATAGCAGGCGGAATATTGCCGGGAATTATAGCCTGTCTGACACTTTACAGTCAGGAAAAGGTAGAGTGGCCTAAGTTAGCTAATCTGTCACTGCTTTCCTTTAACGTGCAGTCATTACTTACCTTTGCAGCATTTACAACATATATGTGGGCAAGAGAATATGAAGAAAACACCATGGAATTGGTTTTGTGTTACCCTTATAAAAGGTTTTATCTGGTACTTGTAAAACTGATTATACTGTTTTTTGTAATAGTATTTACCGTTGCATTTTTCTTTTTTACAACACTTATTGCAGGTAATGGATTAGTTGGTTCGATGCTTCCGAAAGAGCTGCTGTTAAAACTACTGAAAGCATTATTACATACAGGAATTATGCACTATTTATTAATACCGATGTATTTTTGCATTGCTATGGTAAGTAAAATTTCAATATCTGGTTTAATCTTTGGAATAACTAATATGTGCATTTGTTTTGCGCTTAGCCATACCAGTTTTGCTCAGTATATTCCACAATGTATCCCTTATGTCATTGGTGATAAACTATTGGGGATGAATACTTTAGCAGCAGATCATAGCTTATGGGTGTATTACTTTATAATAGCAGCTACCTGTATCCTTTCTTTAATGGCAGCGAAGGTGCTGGCAGATAGATTGAAAAAGTAAAGAATTAATTGGTTCAAGAGAATATTGTACAACAGTTTTATTATGAAAATATTATATATATGGTTATTTTAAGACCGATCAAAAGAATATATTTATTTTAAGATGGTATGAGAAAGCGGTTTTGATATTAAGGATTATCAAATACCTTTGGGAAGATAGTCAAGATGAAGCATAGAAAGATAATATTAGATATATTAGTTATCTCATTCGCTTTTACCCTATTTGCTATATGGAACCGAAATTGTATAAGGAATATATCAACCTCATCAATATCATTATTGAAATATTATAAGGTTTATCTGATAACAACCGATGAAAAGTATCAGTTTTGGAAAATTTTAAATCAAGGAGCTGCTGATATGGCAACTCTTACAGGTGTAAAATATTTATGGAGATATCCGGATGAGAGGAATACGGATAAGCAGATTACAATTATTAATAATGCTGTTGATGATGGAGCGGCAGCACTTTTAGTTGCAGCAGACAATCCGAAGCTAATCTCAGGGGCAATAGAAGATGCCAAAGCAAGAGGGGTAAAAGTGATCTACGTCGATGCACCTGCTAACGAGGAAGCAGTAACTACATTGTCAACAGAAAATTATGA
>JAEZOA010000013.1 GCA_023441625.1 Bacillota bacterium
TGGACCTTCATACCGCTTAAAAGGAGTTTATGATGCTTTTGAGGAGAGAGATTCTTCTGCAAACAAATTGTAAATAATGTGCACTTTTACTTTAAAATTTTTGTGCAGTTTATGATTGACATTTACACATATTGCATCAGTCAGTATATTTAATTCTGAATATTGACTCTTATTTTTTAATCCAAAGCAAATCGTTTCCCAATCTCCTAACGATAAAGGCTTCTCGAATAATTTAAAGGCAATGTCATTGTTATCATCTGGTACATTCTTTTGTTCTAATAATTCGGAAACAACCGTCAAAACCATTAATTTTAGTATAATTTCTAAAGTATCTTTAATCTGAAGAAAAACTCCATAAATTTGATTGTGAGCCAATAGATCAAAAGTTTTTAATTATTCATTTCTCATAACACTTGGTATTTTTTGAGATTCTTCTTCATTCCAAACTCTATATTTGTCATTTAATTCTTTAATCCAATTTTCCATACTTAATCTCCTGCGTAAGTTATTTACATTTGTAACTCATTATTAAATACTTCGTTCGTATCCAATCGGCTATAAGCATAAACCGTCACCCTACATATTGTTAAAAAAGTTTTGCTAATATTGCATCAAGACATATATATGATAAAGAGTTGTTTTCACTCTGTTTCGGCTAAGAGTTGTTGACGCAATTTTAAGACTGGGATAGTAATATTTATCTCTAATATTTTCTTCAACATATTTCAATGGATAAACAGCATTATTATTATAATTGTACTATTATGGGAAATTTTACACAAGAAAAAGTAACCATATATTTTATTAATTTACATATTGCAACGGTTTTAAGAATTATCATTAAAACATTTCTATTTTATTCCACAGAAAGTAAATTTTTTGTTTTTCTTGAACACTTATTATTGTCATTATCCAGCATTAAAGTCGTATTCAATATTGTTCATCAATACAAGATCGGAATTAACAACACCCTCAACTAAGTGAGCTTTTACAAATTACAACATCCTAAATTCAGCCTGCATCACTACTTCTTCTTCTGAATGCCATAATGCCTCCATTTCCTCTCTGGTTGCAATGGGGAAGTCCTTTGGTTCTTTCTCTCCCTGCTGTATGGGTGCCAAATGAGGAATAATGTCTCTGCACAGTTTCTGATTTGGACAGTTCATTATAAACCCGCCATATATAGATTCACAAATTAGCCTATCACACATATCTGTCATGATAATCTTATCTGCTGTATAAGCATTCTTTCCGATAAAGTTTGCAATGTTCTCTGCAGTCATTGGAAACATGTAATCAGTGTGCATTCCATTATCGTCATTTTTTATATACATAGGCATATCCGAGATTTCCATCTTCCTGTAATTCATATAGTTCTTCTGTTGTCATCTTCCTTCTCCAATTCCTATTCATAATGATTTAAAAACAGTTTCTGCAAGCACAAAGTGTTGCTGCTAAACATAGAAAAACCGCAGCTGCTGTGCTGGCAGTTACGGTAATGGTTATTCCTATTAAAATTTAGATATTGCGCCTTCCGGTTTAATCCTCATAGCACTCCACTCCCTCCATCATAACAATCCCCGAATGAAACTGTATTTCTATTTTTAGTCCTTTATGTACCCGAATGCTTTGTATCAGCCTTTTCACAAGCTCTTGGTCGAAGTCTCTCACCTGTGGGTTTACCGTGGTTATGGCTTTGTCGAGTGCCTCTACTCTTTGTTGGTAGTTCTCTGCATTTTTCTGTTCTTGTACATGCTGTATTTTTGCCTTTTTTAGTTCGTTTATTTGCTCTGATATGTGTTTGTAGGCATTGTCAAAATCATCGCTTACAGCTCCTTGTTTTGCATTATTTTCGATGAGCTTCAGCATCTGCTTTTGCAGTTCTTCGATTTGGTCATCATATTCAGTTGCTATCCCTTGAGTGCTATAGTTTCCTATAACCCTGATAACATTCTCACGAAATGTTCCAATAAAGTCTCCGTTGTTTTCTACTACTTTGTTGATGGCTTTCATGATGGCATCGTGAAGTTGCTCTTCCTTCAATGTCTAGAACATCTGCATAGGTTGCCTACTTAAGCATCAAAAACATAAAAGCCAGACTGCATTCAAGCTAGTCTGGCTTTTATGTTTTTGATGCTTATCCTTTAGGTGGGTATGGATCATTTCCATAAGAGTTCTTGTCTCTTATTTGACCATTGGGACGATGTATAACCATTTCTGATTGCTGATTTATTGCTATACCTCTAGCGATGGTAACAGCCTCAGATTGAGTAGTAGTTCTCACTGTTGCTCTTGAATTGCCACTACCTTTTACTTGCCATCCACCGTCACGATGCGGTGTTACGTGTTGATTTTTTCCCATCTAGTCACTTCCTTTCTATAGACTCGAATAATATTTAGTCGTTAAAATCAATATCTTCTTCTGCAATATTGTAGATGTCGATCCGGTTTTCAACATCGATCTTATTTACAAGCCATCCTCTAAGTAAACAATTCTTAATAAAATCGTCGATTCGATTGACGCCATTAATCTCTTTCAAAGTGACAACTATGCCAAACTTTATCCCTACTCCGTACTTTTCATCTAGCCGTTCTTTTGTTTTTAGGCTTACTCCCCAAATTCCTTTGTCATAACATTTCTTCGCACGGTTCCGGTTGTTGAGAGTTTCCCTAATATGCTTTACATTATCCCACTTTCTAAAGTACTTTCTAGCATCTTCTTCCCAGGTATAATGCTCACCCTCCGAGCTCTGGTAATTATTGTTGATAGGTTCTATTCCTTTTTCTGTCAACCTTCCAAATTTTAAATCAAGCTCAGTATTGGTATAATCAACACCTTGATTTCTTGAGCAACATGGAAAATAACATAGAGTAGCTTTTGTAATGAATGGGTGTTTTTCTTTATGAACAGGTACAGGAATATTGTAATTGTATGTGTTATACTCTACCGAAACACCCGATAATACAAATTGTATCTCATCCTCAGGACACCTAACCACATCATCAATTTTAATTGGAACAATCCCATGTCCGATCAAGGTTGAATCAACTTTTTGTTTTTCCCATCCAGAAGCTACGTTAATGATTAGTGATTTCGCTACTTCTCTGCTAAGCCCAAGAATATCAATCAGATATGACATCTTCCTCGCTATCCAAGGCGCCGCAAATGAAGTTCCCCTAACAAAAGCTTCCCCCGTCGGCGTACACACATGTATAAGATTTTTCCCATCACCACCATAATAGCTTATATCCGGTTTAGTAAAAAAAGATAATACAGGCCCTTTTCGAGAATATGCCGCTGGCTTTTGATCAAAACCAACCGAATTAACAACTAAGGAGTTTATAGAGTCAGCAGGGGATCCAATATACTTTTGAGGGCTTACAACCGAGTCTTTATTGGTACCAGCGATAACAAATATCACGTCATTTTCGTATTGTATTTTATCTAATATGGCTGCTTCTGGTGATATAAAATTCCGGTTTATTTCAAGCTTTGATCCTAGAGACAAATTCCAAACTTTAATGTCTTTGTTTGATGATACTATCTCATTTATATTTCTCAAAATTGTAAACGAGCTAAACTGATTCCCAGCGGCAACACCAAAATGTCGCACTTTAAAACGTCCACATCCATCGTCCATTTGAGGGTTAGCTGCCGGACCATCGACAATTATTGATGCTACTGCTGTCCCATGTTCGTAATCACTCTGTGATAACGGAATTTCGTTCGGCAACATGTTTTTAAATTCTACCCACTCTGAAAAATAGACACTATCATCGAACATAGTGTCTATGACACCGATTGTAGGTTCATTTTTCGGAGAAGGAATTGTGATAACCTGCTCATCACAAAAGTTAAAATCGATCTTAGTTAGCTTAGTTATATCACTTACAGCCATAGAGATCAGATATGGAGCCTTTTGCCTTAATAATGCCAACTCATCTGGTCTTAACAAAATTGTTGTATCATCAAGTACCCTTGTGAACTGCAAGTTGATGCCTAACTTTTCCATAAGCTTAGTTGTTTTAATATCCGTTTTGTATATGGTAATTATAGCCTCATCTTTTAGTTCAGCAGTATCTACCAATATGTCAAATTTCTCAACATAGTAAGCATCTACGATAACTTTTAGAAAGTTTGTTTTTACTATGTTGGGAGAAACAAACGGTAATTCCTTCATATTGATTTTTTTTATTGTCTCATGGCTTATCGCTCCGTTGTATCTTTTATTTAGCAAATCAATACATTGGTCCAATCGTTCAATAGACTCATCGATTATTCCAAACGAAACATAATGAGTAATGATGTGCTTGGGTGAACCATCATCCGTAAAACGCGCCCCTACAATCGAACTGTTCGCTGAACTAGATCCATTGGCTAAAAGCCCGCGGATTCTATTGCTTTTTGCAGCTACTTTATTGTAGTAAACACTGATTAAGGCTCCATCGAATATATTTTCTTTTGACCAAAATCTTTTTAATTCCACTAAATCATTTCTTAGTTTTTCTAGTTGCGAAACTTTTACTGATTTTCCTGCAGGCAAATTTGTAATTATAGGAGACTTTTCTCTTGCTGCTTGTTCGAATGGACCTTTTAATTGTAATAAATTATTCATGTACAATTACTCCTTCAACTCACGAGATACTTGACTTTTAGAAATACCAGTTAAAATTTCGATTTCCCTTACTGTAAATCCTTTATTCTGCATATCCCTCATTTGGTTTTCTGATTCGCCTTTATTGATAGCAGAATATAAACGCTTTAAGTAATCGTATTCGTTATTGGGATCGCTAAATGCCAATGATGTCTTAATCAGATTCTTTAATTCTCCGGGATATGGAATCTGATTCATAGTACTGAGGATTTTTCGAAATAGCTTCATGTTTCTGCCTGCCGATTTAAACTTTATAAGCAACTCATTCAATATAATCTCACCTACGTCAAGTAAATCCACCTGAGTGTAGGTACTAAAATCAATAATCGAGTCGAATCTTCTTATCAGGGCTCTGTCAAACGCCCTAAAAAGATTTGTGGTTGCTATAAGTACAACCCTATCATTCAGGCTATCCAGACCTTTCAGTACGGACGAAGTAGCTCTGCCCATTTCTCTCAAATCATTTGAATTAATTCTATCAATTGCAATAGCATCGATTTCATCAAACAAAACCACAACTCGGTCCGGATGCATTAAATTGCGAATTTCTTCGAAAAGGCTTGATATATTCTTTGAGGTTTGCCCCAATTTGCTATCAATTACCAAATCAAAATCTACCATAAATAGATCACGTTCAAGTATTCTAGCTATTTGCTTGGCAGTTTCCGTTTTACCAGTACCAGGTGGTCCTTCAAACAAAAACTTATTAATGCCTGCATTATGGCCAACTGCATTTACAATTCCTAGCACACTATCTTTTATACTTTCAGGTAATGGTAGTGGCTCAGTATTTACATCAACTCTCTTAAAAAACACATGCATTGACGATTCCATTTGAGGTGCAAAAGTATTGGTATCAGACAACAGTGCCATAACATATTCAGAAAGCTGATAGTCCTTTGCCTCATCAAAATATTTTGCTATCTCATAGGCTTCATTCCTAAAAGCTGCATCGTTCTTTTCTGCATAATATTTAATTAAGTTCAATACATTTTTCTTTTTCATGGTTTCCACCTTCAAAATAATTCTTTATGTTTAAATAGTAACACCTTCGGGACACAAAGTCAAGTTTTGGGACAATATTTTCTTTTTTTGAAAAGCATAGAAATTTTACTCTAAGTATAAAAACCTCATGCTTCTGGAGTTGCGGCTATTATTTCCTATCTGATATTAACATTTGTTAATCTTCATAACAATCCACTTCCTCCGTCATAACAATCCCCGAGTGAAACTGTATTTCTATTTTCATTCCTTTGGAGACTCTGATTGAGTTAATCAGTCTTTTCACAAGCTGTTGGTCGAAATCTCTCACCTGTGGATTTACGGTCTTTATGGCTTTGTCCAGCTCATCCACTCTTTGTTGGTAGCTCTCTGCCTTTTTCTGTGCTTGTATATGCTGTATTTTTGCCTTTTTTAGCTCGTTTATCTGTTCAGATATGTGTTTATAGGTATTATCAAAGTTTTCGCCTACAGCTCCTTGTTTTGCATTATCTTCGATAAGCTTCATCATCTGCTTTTGCAGTTTCTCAATTTGCTCATCATATTCAGTTGCTATACCTTGTGTACTGTAGTTTCCTATTACCCGGATTACGTTTTCTCGGAAGGTTCCAATAAAGTCTCCGTTGTTTTCTACTACTTTGTTGATGGCTTTCATTATGGCATCGTGGAGCTGTTCCTCCTTTAAGGTCGGAGAGTTTTTGCATCTGGAGCTAGTTCCACTTTTCAGTCTGTCCTCGCACCGCCATACCGCCATTTTCTGGCCATACTTTGACCAGGTCTGCCTGCGGTAAGCATGTCCACATTCTGAGCATACCAGTAGTTCGGTCAGTACATATTTGGAGCTGTATTTGCTTTTTTCCTTTTTTGATTTGTTTGCTTTCCTCGTTATTGCTGATTTATTGAGGCTTGCTCTTCTGGCTTTTTCCACCTGCACCTGATGAAATAATTCCTTGGGTATGATTGCCTCATGGTTATCTTCTATATAATATTGCGGTGCGTATCCTTCATTTTTTACTTTTTTCTTGGTCAGAAAGTCTACTGTGTAGGTTTTCTGCATACAGGCATCTCCGCAGAATTTTTCATTGGAAAGCATTTTGTCGATTGTTCCCGGATGCCAGTATTCCAGTCCTGTTACTGTTTGGATAGTACTCTCATTATTTGAACGATAAACTAGAAAATTATCAACCTGTTAGACTATATGCTTAATTATTTTCCTCTATTGCTTTCATTAACTTTTCAGGTGAATTGGATAACTTCCATAAAGACGAGTTGTTCTCTAATTGTTTTTCAACATTGTTTTTTTCTATAAATTCCTTGATTTCTGAAGACTTGTAGCCTTGTCTCTGTAGATGTGTAATTAGCACCTTCTTTGGGCTACTGATAGTTTTTTCGATTCTAAGAACCTCCTTGGCTTGATATTCATCTATTTTCCAATAGTCATGCAGTAGTTGGATTATGACTTCCTCTTTAACTTTCGCTTCGTAAAGTGCTTTAGTAGCACGTTTGATTTCACGTTTTCTTTCAGAAGCCACGGCCTCATTAACTTCATTGTTAATAATAGAATAGAATGCGTCACGCCCTACGTCTCCAAAAAACGCTATGATATGCTTCAAAATTTCTTGTTTTGTTAATAACATACTGTTCCTCCTCCCTTCACTTATTCCTGTTTGTCTTTTTGTTCAACAAATTTTCTAGACTAGTACCTAAGAATTAAATTTCATTTTACTCAGACAAATCTCATTTAAAATTTCTCATTTTAAGCATTTCACCCTATGTCATCTATATTTTAGCCTATTTTTAAGGGGCAAAAAAGAGCATTTTTTCGCTCATTTTTTGCCCCAAAACGTCTCTCAAACCACAACATCTTGTGGTCAACCACTACTTTTTATCCTTGATGTGTCAGAATGACACATTAACCACTATCTTGTCATCAGAATTGTCGCTTCTACAGTAGCACGTTTCCAATCAGTCTTCGTCTCTGACTCGGCTTCTTGGGCGTGCCTTGCATGGACCGTTGTAATCTGCTCTCATCTCACTTCGTTCGTGACAGCAGAACAACCGCTTCCACGTGTCCCGTCCACGCAAACATATCCACTGGTTGTACTTCTTTCACCTCAAACCCATTATCGCACAAAAACTTCAGGTCTCGTGCCAGCGTGGACGGGTTACAGCTTACGTATACGATGCGCTGGGGTTGCATTTCGACAAGTGTCTTCAATAGAACCTCCTCACAACCCTTTCTTGGTGGGTCAACCACAACCACATCTGCCCTGGTTCCCTCTTCATACAGCTTCGGTATTACAGTCTCCGCCTCACCCACCAAGAATTCGACATTATTTATTCCATTTAGCTGTGCATTTATTTTAGCGTCAGCAATTGCATCAGGGACAAGCTCTACCCCAATGACTTTTTTCGCGTTCTCTGATAAGAAGAGAGATATAGTTCCTATACCGCAATACAGGTCAAAAACCGTTTCATTGCCAGTAAGCCCTGCATATTCCAAAGCCTTACTGTACAAAACCTCTGTTTGAATTGGGTTAACCTGAAAAAATGATAAGGGCGAGATATTGAACCTATACTTCCCTATATACTCTACAATGTACTCCTGACCATATATACACTTATTTTTATCACCAAGAATAATATTAGTGTTTTTAGTATTTACATTAATAAAAATGCTCTTTATATTTTCATATTTATTACATAATAACTCAACCAACTCATCAGCTTTAGGTATCTTCTTCCCATTTACAACTAGTACAACCATTATTTCATTGGTTTTAAAGCCCTTTCTAATCATTACATGGCGCAAAAAGCCTTTGCCCGTCTTCTCATCATAAATACTAATACCTTTTGTCTTGAAAAAGTCTCGAACAGTATCTCTTATAGCATTGCTTTCTTGTGGCTGTATATCACACACCTTGCTATCAATGATGTTATGAGAACCCTTTTCATAGAAGCCTATTTTTATTTCTCCACCACAATTTGCAACAGGATACTGAACCTTATTTCTATAATGAAAAGGCTTCTCCATTCCAATAGCATCGTGGACCTTGACATTTTCAAGTCCACCAATTCTCTTTAAGCTCTGACGAACTGTGTCAGTTTTAAATTCAAGCTGTGCTTCATATGACATATGCTGTATCGAACAGCCTCCACATTTATCAAAAACAGGGCAGAAGGGCTCTACCCTTTTATCAGAAGGTTCAAGAAGTTTTTCGATAGTGCCAACTGCATAGCTTTTAGTCTGTTTAATTATCCTCACATCAACCATCTCACCTATAAGCGCACCATCTACAAACACGACAAACCCATCAATCTTGCCTACACCCTGACCCTCATGTGTTAATCCTGTTATTTCAATTTTATAGGTTTTACTCTTTGACAATGTTTTTTGCGGTTGCTTCATTATTTTATAACCACCATTTCTTATTTTATCAAATGCCTATAGATAGCAGCTTACATATCTATAGACTCTGTATATAATTATTATCTCAGCAAGCATTTTTAATATTACATTTAGCAAGTCAAGAGTGACTAGCTTAATAAGTTTGTTTATATAATATCACATTTATTAAGTTTTATCATTCACTACCATATAAATGCATTAATCCCCATCCTATGTGCTATAATGTGAATATAAGTATAAGAAATATTTGGAGGTTTTTATGAATTCATTTGAGCTTTATATTCCTACTAATTATGTTTTTGGTCCAAATGTTGAAAATGAAGTTGGATTACGTTGTAAAGAGCAAGGTGCTACTAAGGTATTAATACATTATGGTGGGCAAAGTGCAGTAAAAAGTGGTTTACTAGATCGTGTCCGCAAAAGTCTGACTGCATCTGGGCTATCCTTTATTGAGCTTAGTGGTGTTAAACCCAATCCTCGAATGGACCTAGCCTATGAAGGAATTAATATTGTAAAAACGCAGGGTATTGACTTTATTCTAGCTGTTGGAGGCGGAAGTGTTATTGATTCTGCAAAGTGTATTGCTGCAGGTGCTCTGTATGACGGAGATGCTTGGGATTTCTTTACTGGTAAAGCAGAGCCTACAAAAGCAATTAAGCTTGGATGTATTCTGACAATTCCTGCAGCCGGTAGCGAGGCCTCTAAAGACTGTGTTATGCAGCTAGTAGATAAAGATGGTATTGCTTGGAAACGTGGAACAAATGGGAATGCACTATATAACAGCTTTTCCTTACTAAACCCCGAATTGACCTGGACCTTACCAGCAGATCAAACTGTTGCTGGCTGTGCAGATATTTTTACGCATATTACAGAGCGTTATTTTACAAATACAAAAGGTACGTATTTAATTGATAATTTCTGTGAATCAATTTTACGCACAATAGTACATTATGCTCCTTTAGTTATTGCTGATCCAAAACATAAAGAAGCTCGCGAACAGCTTATGTGGGCTGGTAGCATGGCACATAACAACATCTGTGGAGTAGGACGAATTCAGGATTGGGCCAGCCATATAATTGAGCATGAGCTCTCTGGTTTATACGATGTTGCTCATGGTGCTGGACTTGCTACTGTGCTGCCTGCATGGATGCAAGTTGTGTATAAAAATGATGTGGCAAGATTTGTTCGCTTTGCAACTGAGGTGTTCAGAGTTGAAAACGATCCTTTTGATCAAGAAGGCACCGCACTAAAAGGAATATATGCTCTAAAGCACTTTTTCTCATCTATTGGTTTGCCAATAAGTTTATCTCAGTTAGGCGGAAAACGTGAAGATATACCTTTTTTAGTTAAGAATATATCCTATGGTCCAGATGGTACAATCGGAAATTTCGTTAAACTCGACCAAGCTGGAGTGCATGAAGTATACAAATTTATGTAGTATTTGAAAAGGCTGTTGCATAACTAGAATAATTCTGTGATAAATGAGTTAAAACTTATTTGCTACAAAATAACAAATACTTGTTCTGCAACAGCCACTTTTTATATAAAAAATGGAACTACAGTTTGATAATATCGTCTAATCCAGTATAACTTATGAAGTTATGCGTTAGAAATCAGAGGTTAGTAATACACCTGTGCTACTTGAACATCAGTGTATTACAAGCTAATATCAAACTGGAGGTCACCATGAAAAAGAAAATCCTAGCATTGGGTATTTTATTTCTTACTTTTATCATTCTAGTCGGCATAATAGCACCTGCATCTGGACAGACATCAGTTCTATCCGTACAGAATAGTTCTATGACTACTAAAACCCCTTTGGGTGGAGAAATATACCTCCATGCAGATAGTCCTCTAATATTGTCACAGGATAAAATTTCGCCACTGGACCCTGAAAATTTAGATGTAGCAGCCACCGTCACAAATAGCCGGGTTTTAGTACCACTACGTGCATTGTCAGAATACCTAAAAGCTAAGGTTAGCTATGATGCTGCCGGTAGAAAAGCCATCATCGAATATAATGGTAGTCGTTTCTTATTTCCTATAGGCGAAGATAAATATATTAAAATAGATGGCAAACTTGAAAAAGAAATTACCATTGATGCAAAAACTATACTTCTCAACGACCGCACCATGGTACCATTAAGAGTAATCTGCGAAGACATTCTAGGATATAAAGTTTCATACTTTGATAATGTAATTGCCATAAGTGACAGTGAAATTGATTTGCAAAACAATAAAACTCTTGTAGCTGATATAAAATTAAAAATAGGGTCTGCATTAAAAGCTCAGTCAATGAACCAATTAAAATCAATTCTAACACAGAAAGATTATTCCCGTGATAATATAATAACACTTGACGAAAATATATTAACTGACACCTCAAATACAATAAACCCAAGTATTGGAGAAGCATCTACTACAGCTAAAAGCGCAGAAAACAGCTTTACACAGTCAAGGGAAGCAGCTGATTCTGACTACTCAGCTACCAACACACAGGTTCAAGGAATTGATGAGGCTGACATTGTAAAAACAGATGGTAAATATATTTATATTGCAGGCAATAGAGCAGTTCGTATTGTCAGCGTAGACAAGGGCGATATAACAGACATATCAACCATTAAGCTTCCAGAGAATAAAACAGTAAGTGAAATATACATCGATGGAAACCGCCTTGTTTTATTGGGCAGCAAATATGAGAACATTAAAAATACTTATTCAACTGAAAAAACTGAATCGACAAAATCCTTGGAAAGAGAACTTATCTCTAAAACCGATGTTATAGACAGTTCGAAGAGGATTATGCCTTATTACTCAATTAACTATAGTTTTATTGATATCTACGATATTTCAGACCGTAAAAACCCTGAATTTGTAAAGGGACATGAAATGGAAGGCAATTTACAGTCTAGTCGTAAAAATGGTTCAATAGTTTATCTAATAACAAATACTTATATATACAAAGATGTATTTGTGCCTATGATGAGGGATACTATATCAAATAGCCAGCTAGATCCAGTGCCCTTAAACGATATTATGGTAATGACAGTGCCCAATGCCTATGGATATGTAATTGTATCTGCCATAAATATTAATGACAGAAGTAAAACTCAGGTTGAAGCAATAACTTCATCTGGTCATCTTACTTATATGAATAACTCGGCACTGTACCTATCCTCTAATAACAACTATAATCAATCTATAATAACTAAATTCCAAATAGATGGAATGAATATTGGCTATGCGGGCTCTGGTATAGTAGATGGATATATAAATAATCAATTCTCTATGGATGAGTATAATGGATATTTTAGAGTAGCTACAACGACTAACAATGATAACAACTTATTTATATTAGATAGTTCCCTTAATATATGTGGTTCAGTAACAGGTTTAGCAAAGGGTGAACGGATTTATTCCGTTCGTTTCTTGGGTGACAAGGGCTATATCGTAACCTATAGAACAATTGACCCCCTATTTGTTTTTGATTTATCAGATCCAAAGAGTCCCAAAGTAACAGGTGAATTAAAAATACCAGGTTTTAGTAGCTACCTTCACCCGTTAGGAGAGGATTTGCTTTTAGGCATAGGTCAGGATACTTATGAAATATTTAAAAAAGACTCCACCGGCAAGGATGTAGTTATAGGTATAGGTCAAGGAGGTATTAAGCTATCTCTATTTGATGTATCAGACATGGGTAAACCAAAAGAAATATCAAACTATGTACTTGGCGATGCAGGTAGCTATTCAGAAGCGCTCTATAACCACAAAGCTCTAATGTTTGATTCTTCTTCTGAAAATGTGGTCTTTGACGCTTCAATAACCGATACCTATATGAAAAACAAGCATGGGGCAGTTGTAATTAATTACGGCAACAAATCAATTAATTTAAAAGGTATTGTAGATTATATTAATCCAGAAATATATGGTATGTATATACCAAACGGATGTCGTACTATATATATTGGAGATGTACTATACTATATACAAGATGGAATTATTGCATCATATGATTATCAAACATTAAAACAAATTTCTACATTGCAGCTAAAGTAGGACGTAGTATAAATTTTAATAGATAAATTAAACTCAAAAATCTTAAGAGTAAAAGGAACTTCGATTTAATTGAAGTTTCCTTGGCTCTCTTTTTTTCTCTTTTTTTTATTCTCGTAATAATAAGAGAGAAAGTATTGACAAAATAGTTTAGTATCTATACTATAATAGCAGGTGATAATTATGGACCCTTATTATGAATTAATGAGTACAATAAGAAAACTGTATGTTCAGTTTCGACATATTGAAAATACTCCACAGTATTTTGATATCATTGGTATCTGGCTGTATCCTTCCGAGATAAACATAATAGGAGCTATCGGGAAAGACCCAGGCATTAACGTAACAGAATTGGCAGAAAAAATTGGTGTAACAAAAGGTGCGGTATCGCAAATACTCAAAAAATTGAACGACAAAAAACTAATAGAAAAGTACAATAATAAGAACAACAAAAAAGAGGTTTTGTTGAAATTAACCGAAGAAGGTATCATTGTTTTTAATGGGCATAAAAACATTCATAAGATTATCGATCCGCAGATAAGAAGCTTTTTAGAAACTCAAACAAATGAACATACCTCTTATTTGATTGACTTCTTAAAAATGATATCGAAAATTTGCAAGAATATAGAACAATAGATTTAGTTAGTATTTTTGACATTGATATAATGTTATCTTATTGTTTAGATACTAAACAATATTGTATAAATTTATTAATAATATTGGAGGGGATTTTATGGTAAAGTCTTGGAATTTTCAAAAAACGGATTATGCATTGATTACAGGGGCATCGAGTGGAATAGGTGAAGCGTACGCTAATAGGTTTGCATCACTGGGCTGTAGTTTAGTTTTAGTAGCGCGCAATATAACAAAACTGAATGATGTGGCAAGTGACATTAAAAAATCCTATGGTGTACAAGTTGAAGTTATTGATGCAGATTTATCAGATGATAGCGATGTAAAAAGAGTTGAAGAGAGTATAAATCAGAATGAAAATATTGTAGCATTAATTAACTGCGCTGGATTTGCTTTGCGAAAACACTTTATAGAGCAGGATTTGAATAAACAATTATCAATGATTCAATTACATATTCTTACAAGTACTCATCTTACTCATGCTGCAATCCCTAAAATGATCAAAAACAACAGAGGGATTATTATTAATGTTTCTTCCCTGCTATCATTAATGACATTAAATAATAATGTTGTGCATTGCGCTACCAAAGCATATTTAAATAGATTCTCCCAGAATCTGGCCATGGAATTGTGTGATAAAAACATAAAGGTCCAAGCACTCAATCCAGGCTATACGATTACTAATTTTCATTCCACAGAAGAATTTAAGGGGGTAAAAAAGAACTACCCTAAACTATTTACTATGACAACTGATGAATTAGTAGACAAATCGATTGATGCATTAAAAAAACGACGGGTAATCGTTGTTCCAGGTATTGCTAATCAAATGCTTGTAAGGTTAAAATTTCTGTTTGCCCCAATTGTGATGAAATCCATGGGATAGAGTCAGCTACTTTGCCAATTTATAAGGAATCTTAGACTGTCATCAGATTAATTCCTATATCCTTTACTACCGATTGCATATAATTTTATCATATGCAATCGGCAAAGTTTCAAGTGGCATAAGCTAATACACCAATCTTGTAATAAGGCTTCAACACCAATTTTTAGAATTTTACTGCTTCTTGTAGTCCAAAAGCATTTCCCGCAAAGTAGTCGCATGCATTCCTTCATCCTGTGCAAATTGTTTAAAAACCTGTTTAACTTGTTGGTCTTCTATTCTTTTTGAATACATTTCATAATCTCTGACAAGTTCCATGGAATTTTCCCATGCCCTAAGTAGCCTATCATACGTCGTAATTTCTACTTCATTTTCATTCATTTACTTATTGTTACGCAGTACTTTTTAATTCCAATTTTTGTTCTGCGTAATCCTCCTTCTATTTTATATGCTTTTATTCTTTGCTTTTTTCATTTAACTAATTCATTGTATATATCAAAATTATTATTCCACAAATTAGCTGTATAGCATTTAATATAAAGTTAAAAATAACTATAGTTGTATTCAAATAAAGAGAGTTAATAAGATATTGTATTCAACTTCTTTAAGAAAGGATAATATTATATGGAAAAAGTAGAACATAAGGAAAGATCAAGCTTTGGACAATTTTTATTACGTTTGGTCGTAGGAATCGTTGTATTAGCAATAACAGCATTTTTTACTCCAGGTTTTGCAATTTCATCATGGTTTTCACTAGTAATTGCTGCAATAGTTCTGGCAGTTTTGGATTGGCTGGTAAATAAAATTACAGGTATCAATGCTGCCCCCTTTGGCAGAGGAATCTCTGGCTTTATTCTAGCAGCAATTATAATCTACGCTATAAAGTTTATTGTTCCTGGATATAATGTAACTATTTTAGGTGCATTAATTGCAGCAGTAATATATGGCATAATAGATGCGATTATTCCCGGGCGCGCAATGTAAGCTTATTTTATAGTATATAAATTGAATGTTTTTAATTACTTTTTAAGGAGTAACTTTTTTAGTTACTCCTTAAAGTTTTTAATACAAAAAAAATGTCCCTATATAAGGGACAAATAAATTATTTAATTATTTGAATCAGTATGCCGTTATTATAAGTATTCCACAACAACATAGGTTTTAACCTTTATTTTCCAATATTTATTTAAAAAATCAAATTTAAATTTTAACATTACTTGAAATATTCTTTAGTTCATCAGAAGCTTCAAGCAAGAGCTGAGATATTTGGTCAAGGTCTTTTAAGGTCCTTGCCTGTAATGCTATAGTATCTTCTAATTCATTATTTGCTGAAGAGGTTGCCTCTTCTTTGGTCGTCTTTGACATACTATCTACTGCCTCAACAAACTGCATTGTGGACTCATATTGAGTACTTGCTTTTTCTGCGGAAGCCTTTATTGTCTCAGCAACAAGGTTAACAGATTCTATTATTTCTACAATCCCTTCTTTTACCTCATTTATCCTTGATGCACCAGCTTCAACTCCAACAACACCTATATTCATTTTTTCAACTGCAAAGCTTATGCTTTCTTGTATTTCCTTAATTTGAGTCTTAATTTCTCCAGCTGAATTGTTACTGGCATTTGATAGCTTTCTTATCTCATCAGCAACCACAGCAAAGCCCTTTCCCTGCTGTCCAGCTCTATTAGCCTCAATCGCCGCATTAAGTGCAAGCAAATTGGTCTGTGATGCTATTTGCGTAATTGTATTTGTTATCTCTCCAATTTTCCCAGATGATAGTTCTAGCTTTGAAATAGAGGCGGCAATGGACTTAACCGTTTCATTAACCGTATTAAATACTATTCCAGCTTGCTCAACTTCCTTTTCTCTCGATTTTGCAACCTCAATAGCTTTTATGCTGTCGTCTACAGCCTTTTTCGTTTGCTCTGATACATAGCGTACATCTGTTAAAATACTTTCAGTATCAATTCCTGTTTCCATAACATTATCTGAGTTTTTATAATTTGAAATTTTATTAACGCTATCTCTATTCTGCTTAACTACCTCTATTAGTCTCTGTTTAAGGTTACTTATTTCATTAGTAGAATCTCTGAATTGCTCAACCATTCTCTGCTGACCATCCAGGACATTGTTTACCTGTTTTCCTAACCCCCCTATTTCATCTTCCGACTCAATGTTAGCCCTCAAGGTCAAATCTCCCTTTTCAACTCGTGCTAGCATGGAAGCAAGTGCATTAATTGGGTGTGCTATTCTCTTTGACAAAAGAATAGCAATTATCATTCCTGCAATTATGGAAAGCAAAGTTATACCAACAAAAATCCACAAAATTGCTTTTTTTGTATCTTCAGAAGCTTTGATATCGTTAGCAAAGTAGTTATTAAAAGAAGCTCTCAGCTTATCAATATTATCAGAAAAAGCTTTATTCATCTCTGTCATATTTCTATATCCATTTGTTATGTTAGACTGTTTCATTATAGCAGCCCTATCATAAATTTCTTGCGCAACACTATTGTACGAAGAATTTTGGCTTAGTAGCTGAGCAATCTTTTCTTTGTCTTTCCCACTTTTATCCATATCTACTAAAAGCTGATTAATTCTAATATTATTTTCTTTAAAGCTAGAAGATGTATCCTCAAATGTTGCAGCGCAATACAGAATACTTAAATTATTCTCTTGGGTCAAGGCAATTAATTCATCTATTCTTTCATACTCCTGTAATCCACTAAATATTTTTTTCATGCTCTGCACTCTATCAAATCCATATGTAGGCTGTGAGTTTTCTAAAACAGATGTTGTATTGCTTGCAGCTAAAGATATTTTCTGTTTTAATTCTTCAATTTTATTATTGAACTCCTCTTTAGATGAAGTGTTCTCTGAAGGCTCACCTTGTATTTGTAATAGTAGCTGGGCTAAGAGATTTTTTATCTCCACAAAAGAGCTGTCTAAATTCTGTGCATCAGAATTTATTAATCCAATTCTTCTATTAATATCTATAATATCATCTAAGGACACTTTTATTTGAGTTTCAAGTTCTTCTGAAAGTGTTTGCTTAAGTTCTAGCTGAATTTTTTGAATACCCTCATATAGTACTTGGGTACTCTTGGAAAACTCAGCAATGCTCTTTTTATCAAAAGCCTTTATATCACCTGATATAACACTTAAATACATATCATTATATTCTTTATTTATTTTAACAAGCTCCTGAGCAATCTTAGCATCCTCAACACTAATATCTTCCTTACCAAGTTTGTTTACTATATCATCTATAGTTTTTCCTATTTCCTTAAATTCTTTGTCCCCTTCATCATTCAAGGAAGTAACACTCTGTGTAAGAAGCTGCTGTCTTCTTGCACTGAGTTGGCTTAGCTCTAGAAGCTTATCCTGATTGGCTTTATTAACTTGGAAATTGTTCAGAGAATCAATAACCTTTGTGTACCCGAAAAAAGAAATTGCTGAAGAAAGTAGGGATATGACAATAACTATACTAAATGCACCTAAAACAGTGCTTTTTACATTTTTCATGTAAATACTCCTTTTCTACACAAAGTTAAATTATATAAAATAATTCTATATCTTTAATTAAAAATCCTTTATATTTATAATCAATATATAAAAAATAAAGGATTTTTCTATTTTTTGTAGAATATATACATTTGCGCCATTAATAATTTCTTGTGGTTTTACCTTTCTGTAATATTTTTTACTAATGATAAATGCATTTTATAAGCAAAATTATAAAAATATTGACTTATAATAAAGTTACATGTTATTTTGATCCTTTATTTTGGAAATAATTTTTAATAAAGGCTCTCACTATGATAGTATTTATTTACTATTAACGTATATGAAAAGGGTGGTAT